>JBIKMO010000235.1:0-6826 GCA_044359175.1 Burkholderiaceae bacterium | reverse complement strand
TCAGCCCCAAACTGACCCGTGAAGGGAACGGTCAGTGACTGGCCATTCCAGTTCACCTGCCAGAGCGTCTGCCCGTTATTCGACCGCTCACCGAGCGGCGTCGCCGTCCCCTGCTTGCCACCTAGCGGCGCGCGTCAAGGCAGTTGTCGCCTGAGTCATGCGGCTGATCGCTGTATTTCGATCTGATCCGTGGCGGCCGGTGCGATCACTTCATCGCGTTCCGGGTTGAGCGTGACCACGTCGATGCGCGACCAGTTACGGGTATGCCGTGCCCAGCGGCGTGGATTGCGTGCCCGCGCGTCGAGGTACACGGCGTGACGCTGCCGCAGGATGTCGCCGTCGATGCCGTCGTGCCGATCCGCGGGGCTCACGTAGCGGATGCCGCTGTGCAGATGGTCGTGGTTGTACCAACGCACGAAGCGGCCCGCCCACCGGCGCGCGGCCTCGAGATCGGCGAACCCCTTGGCCGGGAACTCCGGTCGGTACTTGGCGGTGCGGAACAGGCTTTCGACGAACGCGTTGTCGTCGCTCACCCGGGGCCGCGAGTACGAGGGTTTGATCCGCAGCCAATGCAGCATCGCCAACACTGTGGTCGCCTTGAACGTCGCGCCGTTGTCGCCGTGCAGGACCGGCTTGGTCTTGATCGCGTGGATCCCCTCGGCGAGCGCGGTGCGCTTGAGCAGCTGCGCGGCGTGCTGCGAGTCGTCGGTCTCGTGCACCTCGAAGCCCACGATCTTGCGGCTGAAGGCATCCAGGATCAGGTACAGGTACAACCAACGGCCGGCGACCTCGGTGGGCAGATACGTCATGTCCCAGCACCAGAGCTGGCGCGGGGCCGTGGCCACGTGCGTGGTCGGCGCGCGCTGCGGGCGCGGCGGCTTGGCGCGTCCGCGGTGCCGGTTCTGTCCATGAGCGCGCAGCACGCGCTGGAAGCTCGATTCGCTGGCGAGATAAACGCCCTCGTCGGCGAGCGCCGGCACGATGCGCGCCGGCGGCACGTCGGCGAAGCGCGGCTCGTTGGCCACGCGCAGCAGCGCCGCGCGCTCCTCGGCACTCAGCGCGTGGGTCGGCGTGGGACGGTGCGCGCCGGGACGCCGATCGCCGGCCACGAGCCCGTCGTGCGCCTTCCAGCGCTGCAGCGTGCGCACGGTGATACCGGCCTCGGCGCAGGCCCGCTCCAGCCGGGCGCCGGCGCGGTATGCGACCTCGATGTCCTGGGCCAGGACGGTGCGGTCTTCGAGGCCGATCATTCGGCCTCGCCCTTGTCCTTGTTGTTGAAGACCGCCTCGAGCTTTCGGGACAGCACCAGCAACGCCGCCGTCTCGGCCAGCGCGCGGTCCTTCCTGAGGACCTCGCGTTCGAGCTCCCGGATGCGCCGCCGGTCCTGCTTGGTCTGCTGCGGGCTGGCACGCGCCTCCTCGGGCTCGGTAAGCGCCTGGGTGGCGTTCTGGCGCCACTGCTGCAGTTGCTGCGGATACACGCCGTGCTCGCGACACCAGGCGCTGCGCGCGGCCTCGTCCATCGCCGCGGTCGCGATCACCGCCTCCAGCCGGGCCGGCGCTGTCCACGCCCGCTCGCGAGCGGGCGTGGACAGCGCATCGCTGAGCCAGCGCTCCAGCGTCTGTGCGGCCACCCCGACCTCGCGGGAAACCTCGTCCACCGCGGCGCTCTCCGGCGGCAGCAGCCTCGCCACCACCCGCCTCTTGAATGTCTCTGCGTATCGACCCACGTCCTCGCCTCATCGTCGCCCCCGGATTATCAGTTCCTATCGGGGCGACAACTACTCTGCCGCGGGGGGCCTGCGCGCGGTCCGAAGGCGATGCGGTACGTCACCGCCCGCGCCTGCAGCGGGCGCGCCTCCTCATCCTCGGTGTCCGACTCGGCGAGGTACAACTGGCCATCGTCCTCGAGCAGCGCGCCCCGGCGCGTGAGCCGCTTCATCAGCCGGGCGATGACGGTCTGCAGCAGCTCGTGCAGTACCTCTTCGGTGGGTGCGGGCCGCCCGGTTGTCGGACCCGGACGACGCGCGCGAGGCCTTGGCCCGGACCGCCGGGCGCGATCCGCCGACGGCGGCGTCGCTGATGATCGGCATCGGAATCGTGATGTCGTGGCGCACAAGCGCTGCAGCCCGGGTGGCGGCTGCGCGCTGTGTCCGGCATCAGGCCCGAGCACGGGGTCGCGGGCAGGATCGCGACCCGCGGCCGCTCGCCGACCGGCTGCGTTCACACCCGGGTGCGTCCGAATCGGCGCCTTCGCGTCGTGCAGCCCCCTGCCCATGGCGCTTGCTACCCGTGCCGGGCCTTGTGAGGGCGTTTGAAATTACTATCCGCACGCCCGGCTGAGCGCTTCGCACCGACCCGTCCGAACGCTCGACTGCCCGAGACGCGCGGGCGGGACCTGCCCAGGATCGGGTGGCCGTGACGACCGGTTCCGGGAACGACGAACGACTCGTACGCCCGCGCCGGGGCGTCGCCTAGAATCGGTACGACAGCATGACGGCTCCGTCGCACGGGCATCGCCGCCGTCTCACGCCAATCGCCGCGATCGCCAGGCCCCGAGCCGGCGCCCCGCAAGGCAAGGAGCGCACGGATGCCACTGCGGCCCCAGGCCGACCCGCTCGAGCCCCGCTCGCTGTCGCAGGCGGCGTCGCTGGCAGGCGCGACCGTGTTCGTCGCGGGCGGCGGCTCCGTAGCGCCCGGCTGGAGCATCGGCCGGGCGTGCAGCGTGATGTACGCGCGCCAGGGCGCCAAGGTGTGTGTCGCCGATCGTGACCGCGAGTCCGCCGAGGAAACCGTCACGTTGATCCGCGCGAGCGGTGGCGACGCCGAGGCGTTCGTCGGCGACGTGGCCGACCCCGACGCCGTCGACCGGATGCTCGCCGGCGCGACCGCGCGGTTCGGCGCGATCGACGCGCTCCACCACAACGTCGGGATCGGCAAGGTCGGAGGGCCGTGTGACGTCTCGCTCGAGGACTGGGACCGCATCAACGACGTAAACGTCCGCAGCCTGCTGCTGCTGACGCGGCGACTGCTGCCCTCGATGCAGACGCGGCGCCGCGGTGTGGTGCTCGCGATCTCGTCGGTTGCCGGCATCCGCTACGTCGGATATCCGCATCTCGCCTACAGCGTGACGAAGGCCGCGGTCACCCAGTTCACGCGGATGATCGCGCTGCAGTACGCGCCCGACGGCATCCGGGCGAACACGATCGTACCGGGGCTGATCGACACGCCGCGGATCGCGCAGACGGTCGCCGGCCAGTTCTCCACGACCAGCCTCGAGGAGGCGCGCGCGGCGCGCAGCCGACAAGTGCCGGTCGGCCGGATGGGCAGCCAGCCCTGGTCGTAGGCGCCGGGCATGCCGATCTCGCGCGCGATCTCGGCGTCGAAGTGGGGGATAGGAAATTCAAACGCCCTCACCCTGGCCCGGCGCAAGCGGCGGGTCGGATCCAAGGCGGCTGAACGGCGCGAAGCTGACCCGCTTCTCGCACCGGGCCGTGTCTGCGATCGGGCTGCGGGCGTTCACGGCGTGAGATTCCGGCCTCGCGCTCGGGCACGTTGCGCGCACATCGCGTGCAGCGTCACCCAGCGGCTGAACGGCGCGAAGCTGACCCGCTTCTCGCACCGGGCCGTGTCTGCGATCGGGCTGCAGGCGTTCACGGCGTGCGATTCGGGCCTCGCTCTCGGGCTCGGCGGCGCGCTCGGGCACGTTGCGCGCACATCGCGCGCAGCGTCACCCAGGCTGCACGCCAGCCGCTGCACGCCACGGGGCGGGTGCCCGCGTGGGCCCCCGCCTCTCAGGCGGCGAACTCGAGCCCCGCCTCGCCCGCCTTGCTGCGCGGGGGCGGCTGCGGATCCAGCCCCAGGTGCGCGAGCATCTTCCCGATCACCGCACGCTCCAGGATCGCCGCGATGATCTTCACCTGCACGCCGCCGCACCTCGGGCAGCGCTGCATGTCGATGTCGAACACCCGCTTCAACAGCCGCGCCCAGCCCATGCGCTGCGGGCGCGCCCGCACTGGCTCGACTTCCTCGCACTCGGCGCGCGCCTCGACCTCGGTGGCCGCGGGCCCCGGAGCGGGCGGCCCCTGCGGCACCACCCGCGCCCGCAGCTTCGCATTGGGCGCCAGCACCCCGTGGTACCGGATCAGGTGCAGCCTCGGCCGCGGCACCAGCTACCGCAGCTTGGACGCCGACAACCCGCAGATCCAGATCAAGCACCGGGGCAAGAAGACGCGGCTCACCGAACTCGAGGTGAAGACCCTGAAGCGGCGCCAGGCGATCGAGCCGGTGATCGGACACCTGAAGGCCGACCACCGAATGGGGCGCTGCCATCTGAAGGGCGCGCTGGGCGACAAGCTGCATGCGGTGCTGTGCGCGGCGGGGTACAACGTGCGCTGGCTGCTGCGGATGATCGCTAAAGAAAAGGCCTGCGGGCCTTGTTGCGTGCGCTTCGCGCCATGGCGGCGATAGCGGTACGGGGTGAACAACGGCTCGGATTCGGTTGGCAGATCGCCCGGATGCGGTTGGGTCATCGCTACGAACCAGGTCCGTACGTCGTCGCCTGCGGTCGAAACGAAATTTCAGGGACGACGAATTCTCTCCTCGGCTTTCTCACTTTCGCTTTGTCCTGAGATCTGCCGCTAGCCCGCGCGGACGATGCACATTCGGATAACCCTGGGCGGCTGCCGATCCGGCCAAATGACGACTGCAATCCCTCACGTTGTCCGGCGTGACAGCTCCCATGGCAGGTCTGCTCCGCCGGGATTCGGCGTCCAAGCCGATCACTCGGACGGAGGCCGACCGCACTCACCCTGAGGCTGCCGGTACGGCGATCTTGGGCGACTCTGAGGTCACCGAGGCCCGGCAGGCGGATGGCGCCAAGGGGCTGGGTCACCGCCGATGAGTCGGGCAGCGGGTATAGATCCCGCGCCCTGATGCCACCCCGGTTCACCATCGCCCGCACCTGTGCGAGCGCCTCCTGGCGGGTCTGGGCTCCTGGCAGAGCGAACCCCGTACCGTCAGGATGACGCGCCACGTATCCGCCGCGTTGCGAGCCATACGAGACCGTCAGTTGTCCCATACCGGGTACGCCTGCCCAGCCCTACCGGACCTGCGTCGGCTGGCCCGGCCGGATAACCGTGACCGAGGGACCGGCGTCGCGCAAGACTGTTCCTGATCGGCTGCTGGGTTCCAACGAAGGCAGACTCGTCCCCGGCGCCACCGGGAACCGGAACACCGGATTGACCATCCAGCGTGGTTGAGACCCTGGCCACGCCGGGTTTGAGAGCACGGCCAGGCCGGGGAACTGATAGTTGCCTACCCGCAGCCTTGGGTCCCCAGCAAGCCGACCGGTGCCTACGAGGCTAGCTCCTCCGACTGCCGTTCGACCTCCGATGATCCAGGGCCCCAACACCGCGCCGCCGTAGCCATTGAACTGCACGGCGTTGGCTGAAGCTGCGGAAGCGAGAGTCGGTAGCCGGCCTTTGCTGCCGTCGTTCAGCCGGACGTCGCCGGTGCTGAGGTAGGGGGGGTTGAGCGCCGCACCACCCAAACTGAGAGTCGCAGCGCCGCGAAAGCCTAGGATGGGGCTTCCTACGTTACCGCCAACGGTGAACTCGGCAGCCCGGGCAATATTGGTTCGCATGTACGAAGGGGCGGGGACACCAGCGCTACTGGTCTGAAACCGGTCGATCCTGCTGACCCTCGCCGAAGGGATCCAATTGCTGCTGAACGCAAGGAAATTTGCGCCCGGGTTCTTCGGGTCCAGGGTGATGCCATCCATGCGCCCGGTCGACGGTGCGTTGAGAATGCGTGTCAAGGCGGGCTGATCTGTGTTCGGCCCCCTGACCTGCTGGTAGTTGCCCTGAGCCACGTTGGTGATGAAGTTCGCGGCGAGCGGCACGGCGACAGATGCCGCCAACATTCCCGTAGTCGGATTGACCACCCAGCCTTGAGCTCGGCTGATCGTATTGGCGGTCGCGTGGGTAGCGCGGGATAAGGCGTCCACCGCGATGTTCTGCTGCGGCGTCGCGGTACGCTGGAAGGTTTGTCGAATCACGCCGAATGCGTCGTTGAGCGGATCCTGCGCTTGCAACGCGATCCTGTCGCTACGCGTCATCGGATTGGTTTCCCTGCGCCTGCCTGGGTTCCACCCGAGGTCGCGATAGGAGAACCCCGCATCCGTGGCCTGCACGCCGCCGCGGAACCGAGCGAGGACTCGGACACGGCCGTTCTCGAGAGGGTTACGAGGCGCGCCCAGCGCTCCGAGCGAGAGGTTGCTGGGCGATGGCGCGATCTCGACCTGATGGAAGGCGGTCCGCGGCCGCGTATCGCTGATCACGGTCGCGCCATTGACGTTCAGAGTTCGCTGCGGCGGTATCTGGATCGGCCTGAACTCGGGCGCGCGGTAGGTATTGCTCACGATCACGGGCGGGCCGTCGCCCAGCCGCATCAACTGACGTCCGCCGAAGGTGGGCGTGCTGCTGAGCGGCGATCGCTGGACGCTGTCGGAAGGGCTCCCGCCGTGCGGCGGCCGCAGCGCACGCGATCCCGACTGACCATCCGAGTCGTTCGGCGTCGCGGCGGGAGGCCGCGGTCCGCTGCCACCCCCGCCGGGTGCGGCCTCCTGGGAGCCCTCGGGCGCGCGGAAGCGGAAATCGTAGCGAACGACCCCGGCGGGCAGGTTGAGGACTTCTCCATGCGGCTCGAGGCGGTCGGCCAGGTGCGTAAAGCCACTCGCAGAGCGTACAGTCACCGGCAGGAGCTGGCCGTTGGAATCGCGCGCGTTGAGCGCATCGCGGGCCGAACGTGCGAGACCGGCGAGGGCG
>JBIKMO010000234.1:0-6829 GCA_044359175.1 Burkholderiaceae bacterium | reverse complement strand
AGGATAGCACGTTCGCGCCGCGTGCTGGCCGGCGGCCGGTCCATCGGATGCCGGCGGTGAACGTGCCCGGGCTACCATCGAGGCATCTGGCGGTATCCGACGACCTGGAGGTGCCCGATGAGCCGGCCGTACTCCCCCGATGCCCCGAGCCGCGCCGAGGTCGATGCCTGGTCCGGGGTCGCGCTGCTCGACTTCGGCACGTCGTGGTGCGGCCACTGCAACGCGGCCCAACCGCTGGTCGACCAGGCCCTGGCTGGGTATCCGCAGGTCCGCCACCTGAGGGTCGAGGACGGTCCGGGTCGTCCGCTCGGACGTTCGTTCGGCGTGAAGCTGTGGCCGACCCTGGTGCTGCTGCGCGACGGGCGCGAGATCGCCCGGCTGGTGCGGCCGCGCGGCGCACGCGAGGTCGCCGACGCGCTGGCGGCCGTCGGACGCTGAGCGGATCACCGTCCGCCCTCAGCCGGTGCGCGCCGGACGGGTGCGGTAGAAGGTGACCGGTTCGGCGCGCAGGCGGCGCAGCACGTCCGGGCGCATCGAGCCCACCACGTGCATCTCGCAGGGCTTGCAGTCGAAACGCAGCGTCAGGCGGTCGGCGCCGTGCTGCAGCACCAGCGGCTCGGCGCGCACGGTGCCCTGCACTCCGGTCACGCCCTTGGCCTGTTTCGGGCAGAGGCTCAGGCTGTAGCGCACGCAGTGCTTGGTGATCATCAGGCTCACCTCGCCCGCGGCCTCGTGGCTCTCGTAAGCGGCGCCGATCACCTTCACGCCGTGACGCGCGTAGAACGCGGCGGCCCGCCCGTTGTGCACGTTGGCGAGGTACGTGAGCGTGTCCTCGGGGTAGGGAACCGGCGGCTCGATCGGACGGGCCCGCGGCATCGGGGCGAGCGCCGTGGCGCGCGCGGCGTCGAGCGCCGCGCTCGCGTCGCGGCGCAGCGCATTCAGCGTCGAGGCGGGCACGAACCAGGCCGGCTCGGTTGCAAGGCGCACGCGTCGCGCGACGTAGTCGGTCGCGCCCAGCCGAGCGAGCTGCTCGCGCAGCACGGCCTCGGCGCGGCCGGCATCCCGCGCTGGCTCGAGCACGATCCCCGTGCGCACGGTCGCGCGCGTACCGTCCTCGTCCTCGATCGTGAGCTCCAGACCCGCCGGCGCCCCCTCGCGGCGCCAGGTGGCGAGCGTGAGGTCGACCGGGATGCGCCGTTCGGCCGACGGACGGGCCAGCCGCCGCTCCCACGCCATGTCGCGGTTGCGCGAGACCGCGGTACCGCGGCGCAGGTCCTTCAGGCCGGATACCCCGTCGCGCGTGCCCGCCGCGGCGGACCCGGGTTCGAGATTGGGCTCCAGGCGCCACCGCGTGCCGCCGAGGGGCTCGGCGACGTTCACCTGCACGCCATGCAGCTCGCCCTGCAGGTCGGACCAGGTGAGCGCGTCGCCGTTGCTCAGCCGCACCGACGGGTCGCCGGTGTCGACCTCGAAGTGCGTCGCCCCGGTCGCGGTCACGTGCCCCACCGGCCGGCCCGCATGCTTCGGCGTGTCGAACGCGCCGATGTCGGAGCGGCGACCGTTGACGAAGTAGTCGGTGCCGCCTCGGTTGAATCCCAGGTCGGGCTGCGGCTCGAAGGTGTACGTGCAGCGGCCGCTGCTCGCCCGGGCGAGGTCGGGCCGGCGCTCGAGCAGCCCATCGACCAGGCGCCGGTAGTGGGCCGTCACGTTCTTGACGGTCGCCATGTCCTTGTAGCGGCCCTCGATCTTGAACGAGCGGATACCGGCGTCGGCCAGCGCCTCGAGGTTCGCGCTCTGGTCGTTGTCCTTCAGGCTCAGCACGTGCCGGTCGTGCGCGACCACGCGCCCGGCGGCATCGAGCACGGTGTAGGGCAGCCGGCATTCCTGCGAGCAGCTGCCGCGGTTCGCGCTGCGGCCGGTGTGCGCGTGGCTGATGAAGCACTGACCGCTGTAGGCGACGCACAGCGCGCCGTGCACGAAGAACTCGAGGACCGCGTCATGCACCTGAGCGGCCACCGCGCGGATCTGACCGAGGTCGAGCTCGCGCGCGAGCACCATCTGCGAGAAGCCCACGTCCTGCAGGAAGCGTGCCTTCTGCGGCGTCCGGATGTCGGTCTGCGTGCTCGCGTGCAGCTGGATCGGCGGCAGCTCGAGCTCGAGCAGGCCCATGTCCTGAACGATCAGCGCGTCCACGCCGGCCTCGTGCAGCTGCCAGGTCAGCCGGCGCGCGGGTTCGAGCTCGTCGTCGCGCAGGATGGTGTTCAGCGTGACGAACACGCGGGCGTGAAAGCGGTGGGCGTGGCGTGCGAGCCGCGCGATCTCCGCGACCGTGTTCGCCGCCTTGTCGCGGGCACCGAAACCCGGCCCGCCGATGTAGATCGCATCGGCGCCGTGGTTCACCGCTTCGATGCCGATGTCGGCATCGCGGGCGGGGGCGAGCAGTTCGAGATGGGCGCGCGGCATCCCGGCATTAGACCGCGCCGGGCGTGCTCCGTCCAAGCGCAACGCCGCGTGGCGCGCCGGTTTGGCCGGTGGCCCGCTCTCCGATAGGCTGTCCGCTGGGCGAGGGAGGCGTCATGGAGCATCCACATCCGCTGCCGCAGCGGGCGATGCCGCGAGTGCCGGCGATTCGGGCGATTCGGGCGATTCGGGCGATTCGGGCGGCGGTCGTGCGCGCGTTCGCGGGTGCTGCGGTCGCCCTCGCGCTCGCCGGTGGGGCCGGGGCGCAGCCCACTGCGCCGGTGGCGTCCCCGTCCGAGCCCGAGGTCGGCCAGGCCGGCAAGGACGTGATCTGGATCCCGACGCCGCAGGCGCTGGTCGATGCGATGCTGGACATGGCGAAGGTGAGCGCGGACGACGTCCTGATCGACCTCGGATCGGGCGACGGTCGGCTGGTGATCTCCGCCGCCCGGCGAGGGGCGCGGGCGCTGGGTGTGGAGCTCGATGCGAACCTGGTGGCGCTCGCGCGGCAGCGCGCCGAGCGTGAGGGCATGGCGAGGCTTGCGCGCTTCGAGCGGCGTGACCTGTTCACCCAGGACCTGTCCGAGGCCACCGTGGTGACGATGTTCCTGCTGACCGCGATCAACATGAAGCTGCGCCCGAGGCTGCTCGCGCTGAAGCCCGGCACCCGGATCGTGTCCAACACCTTCGACCTCGGTTCGTGGCAGCCGGACGAGGTCCGCACCATCGGTCGGGAGTCGCCGTGCGAGCACGGCTGGTGCACCGCGCTGCTGTGGATCGTCCCGGCGAAGGTCGCGCGAACCCAGCGCGCACCCGACGGGGAGCTGCAGCTCGAGCAGTCGTTCCAGCGGCTGAGCGGCACGCTGCGCGTCGCGGGCGCGCGGGTGCCGGTGGACGGAACCGTCCGCGGCGACGAGGTGACGCTGCGGGCCGGCGAGCGGACGTTGCGCGGCACGGTGCGTGGCGGGCGGATCGAGTTCCGGTGAGCCGCCCCGGGGAGCGTTCGCCGCAGGCCGATGCGCTCGACGTTGCGGGCGATGCCCGCCAACGCAGGCATCGCCCGGCCCGTCGTCGGGCCCCCTCTGGGCCGCAACGTCGCGGGCCGCGCGATCCGCATCGGGCGCGGCGAGTGTCGGCCCGAGGGCGGTCAGCAGCGCCGCCGCAGCCCAATGCGCGCGGCGAGCCCGGGTTCGCACCCGGCGTGGGCGCGCATGGCCGGGTCCCGGTGACTCAGTACACCCACTGGGCTCGCATCAGCAGCGCGTCGGTCACACCGCGCGTACCCGCGTCGTCCAGCCAGGTGCGGCCCCAACCGGCGCCGAACTTCCAGCGCGGCGTCGCCCACCAGTTCGCGCCGAGGTAGGATTTGACGAAACGGCCGCCGCGCAGCGTCCCGTCGTCCAGGTCCACTCGCGATGCGCGCGCCACCAGTTCGAGGGCGCCGCGCGTGCCGGTCGGCACCACACGCCGCGCGTAGCCCACCGACGGGTCGTACGGTCGATGCTCGCCGGTCACCACCCAGCTGACGCCGAGGTAGCCGCCGCTGAACGACGGATCGCCCGAGGCCGGCGCGTCGACCTTCGCGCCCACCCACTCGCCGATCACCGACCACGGGCCGTGCTGCCACAGGGCCTCCAGTCCGACGTGCAACGCGCGCTCGGCCGCGAACGTGCCGGTGTCGACGTAGAACGACGACACGTTGCTCTCGGGCCGTCCGCGGTATCGCAGCGTGCCACCGTCGGCGCCCACCCGACGTACCGACGCGCCCAGGTGAAGCAGCCGTCGGCCGCCGTCCTCCAGCCACAGCGCATGCGTGAGCCGCGCGGCCACGTCGGTACCGTCGTTCGGACCCTGCGCGCTGCTGCCCGCCCAGCGGTCGTTGTACACTCCAAAGGAGACCGTGGAGCGCCGGTCGGCGCTCACGTGCGCGAGCCGCGCACCGACCGAGCGCGACACGAAGAACGGGCTCAGCACGCGCTCCTGGAACGCGAGGTTCGCCGCATCGCCGACCATCTCGTAGACGAACGGCTGCTTGGTCTTGCCAACGGTGAGCGTCGTGGCGGGTCCGCGCAACGGGAAGGTGAGCGATACGTCGGTCATCTCCCAGGTGCGATCGGCCGCCGTGTCGAACCCCTTGTACTCGCCTGCCACGAGGTAGCGCACCACGTAGCCCGAGCCGAGAGTGCCGCGAAACAGCAGCCGCGACGCCCGCAGCTGACCGCGGTCGCGCTGCTCGCCCACCTGGGCCACCGAGGCTGCGTCCTGATCGAAGACCGTGTAGTCGCCGAGCAGCACCAGTCCGGGCTTGAGCGTGAAGGCGTCGGTGGACACCCGGGTCGCGTCATAGACGCTCCGCGGCAGATCCGGCACCCAGGCGCCCGGGGGCGCGGAGGGAACCGCGCCCTCGAACGCGCCGGGCTCGGCGGGCAGCTCGGACTCGGGGGCCTGGCCCCACGCGGCGCTGGCGCCCAGCGCGACGGCCAGCGCCGAAGTGATGACGCCGATGACTGGGAGACGGGGCATGGTTCGGATGGCGGCGACGAGGCAGGCCGCACCCTGATCCGCTTCGCAGGCCCAGTCAAGCCCCGGTCCCGCTGCGCGGGCCGCGCAGCCGTCCACGCACCGGACAGGGCACGCGCGTGCCCGAGGCCGGACCGCACCCACTCGGGAGGGCCGCCATGCCGCTGACCTGGTCCGCCTACGCGGACGTCGTGAGCGACGACGGTGTACGGGCGCTGATCGTGCGGGTGTCGCACGATCCGCAGGCCGATCGGGCCGAGATCTGGGTCCATGCGTTCGTCGACGGCGACCTTCTCGCTCACATGAGCGCGCATCCGTGCCCGGCGATCGGCGCTTCGATCACCGGTGATGCGCACCGGCGGGTCGAGCTCGACCTCGAAGGGCGGCGGCTGGTCGCACGGGTGACGGCGAGCCGCACCGAGCGCAGCGCTTACGACGAGGGCGCGATTCCGATCGGCGTGACGCTGAGCTGGTCCGGGGAGGGCTGGCGAGGGTCGAACCGGACCGGGCGAGACGAGCAGCTGGTGAGGGTCGATGCCACCCTCGAGGTCGACGGGCAGGGGGTCGGCATCTCGGGCTGGGGGCACCAGCATACCCAGTGGCAGGACCATCCGCGATTCGCCGGCCCGTTCACCTACCTGTCGCTGCGGGGCGACCATGCGGGGGTCGTCGGGCTGGTGAGCGGGGAGCTGCGTCGCGGCTTCGGTCACGTGCGCGGCGAGCCGTTCACCGCGAGCACCGTGGCCATCGATCCGCCTGCCGACCGACGCGAGTTGCGGATGACCGGCACGAGCTCGGGTCCGCGGGGCCTGCTCGTCCGCACCTATCGCTACTGGATCCCGATGGGCGGTACCTGGCGCGACGGGTCGATCGTGACCGGAGCCCTGGATGGGCTGCCGGTGAGCGGGGTGATCAACGACTTCACCGGCCCGGTCGGGTGAACACCGCGCGTCGTGCCGAGGGGCAACGGCCGCCCCGCCAGAGACCCGCGGCACGCGGCGGATCCACGGCGTGCAGACGCGGATGAGGTCCTTCGATCAGCCCTAGGCGGTCTCGAGCGGGTACTTCAAACCGCTGTCGCACCCCCGGGGTCAGCACGCGATGCCCGGGGCTCAACGCCGGGCTCCCGTGGACCCGCTTGCAGCGGCAGGGCGATCAGGTTGCCGAAGCCCCCTCTGGGGCATCGCGTCCGGCCTGAGGGAGATCGCCGAAGCCGAGAGCATGGCGTTCGGTCGCGCCAGTCGCATCATGCGGCTGAACCCGCGGGCGCCGAAGGCCATCGAGGCGGCGACACGCCATGGGGGCCTCGCCGTCGTGTCTGTCGGAGTGACCGGGGTCGTCTCCGGGGAGTTGGGCGGCTCACCGGGCACACCTGAGCCACATGGGTCACTCGGCCGGTGTGCATCAGCTGCACGACGATCCGACCACCACGCTGGTGCACCGCCTCGGTGACGAGCTTCCATGCCGAGGCCTGAGCCTCGTTGAACAGGCCCGGGATGCGCGCGTAGCCCAGGCCGTTGGGCGACGGCGACACCCCTTCGGTGACGATCAGGCCCGCCCCAGCTCGCTGGCCGTAGTAGGTCCCCATCAGCGGGTTGGGCAGGTTGCCGATGGCGCGGCTGCGCGTCATGGGCGACATCACGCAGCGGTTGGACAGCTGTCAAGCGACCCCCACCTTTACGAGTTAAGGCGACACCTACCTTTACGAGGTGTCGGCCCGGGGGCCGGTTCAGGACCTCTGCATCGAGAGGGCCTGTTCGAGATCGCGCAGCCGGTAGCTGCGCCCCTTGATGTTGAGCACGTGAGCCTTGTGCAGCAGGCGATCGAGGATCGCCGTGGTCAGCACCTC
>JBIKMO010000048.1:0-22058 GCA_044359175.1 Burkholderiaceae bacterium | reverse complement strand
TCGCGACGCCGCAACCCCGTCCACGACCATCGCCCGCATCGCCGAACGCTCCACCGGCCTCGCGTTCGACCCACCACCCGCCGTCGTCGTCATCGCTCGCTGCCTTCCAGACCGCACCGCTACCCCCGGGCCCTCCGGCGCCTCGCGCTGCGCGGACGGCGGGACGCTCGCGCTCGGGCGGGGCCCACGGGGTGGGACCGACCGCAGCGGCGTCCGGTCCGCGCGGGTGCAGGCGCGGACTACGGCATTGCCGTAGCGTCCTGCGTTGCGTTCAGTCGCGCTCGCAGCCTTCGGACCGACGGACGCGGCCGGGCGACCGAAGGGGAGCCCGCGTCGCCATCGGCGGGGAACGGGCCGCCCGGACGGCGGGCGCGACCGCTCGGATGCCCGCCGGATCGTGCGTCGTCGAGGCCCGGCGGTGCGCGGTCGCCGGCGCTCGCCGCCGCGGGCGCCTGCCGCGGGATCGGCGCCGCGGCCGGGGTGCGGGTCGCGGCCCGCGCGGGTCGGCGGTCGACCGGTCGCGTCCGGCATCCCGGTCCGGGCGGGGGCGGCAGCGCCCACCCGGGTAGACTCGAGGATCCGATGTCGCCGTCCTCGCACCGTCGAGCGGTCGGCCTGCTGGTCGCCGCGCTGACCTGCCTGATCCTGCTCGATGCGAGCGGCAAGTGGCTGGGCGCGGCCGGCATGCCGGTCGCGGCCTCGACCTGGTCACGCTACGCGGGGCACCTGCTGGTGGCGCTCGCGATCTTCCTGCCGCTACACGGGCTCGCCGTGCTGCGCACCGCTCACCCCGGGCGGCAGCTGCTGCGCGGCTCGCTGATGGTCCTGGTCACGATGCTGTACTTCGCCGCACTCGTGCGGATGCCGCTCGCGCAGGCGACCGCGGTGTTCTTCATCACGCCGATCATCACGACGGTGTTCGCGACCGTCTTCCTCGGCGAGCGTCCGGGGTGGGCGACCTGGGCGGCGGTGGCGTGCGGGTTCGCCGGCGTGCTGATCGTCGTGCGCCCGGGTACCGATCTGCCCACCGACGGCGTGCTGCTCGCGCTCGCGGCGGCGGCCTGCAACGGCGCTTACCAGACGCTCACCCGTGCCCAGGCCCAGGCCGACTCGCCCCAGGTGCAGGTCGCCTACGCCGGGCTGGTCGGCGCGGCGATCATGACCGCGGCCGCACCGTGGTGGTGGTCGCCGGGCTGGTGGGCGGCCCCGACGCTGACCGCGCTCGACTGGGCGGTGTTCGCGGCCACCGGCGTGCTGGGCGCCGCCGGGCATCTGCTGCTCGCCGGGGCCTACCGGATCGCCGAGGCGTCGCGGATCGCGCCATGGGGCTATCTGCAGATGCTGCTGTCGGTGGTGATCGGCTGGCTCGTGTTCGGCGACGTCCCCGATGCGCTCGCGCTGCTCGGCATGGCGATCATCGCCGCGAGTCCGCAGCTCGCGCGGCTGCCGCAGCTGCGCGCGCGTCGCCGCTGATCAGCAGGCGATGGGAACCTCCTCGGCCGCGGTCTGGTCCAGATCGCGCAGCATGCTCCAGACCGACGCGCTCGACACGTTCAGCAGCTGCGCGATCGCCTGGACGTCGTCGGGCAGCGCCGGGTTGCTCCAGCCCCGGTCGCTGTGCCGGGCCAGCGCGGTCGCCAGCAGCACGTTTCGCACGCGCGGCACGTCGCGCAGGTGGTCGTTGGTCAGCAGCTGCAGCAGTTCGGGCAGACGCCAGGCCTTCATCAGCGCCTGCTCGAGGTCGCACAGCTCGATGTTCAGCAGCTCGCGCTGCGCATGGGCCGAGCGCAGCGACGCGTCGGCGCGCATCCGGCGCTCGATCTCGAGCGCGAGCATCGGCGCGTGGCACCACAGCAGCGCCTCGGCGAAATCGTGCAGCAGCGCCGCCTCCTGGATGATCTCGGCGTCGGTGTCCAGGCGGTGCATCGCGAAGCCCAGAGCGAAGCGCGCCGCCCGGTGTGCGCGCCGCACCACCCGTTCGACGCCTTCGACCGCGCCCGGGATCGCGCCCAGCCGGGCCTCGACCGTCGCCTGTCCGGCGAACGCCCGGAAGAAGTTCGACGTTCCCATCATCAGCAGCGCGGCGGTCACGGTCTCGGTGTCGGTGACCACCCGGGCCGGACGGTTGCGTGCGACATGAGCGAGCAGCTTGAGCGCCATCAGCGGGTCGTCGAGCACGACCTCGGCGATCGCGCGCGGCGCGACGTCGTCCTCCTGCTCGCGCATCGCGTCGATCGCCTGCGCGGTGCGCGACAGCACCGGAATCTCCGCGTCGCGGATCGCCTGGGTCCAGCCGGCGAGGTGGGCCGGGGGGCGGGTGATCATCGCGGTCTCCTGCAGCTTCGGTTCCGCGCAGTATCGGCAGCGCAGCCGGTCGTCCGGCATCCGTGCCGTCGGGCGGCGGCTGCGGGCCGGTCGTCGGTCGATGAGGGCGTGGCGAGCGTGACGGAAGTCACGCGCGCCGGGGGCGGTTGGCGCGGGTCACGCGTCGCGGCTCACGCGGGCGGCAGCGACTCGAGCGACCAGCGGGGCCGGGCGTCGAAGCCGCCGGCGGCGGGCAGCGCCGCCCCGGCGGCGGCGAGCGCACGCAGGCGCAGCGACCCGGCGAGCGCGATCATCGCGCCGTTGTCGGTGCACAGCGCGGGGTCCGGGCAATGGAGCCGGAACGGGTGCGCGCGACGTGCGTCCGCCAGGCGTTCGCGAAGGCGCTGGTTCGCGCTGACGCCGCCGGCGATCACCAGCGTCCCCAGGCCGGTGGTGCGCAGCGCGGCCAGCGCCTTCGCGACCAGCACGTCGACGATCGCCGCCTGCACGTCGGCGGCCAGGTCGGCGCGCGCCCGGTCGTCCGGCAGACCGCGGACGACCCGGGTCGCCACCGCGGTCTTCAGCCCCGAGAAGCTGAAGTCCAGATCGCCGGAGTGCAGCTTGGGCCGGGGCAGCTCGAATCGGCCGGTCTCGCCGTCCTCGGCCAGGCGGGCGAGCGCCGGGCCGCCGGGGTAGCCCAGCCCGAGCAGCTTGGCGCTCTTGTCGAACGCCTCGCCGGCCGCGTCGTCGACGCTCTCGCCCAGCAGCGCGTAGCGGCCCACCGCGTCCACCCTCAGCAGCTGGGTGTGCCCGCCCGAGACCAGCAGCGCGACGAACGGGAACGCGGGCGGATCGTCGGACAGCAGCGGCGACAGCAGGTGCCCCTCGAGGTGATGCACGCCGATCGCCGGCCGTCCGAGCGCGAAGGCGATCCCGTGCGCGACCGCGGCGCCGACCAGCAGCGCGCCCGCGAGCCCCGGGCCCTCGGTGTAGGCGACCGCGTCCAGCGCCTCGCGGGGCAGTCCGGCGCGCGACAGGACCTCGCGCACCAGGGGCAGCAGCCGGCGCACGTGGTCGCGCGAGGCGAGTTCCGGCACGACGCCGCCGTAACGCGCGTGCATCGCGACCTGCGAGTGCAGCGCCTGCGCGAGCAGGCCGCGCGAGGCGTCGTGCACCGCGACGCCGGTCTCGTCGCACGAGGTCTCGATGCCGAGCACGATCATCGACCGAGTCTAACCGCCGCCGGCCCGACGGGGCGCACCGCGACCTCGCGCCGCGCCGCGACGATGCCTCGTCGCGGTGCGCCGCGCACTCCCGTGAGGCGGGGCTGGGCGGCGGCTTCGGCGCTCCGCGCGGGCGACCGACCGCAGGCGCATGCCGCGGACCGCGCGTCGCGTCGCCGGGGCCGCCCGTCGGGCGCTGCTTCCGTCCAGGACAGCCGGCACGGCGCTTGCAAGGATCGCTCAGGGGGCGACGCATGCACGGACACGCATTCATCGGCGAGATCGGCCGGAGCCGGGGTGGCTCCCGCGGGCTCGCGTATCCGGCCGCCGTGCGGATGTTCGAGGCGCTGTTCGGCGGCGGTCTCGCCGACGTGGAGGTCGGCGCGATCCTGATGGCGCTGAGGATCAAGGGCGAATCGCTGGACGAGATCCGTGCCGGCCTCGACGTGCTCGAGCCGCTGCTGCGGCGGGTGCCGGTGGACGCCGAACGCCCGGTCGTGTCGATTGCGAGCTACCGCGGCGCGCGCCGCTCGGCGAACCTGGTGCCGCTGTTCGCCTGCCTGCTGTCGGCCGCCGGTGTCCAGGTCGTGATCCACGGCGTGACCGGCGACCCCGAGCGCACGACCACCGCGGAGATCCTGCAGGCGATGGGTCTGGGGGCCACCGGCGCGCCGGATGCCGCCGCCGACGCGCTCGCCCGCGGCGACCCCGCGTTCGTGTCGGCCGCGACCCTGTCGCCGCGGCTGGCCGCGCTGCTCGACCTGCGCCGGCTGCTCGGCGTGCGCAACGTCGGGCACACGCTCGCCAATCTGCTGAATCCCACCGACGCGCCCGCCTGCCTTCGGATCGCCTGCGCCGCCGCGCCCGGGTCCGGACGGCTGCAGCACGAGTACTTCGAGGCCACCGGGCGGCCTGCGCTGCTGCTGCCGGGCACCGAGGGCGAGGCGGTGGCCGGTGTGCACGGCGCCGAACGGATCGACTGGGTGCACGACGGCGCGAGCCACACGCTGGTCGACGCCGACCCGGGTCCGGCGGGCGACGCCCCGGTGTTGCCGGATCCGCTGGACGCGCCGGCCACCGCGCGCTGGGTGCAGTCGGTGCTCGCCGGCGAGCGCCCGGTGCCCGAGCCGATCGAGCGCCAGGTCGGTGCGGCGCTGCGCGCGGTCGGCGTACACGGCCGCCCGCTCGCGGCGATCGCCGCCTGACCGGCGGCCGGCCCCGCGACCGCGCGGCGCTATCATCGGCGCCGGCGCCGGCTCCGCCCGGCGGGGACGCCCATGCGGCACTACGATGCGGTGATCGTCGGCGGCGGCGCGGCCGGTCTGTTCTGCGCCGGTGTGGCCGGCCAGCGAGGTGTGCGGGTGGCGGTGGTCGATCACTCGCCGCGCGTCGCCGAGAAAGTGCGGATCTCGGGCGGCGGCCGGTGCAACTTCACCAACGTCGATGCCCACCGGCCGCAGCGCTTTCTGGGCAGCGATCCCGCGTTCGCGCGGTTCGCGCTGCGCGCGTACCCGCCGTCGCGGTTCATCGAGCTGGTCGAATCGCACCGGATCGGCTGGCACGAGAAGCACCGCGGCCAACTGTTCTGCGACGACTCGAGCGAGCGGATCGTCGCGATGCTGCTCGCCGAGTGCGCGCGCGGCGGCGTCGACATGCTGCGGCCGTGCGCGATCGAGACCGTCGGGCCCGGCGGCGCCGGCGGCCCCCGGTTCGTGCTCCACGGCGATGCCGGCACGATCGGTTGCGACGCGGTGGTGGTCGCCACCGGGGGGCTGTCGATCCCGAAGGCCGGTGCGACCGACTGGGGCCACCGGCTCGCGCGCAGCCTCGGGCTGCGGGTCGTCGAGCCGCGTCCGGCGCTGGTGCCGCTCACCTTCACGGCTCCGTCATGGCAACCGTTCGCCGAGCTCGCCGGGCTGTCCCTGGAGGTCGGGATCGGCGTGCCGGGTGCGCCCGGATTCATCGAGGACCTGCTGTTCACTCACCGCGGGCTGTCCGGCCCGGGCGTGCTGCAGGTGTCCAGCTACTGGCGCGAGGGGGTGCCGCTGGCGATCGACCTGTCGCCGGCGCGCCGCGTCGAGGCGGCGCTGCGCGACGCGCGCGAGGGCGCGCGTCAGACGCTGAGCGCCGCGCTGTCGGGCATCGTGCCGCGACGGCTCGCGCTTGCGTGGCTCGCCGATCCGGCGCTCGCGCCGGCGCACTCCGGCGGCGCCGACGCACCGCTCGCCGCGCGCCGGCTGGCCGAGCTCGGCAACCCCGCGCTGCGGGCGGTCGCCGACCGGCTGCACGACTGGCGCGTGCTGCCGTCCGGCACCGAGGGCTGGCGCAAGGCGGAGGTGACCGCCGGCGGCGTTGCGACCGACGAGCTCGATCCCCGGACCCTGCAGGCGCACCGTGCCCCGGGCACCTACTGGATCGGAGAGGTGGTCGACGTGACCGGATGGCTGGGCGGCTACAACTTCCAGTGGGCGTGGGCGAGCGCCTGGTGCGCTGCGCACGCGATCGCGGCGCGCTGACCCGGCCGGCGACCGCTCAGAAGCCGATCCGCTGGCGCCGTCCGTTGCGTTCGAGCAGATCCTCGGCGCGCAGTTCGTCGCGCCCGTCGAGCTTCGCGTTGCCGAACGCACCGAGCATCGCGCGGCGCATCTCGCGCGGCGCCAGACCGGCCAGGCGGTCGAGCACCGCGCCGCCGAGTCGCTCCGGAAAGCCCCGCCCCCAGCCATGGGCGTCGCGGATCTCGCGGTAGATCGACTGGGCGATCCGGCGCGCGCCCTCGGCGTCCGGCGGGTCGATCTCGTAGACGTTCATCCGGTTCAGGATCGGCTCGGGGATCCGTGCGGCGTCGTTCGCGGTGGCGATCCAGACGATGTCGGAGCAGTCGAGCGGCACCTCAGCGAACTCGTCGGTGAATTCGCGCGCGGTGTCGTGCTCCAGCAGCGAATACAGCGCACCGAGCGGATCGTAGTGGCTCTCCGCCGAGGCCTTGTCGAGTTCGTCGACCACCAGCACCGGATTCGCGTACTCACCGTGCACCAGCGTGTCGAACACCTTTCCGGTGCGGGAGTTGCGCCACTGCGAGGACGCGCCGGACAGCACCCATCCGGCGGTCAGCGAGCTCATCGACACGAAGCCGAATCCGGTGCCGAGCAGCTGCGACAGTCGCCGCGCGAAGTGGGTCTTGCCGATGCCCGGATCGCCCAGCAACAGCATCGGCGCGATCTCGAGCGGGTCGTCGGTCTCGACGCACAGCGCGAGCTGCTTGCGCAGGTCGCCCAGCACCTCGGCGAAGTTCGGGAGTTCGCCTTCCAGGCCGTCGAAGTCGGGCATCCGCCCGGGCTTGACGTTGAAGCGCTCGCCGCCCACGCGGATCATCTTTTCATACGTGCTGCGCAGCGTCTCGTTCGCTCCGGCGTTCAATTCCTCGAGCGCGGACTCGACCTGCTGGGTCGAGTAGACCTGCTTGAATCCGGCGATCGCGAACGGCGAACCGCCGGGGGCTGGGGTCACGGACTGCGGCATGCACGACCTCCGTTGCACGATGAGACCGCCTGGAGCCGATTGTCGATGCCGTGGGGCGCGTCATCAAGGTCCGGAGCCCCCGTCGGTCGGATGTGGGTCGGCCGGGCGGGCGGCAGGCGGGGGCTGTTCACGCGCGGCCGGTCCTGATAGAGTCTCGGGTTCTGCCGAGAGGGGGTGATTTTCAGATGCCGACCATCCGCGTGAAGGAGAACGAGCCGTTCGACGTCGCGCTGCGTCGCTTCAAGCGCACGATCGAGAAGACCGGTCTGCTCACGGAGCTTCGTGCCCGAGAGTTCTACGAGAAGCCGACGGCCGAGCGTAAGCGCAAGAAGGCGGCGGCGGTCAAGCGACACTACAAGCGGCTGCGCAGCCAGATGCTGCCCAAGAAGCTGTACTGATCCGGACCGGTTCCACCCCCCGGAGCCCGCGGACGGTCGTGCCGCGGGCTTTTCGTTTCTCCCGGGCCGTCCGCGCCGGCGGCCCCCCGCAGGAGGTCGCGATGGCCACGCTCAAGGACCGGATCACCGACGACATGAAGTCGGCGATGCGGGCAAAGGACGCCGGGCGGCTCGGTGCGATCCGCCTGTTGCTCGCCGCGATCAAGCAGAAGGAGGTCGACGAGCGGATCGCGGTCGACGACCCGCAGGTGGTCGCGATCGTCGAACGGCTGCTGAAGCAGCGCCGGGACTCCATCGAGCAGTTCGCGGCGGCCGGCCGCACCGACCTGGTCGAACGCGAGCAGGCCGAGGTCGAGGTGCTGACCGCCTATCTGCCGGCACGCGCGGACGCGAACGAGGTGGCAGCCGAGATCGAGGCGGCCATCGCGGCCGCCGGCGCGCTCGGGCCGCAGGACATGGGCCGGGTGATGGCGGTGCTCAAGGCCCGGCTGGCGGGTCGCGCCGATCTCGCCGCGGTGTCTTCGGTGGTGAAGTCGAGGCTCGCGCAGCGCTAGACTGCGTCGGTGATCCCGCAGCCGTTCATCCAGGAGCTGCTCGCCCGCGTCGACATCGTCGAGGTGGTCGGCCGCCACGTGAAGCTGCGCAAGGGCGGCGCCAACTGGATCGGCCTGTGCCCGTTCCACGGCGAGAAGTCGCCGTCCTTCACGGTGTCGCCGACCAAGCAGTTCTACCACTGCTTCGGCTGCGGCGCGCACGGCTCGGCGATCGGGTTCCTGATGGAGCACACCGGCCTGGGGTACGTGGACGCGATCCACGAGCTCGCCCGCGGCGCAGGGCTCGCCGTACCTCAGGAGCGGGGCGCCGCCGAGTCGCGCCGCCACGCCCCCGACCTGCTCGAGACGCTGGCGCTCGCTGCGCGCTTCTACCGGTCGCGGCTGAAGGACGCGCCGCACGCGATCGACTACTTGAGGCGGCGCGGCGTCACCGGCGAGACCGCCGCGCGCTACGGGATCGGCTACGCGCCCGACGGCTGGCGTCCGCTCGAGGCGGCGGTCGCCGACTATGCCGCGCCGCTGCTGGTCGAGGCCGGTCTGGTGGTCGAGCCCGAGGCCGAACCGGACGACGGCGGCCGGCGCAGGCGCTACGACCGCTTCCGCAACCGAGTGATCTTTCCGATCCGGAATCCGCGCGGCCAGGTGATCGCGTTCGGCGGGCGCGTGCTCGGCGACGAGAAGCCGAAGTACCTGAACTCGCCGGAGACGCCGCTGTTCTCGAAGGGGCGCGAGCTCTACGGACTGTTCGAAGCCCGCGAGGCCCTGCGTGCGAGCGGCTGCGCGATCGTCGTCGAAGGCTACATGGACGTCGTGATGCTCGCGCAGCACGGCGTCGCGAACGCGGTCGCCACGCTCGGCACGGCGGTCACTGCGCATCACGTGCAGAAGCTGCTGCGCCTGGCGGACCGCGTGGTGTTCGCCTTCGATGGCGACGCCGCCGGCCGCAGCGCGGCCTGGCGCGCCCTGGAGGCCTGCCTGCCCCACGCCGGCGATACCCAGCGGATCGACTTCCTGTTCCTGCCGCCCGATCACGATCCGGACAGCTTCGTGCGCGCGCACGGCGCGCAGGGGTTCGAGCGCGCGCTGGCGGGCGCGTGGTCGCTGTCGGACTTCATGCTGCGCGAGCTCGCGTCGCACGCCGACCTCGGCACACCCGAGGGGCGGGCACGGTTCCAGGCCGAGGCGCGGCCGCTGCTGCGCGCGTTGCCGCGCGCCGCCCTGCGCATGCAGCTCACGCAGGCGGTCGCGGGCAAGGTCGGCGTGCGCGCCGACGAGCTCGCCGCCTACCTCGAGGACGACGCGGCGGGCGCGTCGCGCCCGGTGCCCGCGACCGACGGCCGCGGGGGGCCGGCGTCGCCCGGCGCGGGGCCGCGCGACGGCGGGCGCAGCGCCGGCGATTCGCGCGGCGGCGGACCCGGACGCGGGCGACCGTGGGAGGGCGGCGGCTGGCGCCCGCCGCAGCGGCCGGCACCGGTCGAGCTGCCCGATCTCGAGCGCCGGGTGCGGCTGCTGCTCGCATTGCATCCGGGGCTCGCGCGTGACCTGGGCGACACCGAGTTCCTCCCGGCCGCGGTGGTCCAGTGGATCCACCGGCTTGCCGAGCCGCCCGGCCACCCGAGCTTCGCTTCGCTGGTCGAGTCGATGCGCGAGGCCGAGCCGGGGCTCGCCGCGGCGCTGCAGTCGGACGCGGCCCGAGACCGGGGGCTGCTCGCCGAGCTCGACGCCGCCGCCGCCCGCCAGGAGATCGACGGCGCGCTTGCGCGGCTGCGGGCCCAGGGCGTGCGCGCGGAGGTCGACCGGCTCGCCGGCACCGGGCTGCTGGACGACGCGCAGCGCCAGCGCTACGCGGCGCTGCAGGCGCTCAGGAAATCCCTGACGTCCTCGGCCGGCCCTTGATACAATTAAAGGTTTTCCCGATTTACCCTCCGCGAGGAACGGTTGTGAGCAAACCCAGCACCACCCCCCGGCGCGCCACGGTGTCCGCGGCGCGCGCGACCAAGGCGAGCGCCAAGGCGAACGTCAAGGCGAACGTCAAGGCGAACGTCAAGGCGAACGAGAGGGCGACCGAGCGTGCCGGCGCGGGCAGGACGGGCGACCGATCGGCGCGCGCGGCGAGTTCGGCGGCCTCGGCTGGGAGCGCGCGCGCGCGCGGCATCGCGGCGACCAAACCGTCGGCCGGCCGGTCGATCGCCACCGCGGCCAAGGGGGGCGGTGCGGACACATCGGCGGGGTCGGCCGCGGCGCGTGGCGCGACCGCGCAGAAGCCGCAGTCACGTGGGGCCGTGAAGGCCGCTCCTGCCGCGCTGCCCAAGGCCGCGGCGCGGCCCGCGCCGAAGCTGGCCAAGCCGGTCGCTCGGGTCGGGGCGCCGACCCGGCCCGCGCCCAAGGCGCCCGCCCTGCGGACGGCGAGCACCGTGGCGCGGGCGACGCTCGCCCAGCCGGCTGCGGCGCAGGCCTCGGTCGCGAAGACGTCGTCTGCCCGAAGCGGGACGGGCAAGGCTGCGGCGGCATCGGCGAAGGGGCCTGCCGCGCAAGCGCCGTCGGCCAAGGCCCCGGCTGCGACCCGGCCCGCGACCGCCGCGACGTCGCCGGTCGCGGCGCCGTCGGGCGTCCAGGCGTCGGCCCCGGGTCCGGCGAAGGCGGGTGCGGTCGAGCCATCGGCCGCCCGGGCGGTCCGCCCAGCGGATGTGTCGGCCAAGCGGCCGGCCGCGAATACGCCGGCCGCGAAGGCACCGGCCGCGAAGGCACCGGCCGCGAAGGCACCGGCCGCGAAGGCACCGGCCGCGAAGGCACCGGCCACGGGGGCGGGCAAGGCCGCCTCCGCGGCGCAGGGCGCGGGCAAGGGCAAGACCGCCAAGGGCAAGCCCGGTCCGGCCGACGAGGCCGAACTCGAGCTGGTCGACGGCGACCCGGTCGACGCGCTCGAGGAGGTCGACGGCGAGGCCGAGGCGATCGAGGAGCCGCCGGCGCCGCCTCCGCCCAAGGTTCGGGCCCGCGACAAGCGCGCGAAGGAAAAGGCGCTGATCAAGGAGGCGCTGTCCTACAACCAGGGCAGCTCCGAGGAAGAGCTCGAAGCCAAGCGCAACAAGCTCAAGCAGCTGATCAAGCTCGGCAAGGAGCGGGGGTTCCTCACGTACGCCGAGATCAACGACCACCTGCCCGAGGACCTGGTCGACGCCGAGGCGATCGACTCGATCATCACGACCTTCAGCGACATGGGGATCACGGTCTACGAGCGGGCCCCGGACGCCGAGACGCTGCTGATCAACGACAACACGCCGGTGGTGTCCTCCGACGAGGATGCCGAGGAGGAGGCCGAGGCCGCGCTGTCCACCGTCGATTCGGAGTTCGGCCGCACGACCGACCCGGTGCGCATGTACATGCGCGAGATGGGCTCGGTCGAGCTGCTGACCCGCGAGGGCGAGATCGAGATCGCCAAGCGGATCGAGGACGGCCTCAAGCACATGGTGATGGCGATCTCCGCGTGCCCGACGACCATCGCCGAGGTGCTGGCCGCCGCCGAGCGCATCCGCAACGATCAGATGCGCATCGACGAGGTGGTCGACGGCCTGATCGACCCGGACGCCGAGGAGGACTTCTCGCCGCCCACGCCCGTGGCGGCCGCTGCGGCCGCCGCCGACGACATGGACGACGACGAGGAGGGTGACGGCGACGCCGCCGGTGCGAACTCGGCGAAGATGCTGGAGCTTCGCCGCCAGGCGCTCGAGAAGTTCGAGCACATCGGCCGCTGGTTCGACAAGATGCGCGTCGCCTACGAGAGGGAGGGCTACAAATCCAAGCCCTACCTGCGCGCCCAGACCGAGCTTCAGGACACGCTGATGACCATCCGCTTCACCGCGAAGATGGTCGAGAAGCTGTGCGACACGCTGCGCAACCAGGTCGACGAGGTGCGCACGCTCGAGCGCGCGATCGCGGAGATCTGCGTGCACAAGGTCGGCATGTCGCGGGAGCACTTCATCCGCAGCTTCCCC
The DNA here is from genome assembly GCA_044359175.1 of Burkholderiaceae bacterium. Lineage (GTDB taxonomy): Bacteria > Pseudomonadota > Gammaproteobacteria > Burkholderiales > Burkholderiaceae_E > UBA4615. Next base: position 10,068 of record JBIKMO010000048.1, on the reverse strand, counting down.
GGCCGCGAGACCGACCTGCGCTGGGTCGAGAAGGAGGCCGAGGCGCACGCGCCGTACGTCGAGACGCTGCGGCGGAACATTCCTGCGGTCCAGGACCTGCAGCAGAAGCTGATCGACCTGCAGGCTCGCGTCGTGCTGCCGCTGCCGGATCTGAAGGAGATCAACAAGCAGATGGCGATGGGCGAGGCCAAGGCACGCAAGGCCAAGCGCGAGATGACCGAGGCGAACCTGCGCCTGGTGATCTCGATCGCCAAGAAGTACACGAACCGCGGCCTGCAGTTCCTGGACCTCATCCAGGAGGGCAACATCGGCCTGATGAAGGCCGTGGACAAGTTCGAGTACCGGCGCGGCTACAAGTTCTCGACCTACGCGACCTGGTGGATCCGGCAGGCCATCACGCGCTCGATCGCCGATCAGGCCCGGACCATCCGGATCCCGGTCCACATGATCGAGACGATCAACAAGATGAACCGGATCAGCCGCCAGATCCTGCAGGAGACCGGCCAGGAGCCCGACCCCGCGATGTTGTCGGCACGCATGGAAATGCCCGAGGACAAGATCCGGAAGATCCTGAAGATCGCCAAGGAGCCGATCTCGATGGAGACGCCGATCGGCGACGACGACGACTCCCACCTCGGCGACTTCATCGAGGACACCGCGACGCTGGCCCCGGCCGATGCGGCCCTGCACGGCTCGATGCGCGACGTGGTCAAGGAGGTGCTCGACTCGTTGACGCCCCGCGAAGCCAAGGTGCTGAGGATGCGTTTCGGCGTCGAGATGAGCACCGACCACACGCTGGAGGAGGTCGGCAAGCAGTTCGACGTCACCCGCGAGCGGATCCGCCAGATCGAGGCCAAGGCGCTGCGCAAGCTGCGCCACCCGTCGCGGGCCGACAAGCTCAAGAGCTTCCTGGAAGGGCAGTGAGACCTCCACCGCGACGCGGCCCCGTGCTCGGATCGGCGGCCCGCCTCCAGGTGTGACGCGCACGCCGACGCCCGGCTCGGACGGACCCGGGTACGCCGCCGCAGGGGGTCCGGATGAGCGCGCGTCGCGGGCGAGCGCGCTCGCATTGACGGCGCTGCTCGGCGTGCTGCTGATGGTGCGCGGGACGATCGCGGACTCGCCCGGGCTGTGGATCGACGAAGGCTTCTCGCTTGCCCATGCGCGGGGCTCATTCGCCCAACTGTGGACCGAGGGCTGGCGGCTGGAATCCAGCCCACCGCTGTATTACTCGCTGCTGCGGGCGTGGACCGGGCTGGTCGGCCAGTCGGAGGTGGCCGCCCGGCTGCTGTCGGTGCTGCTCACCGGAGTCAGCGCGCTCTTCGTGCACCGCGCAGCGCGCGTGCTGGCCGGGCCGATCGCCGCGGGGGTCGCGGTGCTCACGTGGATGCTGCCGGCGCTCGCGTTCGAGTATTCGATCGAGATCCGGCCCTACGCGCTGCTGATGGTGTTCGTGGCGGGCTCGGTCTTCGCGCTCGCCCGCGTGCTGGTTGCGCACCGCGAGCGGCGCATCGGCACCGCGAGCGCGGCGCTGCGGGCGGTCGCGCCGGTGGTGCTCGCCGGCACGGCGGCGTTCTACACCCACACGACCGCGTTCGCATGCCTCGTGGGGCTGGCTGCGGCCGCGCTGTACCACGGCTGGCGCACCCGCGCCGGCGCCGGGTTCTTCGCGGTCTGGCTGGGCGGCTGCGGCGCGCTCGCGCTGCTGTGCGCGCCCCATGTCGTCGTGGCGCTCGGCGTGCTCGACAGCAACCGGGCCGGGCTTGCGTGGATCCCGTCATCGTTCGACCCCAGGCACCTCCTGCTGGTGGGTCGCCACCTGGTGCTCGGCCAGATCTACTGGAACACGCTGCTGCTGACCCTGCTCGCGGCGGCGGTCTACGTCGGGCTTGCCGTGCTCGCATGGCGCTGCCGGGCGCGCACCGAGGTGATCGCGATCGGCGTGGTGCTGCCGGTGGTCGGATTCCTCGCGCTGTGGGTGGCGGGCATGAGCCAGCCGATCCTGATGGCGCGCACGGTGCTGTGGCTCTGGGTACCGCTCGCGGTGCTGGTCGGCTGCGCGGCCGCCGACCTCGACTGGCGGCGGCCGGTGCCGCGGGCGGCGGCCGTGGCGGCGGTGCTGCTCGCCGCGGCGACCACCATGGGCTACCTCGAGGACCGGCCGCACCAGCGCCCGTGGCACGCCGCGCTGGTCGCGCTGGAGGCGCGAATCCAGCCGGGCGACGGCGTGCTGCTGCTGGACTCCGAGGTCGGCTGCGTGCTCGACCGGTACGCCGGCCCGGCGCTGCGCGCAGCGCCCAGGGCGCGTCTGCACCTCGGTCGGTTCCAGAGGTTCTGGTCCGGCCAGCGGCTGAACCTGGGCTGCAACGACCTGCCGCTGGTGGGCGCATCCGCGATCGGTCACCTGAACGGCTCCGCCGACTGGGTGCTCACCGGTGACGAGCGGCAGCGCAACGACCTCGCGCGGCTGCTCGAGCACGAGCGCGGCCGGCTCGAAGTGGTCGATCGCATCGTCATCGGGCGCTATCCGGCCGCCACGCGGATCGTCGACCTCAGCCGTCAGCCGCCCGGATCATCCCCACGCTGACGACTTTCCGCACGGTCGCGGCCCGTCGGTTGCCGATAGACTCACGCCGTGACCCGCGGCGACGAGACGCCCCTCCGTTCCGATCCCGCGCTCGGCCGCGTCCTGGTGACCGGCGGGATGGGATTCATCGGATCCAATCTCGTGCGGCGCCTGGACGCGCTGGGTGCGGACGTGCTCGTGGTCGACAACCTGCTGGAGGGTCAGGGCGGCAACCCGTTCAATCTGCAGGGGTCGTCGGCGCGCGTGCGCATGCTGCGGCACGATCTGCGTGACCCGGCGGTGCTGCCCGGGCTGCTGGAGGGGCGCGACCTGGTGTTCAACCTCGCGGCGCAGACCAGCCACCTGGGGTCGATGACCGATCCGATGACCGACCTGTCGATCAACGTGACCGCCCAGCTGCAGCTGCTCGAGGCGTGCCGCCGGCTTGCGCCGCGGGCCCGCGTGGTCTTCGCGAGCACCCGGCAGGTCTACGGCGAGGCGCGGCGGCTGCCGGTCGACGAGACGCACCCCACGCATCCGCTGGACGTCAACGGCTGGAACAAGCTGGTCGCGGAGGGCTACCACCAGCTCTATCACCGGGTCTACGGGCTGCGCACCACCGTGCTGCGCCTCACCAATACCTATGGGCCGCGGATGCGGGTTCGCGATGCGCGCCAGACCTTCGTCGGCGCCTGGATCGGGCGGGCGGTGCGCGGCGAGCCCTTCGAGGTCTGGGGTGGCGAGCAGCTGCGCGACCTCTGTCAGGTCGACGACCTGGTCGAAGCCTTCATCGCCGCGACCGCGCCGGCGCTCGAGGGCGGCGTCTACAACGTGGGCGGCGCGTCGGCGGTCACGCTGCGCGAGCTGGCCGACGCGCTCGCCCGGGTCTCGGGCGGGGGCTACGAGATCCGTCCGTTCCCGGCCGAGCGCAAGCGGATCGACATCGGCGACTTCCACGCCGACGACACGCTGTTCCGCAGCCTCACCGGCTGGCGGCCGCGCATCGGCCTCGAGGCCGGGCTGCGCGCCGCGGTCGACTACTACCGCGAGCACCTCGCGCACTACGCATGAACGCACCCGTCGAAGACGTCCGCGCGACGCGGATCCTCCAGGTCGACCCGCGAGCCGGCTACCTCGAGCGGCGCGACGAGATCGACGCGGCGATCGCCCGCGTGCTGCACAGCGGCACCTACATGCTCGGCGACGAGGTCCACGCGTTCGAGGTCGCGTTCGCTCGGTACGTGGGCGTCGCGCATGCGGTCGGCGTGGCCAACGGCACCGATGCGATCGCGCTCGCACTGCGCGCGCTCGGCGTGCGGCCGGGCGACCGCGTCGCCACGGTCTCGCACACCGCGGTGGCGACGGTGGCCGCGATCGCGATGGCGGGCGCCGAGCCGGTGCTGATCGACATCGACCCGGTGCGCCGGACGATGGATCCGCAGCACCTCGCCGACACCCTCGCCGCGGTGCGGGTGGCCGCGGTGGTGGTCGTGCACCTGTACGGGCAGCCGGCCGACGTCGCGGCGATCGCCGACGTGGCCCGCCGCCACGGTGCGCACCTGGTCGAAGACTGCGCGCAGGCGCACGGCGCCACCTGGCACGGTGCGCGCGTGGGCGGCCTGGGCGACGCCGCCGCCTTCAGCTTCTACCCGACCAAGAACCTCGCCGCCTTCGGCGACGGCGGCCTGGTGACCACCGGGGATCCGCAGGTCGCGCGTCGCCTGCAGGCGTTGCGCCAGTACGGCTGGGACGACGCGCGGCTCAGCCGCGAGCCAGGGGTGAACAGCCGGCTGCACGAGCTTCAGGCCGCGATCCTGAACGCGCGGCTGCCGTTCCTGGAGGTCGACACCGCCCGCCGCGTGGCGATCGCCGACCGCTACGACGCGCTGCTCGACGGCGCGCCGCTGCTGCGGCCGGTACGGTTCGCCGACAGCGCGCCGGTGTTCCACCAGTACGTGGTCGAAGTCGACCGGCGCGACCCGCTGCGCGAGGCGGTCGCCGCGCACGGCGTGGCGACCGGCGTGCACTATCCGGTGCCGGTGCATCTGCAGCCGGCCTGGCGGTCGACCGCGCTCGGGCCGGGCGGATTGCCGCACACCGAACGGGCCGCGGCGCGCGTGCTCAGCCTGCCGATGTACCCGCAGCTCGGCGAGCGCGAGGCCGAGCATGTCGCCGGCGCGTTGCGCACCGCGCTCGCTCAGCCGCGGTAGAGCAGCGCCACGCCGACGCAGATCAGCGCGATGCCGGCCGCCTGCGACCAGCCCACCGGCTCGGCCCACAGCAGCGCGCCGAGCATCGCGATCGCGACGTAGCTGACCGCCACGCTCGGGAAGGCGACCGACACCGGGATGCCTTGAAGCGCGACCAGGTAGGCGAGCGCCGAGCCCACGTAGCACACCAGGCCGAGCAGGGTCGGCACGCGCAGCAGTTGCGTCCACAGGTCCGAGGCGCCGACCGCGCCCGCCTTCAGCAGCAGCTGGCCGCAGATGCCCACGGCGATCGCGGCTGCGAGCGCGGCGTGGTGCGCGGTCATGTCGCGCGCTCCGACCGCGGTGCATCCTCCGGACGCGGCGGTTCCGGGGCGCGTGCCGGCCCGACCACCTCGCGGACCACCGACTGCGGCTTGCGGTTGGCTGCGAGCACCAGGTTGCCGAGGTACTCGCCGAAGATGCCCAGCATCAGCAGCTGCACGCCCGACAGCACCAGCGTCGCGGCGGCGAGCGACGCCCAGCCGGCCGGCGTGCGGCCCGCGAACGCCTCGTACAGCACCACCGCCGTGCCGAGCGCACCCAGCACGACGAACGCCAGCCCGATCGCGGTCGCCACGCGCAGCGGCTTGATCGAGAAGTTCACGAACAGGTTGAGCCACAGCCGCACCAGCTTGCGCACCGTGTAGTTGCTGCGGCCCTCGCTGCGCGGCAGGTGTTGGACCTCGATGCTGTCGATGCGGCCGGCCACCTGGAGCACCAGCCCGTCGACGTACGGGAACGGGCCCTCGTAGCGGATCACCTGGCGCACCACGAACGCGCTCATGCAGCGGAAGCTCGACAGGTAGAGTCCGCGCGGCTTGTCGAGCAGCCAGTCGGCCACCGCGTTCGCGAAGCGGCTGCCGAGGTTGCGCCACAGCGCGTGCCGCTTCTCGGGATAGCGGGTGTAGACCACGTCCCAGTCGCCGTCGCGAGCGTGCTCGTAGAGCCGCAGCGCCTCGGAGATCGGGTTCTGCAGATCGTCGTCGACCGTGATCACGAAGTCGCCACGCGCCTGCCGCAGCCCGGCCATCACCGCGTTGTGCTCGCCGGAGTTGCGCGCGAGGCTGACCAGCGTGACCGGCAGGTCGGTGCGGCGGGCGAGGGCCCGGCAGACCTCGCCGCTGTCGTCGGGGCTGCCGTCGTCCACCAGCACGACCTCGTGGCCGCCGTCGATACGCAGCTGCGCGATCGCATCGACCACCCGACCGATCGTCCGCGCGCCGCGGTACACCGGCACGACGAAGCTGAGCGCACAGCGACCGGTCATTTGCGGCCCACCGCGAGCACCGAGCCGCCCACCGGGTAGCGCAGGCCGAGCCGCGCGATCCGGCGCTCGATGCCGACGACGGCGGCGAGCGCCGCATTCAGCGGCCGCGCGGGGACCGAGACGTCGCTGTGCGCGCCGTCGGTGCCCGGTCGCAGCCGCCGCAGCACCATCACCGGGAACAGCAGGCTGTTCCAGTGCCGGACCGCGATCGCGCCGAAGCCTGCGTCGGCCAGCAGCCCGCGGACCTCGGCGCGGTCGAAGCGGCGCACGCTGTGCACGCGCCGGTCGTGGTACGAGGCCAGCCACCGGAACGCCGGCAGGTTCAGCACCAGCAGACCGCCCGGGGCCAGGCAGCGGAACGCCTCTCGCAGCGCACGTGCCGGGTCGACGCTGCGGTGGCAGAGCACGTCGGCGCTGACGATCGCCCCGAAGGTCGCGTCCGGGAAGGGCAGCGCATCGACCGAGCCGACCACCACCGGCACGCCGGCCTTGGCGCGGGCACGAGCGGCCGCCCGCTCGAAGCGCTCGAGCCCGACCAGCGGCCGCCCGGGGGCGGCGCGCACCAGCCGCGCGAGCAGCCCGCCGGTGCCGCAGCCCGCGTCCAGCAGCGGCGCGCCGCCCGGCAGGTCGCGGTCGCGCAGCGCATCGAGCAGGTTCGCGTGCAGGCCGCGGTACCACCACAGGCGGTCCTCGGCCGCATCCATCCGATCGTATTCGACTGGCTCCAAGCACCGCTCCGCGGCGGCTCCGACGCGGCGACTATACCCGCAGCGTCCGGGGCGTCGCGTGGCATCTGTTACGCTCGCCCGCGATGACGACGACCGTCGAGCCTGGAGTCACCGCCACGCTCGCCGCGGCCGCGGCGGTGCTGATCGTCGGGCGGGCGTTGGTCGGGCGCATCCCGGTGCTCGCACGCTACTCGATCCCGGCGGCGGTCGCGGGCGGCCTGCTCGCGGCGGCTGGGGTCGCCGCGCTGCACGTCGCGGGGGTGCGGGTGCGGTTCGACGGCTCGATGACGCCCGCGCTGATGCTGGCGTTCTTCGCGTCGGTCGGGCTCGGCGCTGACCTGCGCCTGCTCGCGCGCGGCGGCGTTCGCCTCGTCGCCTTCACCGCGGCGATCGCCGCGATGCTGATCGTGCAGAACCTGATCGGAGTCTCGATCGCGTCGCTGCTCGGGCTCGACCCGCTGGTCGGTCTGCTCGCGGGGTCGATCACGCTGTCGGGCGGGCACGGCACCGGCGCCGCCTGGGGCCAGAAGCTGCAGGACGACTACGGCGTGGCGGGGGCGCCGGAGATCGCGCTCGCGGTTGCGACCTTCGGGCTGGTCGCCGGCGGCCTGGTCGGCGGTCCGGTCGCGCGCCGGCTGGTCGACCGGCTCGCCGCGCGGGGAGAGCCTCTCGGGACGGCCGACGGACACGGCCCGGTCGCGGCACCGGCGCCGGCGGGCGGTTCACCCACCGTCGACCGGCTGATCGTGACGCTGCTGCTGATCACCGGCGCCATGACGATCGGCACCGAGCTCGCGCGCTGGTCCGCGCATCCGTCGTTCGCGCTGCCTGCGTTCGTGTGGACGCTGTTCGCCGGCGTGCTGCTGCGCAACGCGCTGGCCGCCGTGCGCATGCACGAGGTCGACGACCGCGCGCTCACCTTCGTCGGCGAGATCGCGCTCGCGCTGTTCCTCGCGCTCGCGCTGATGAGTCTGCGTCTGTGGGAGGTGGCGACGCTCGCGGCGCCGCTCCTGGCGATCGTCGTCGTCCAGATCGCAGCGGTTGCCGCGATCGCGACCCTCCTCACCTTCCGGATCCTCGGTGCGGACTACGAGGCTGCGGTGATGGTGGCCGGCCAGTGCGGCTTCGGGCTCGGTGCGACGCCGACCGCGATCGCCAACATGCAGGCGGTCACCGCGCGCTTCGGTCACGCGCCGCAGGCGTTCATCGTCGTGCCGGTGGTCGGAGCCTTCCTGATCGACCTGATGAACGCGCTGACGCTCGGCGCGTTCGTCGCCTGGCTCGGCGCCGGCCGCTGAGCGGCGCCGACGGCCCGCCCGCTCGCAGGCAGGCGCCGCACGGCGCGCCCGCTCAGCCCTCGGCCTCGAGCCGGCGGCGCTCGTCGCGGTGCACGTGGGCGATCAATTCGCCGAGCACCCGGTCGGCCATCGCATGTTCGACCTGACAGGTCCCGGCGGCCACGTGACCGCCGCCACCGTAGCGCAGGCACAGCTCGCCGACGTTGGTCGCGCAGGTGCGCTCGAAGATCGACTTGCCCACGGCGAACACCTGGTTCTGCTGGCGCAGTCCCCACATCCGGTGGACCGACAGATTGCACTGCGGGAACAGCGCATAGATCATGAACCGGTTGGTCGCCCAGATCGGGTCCTGATCGCGCAGGTCGAGGACGACCACGTTGTCATGCACGGTCGAGGCCGCCAGCAGCTGGTCGACCGCCTTCGGCTCGTGCTCCAGATACAGGTCGACGCGCTCGCGCACGTCCGGCAGCGCCAGGATCTCACCCACCGACAGCGTGCGGCACGCGTCGATCAGCGCCATCATCAGCTGGTAATTCGAGATGCGGAAGTTGCGGAACCGGCCCAGCCCGGTGCGCGCGTCCATCAGGAAGTTGAGCAGCGTCCAGCCCTTCGGGTGCAGGCACTCCTCGAGCGTGTAGTTCGCCGAGTCGGCCTGGTCGACCGCGTGCATCAGGTCGTCGTCGACGTTCGGAAACGCCTCGGCGCCGCCGTAGTAGTTCCAGACCACGCGGGCGGCCGACGGGGAGTCGCCCTCGATCACGTGATTGCCCACGTGCGAGGTGTTGCGGACGGTCTCGGAGTGGTGGTGGTCGAACGCCAGGTGCGCGGAGGCGACGTAGGGCAGGTTGGTCGTGATGTCCCGGCCGGTGATCTCCACCTTGCCGTCCTGCATGTCCTTCGGGTGGACGAACACGATCTCGTCGATGAGGTCCAGCTCCTTGAGCAGAACCGCGCACACCAGCCCGTCGAAGTCCGAACGGGTGACGAGACGATACTTGGGATGCGTCATGTCGATTCCTCGCGTCGGATCACAGGATTGCCGCCGGGCACCGCGCGTCCCACCCTCGGCCGATGGGCGGACGCGCCCGGGGGGCGGCCGGAAGCGGTGCACGGGGGTCGCGCGCGGCAACGGCGCGACGCCGCACGGGTCGCGTCCGGCCTACCATCCGGGTCATGACGCGCGGCTACCTGATCGCCTTCCTGCTGTCGTTCGGACCGACGGTGTCCAACTCGTTCGCCCGCTTCGCCTACGCGCTCGTGCTGCCGGCGATGCGCGAGGACCTCGTGCTCGACTGGTCGAGCGCGGGCGGGCTGAACACCGCGAACGCGTTCGGCTACCTGGCCGGCGCGGTGCTCGCGCGGCTGGCGGTCGCGCGGGTCGGCAACCGCGCGCTGTTCGCGATCGGCATGGTGGTCACGTCGCTCGCGCTGCTGGCCACCGGACTCACCCGCGACCTCGGCGGGCTCGCGGCGGCACGGGTCGCCTCGGGCGTGGGTGGCGCGCTGGTGTTCGTGTGCGGCGGCGCGCTGTCGGGCAACGTGTTTCCCGGGCGACCGGAGCGCGCGACCACGACGATCGCGATCTACTTCGCCGGCGGCGGCATCGGGCTGATCCTGTGCGGGGTCGCGGTGCCGCTGCTGCTGCGGTCGGCGGGCGACTCGGCCTGGCCGCTCGCCTGGCAGGCGATGGGTGCGACCGCGCTGGCGATGACGGTTGCCTCGCTCTGGGCCGCGGCGCGGATCGACGAGCCCGGCGCGGCCGCAGGCAGCGCCCGCTGGCGTCTTGCCCCGTTCCTGCCGCAGTTCCTTGCGTACGCGTGCTTCGGGCTCGGCTACATCGGCTACATGACGTTCGTGATCGCGTGGGTACGGATCAATGGCGGCGGCACCGGGCTGGTGATCCTGGTCTGGGTGGTGCTCGGCGCGGCCACGCTCGCCGCACCGGCGATCTGGGCCGGTC
>JBIKMO010000233.1:0-6936 GCA_044359175.1 Burkholderiaceae bacterium | reverse complement strand
ACGGCAGGCCCAGGCGCTTGGCGACGTGGCGCTCCATCTGCGTGCCCAGGACCAGATCGGGTTGCAGTTCGGCGATGCGCGTCTCGACCTCGAGCGCGTCGTCGGTGATCAGCGCCTCCAGGCCGTGCGCGGCCGCCGCCTCGCGCACCTCGCGGGCGAGCTCCCGGCTGTAGGTGCCCAGGCCGACCACGTCGAAGCCGAGCTCCTGCGCGGCCACGCGCGCCGCCGCGATCGCGTGGGTCGCGTCGCCGAAGACGAACACCCGCTTGCCGCTCAGGTAGGTCGAGTCCACCGAGCGCGCGTACCAGGTGGCGCGCGAGCCGAGCGCGGCGAGCACCGGCTCGGGGTCGACCCCGGCGAGCGCAGCCGCCTCGCGCACGAACTGGCGAGTCGCGCCGACGCCGATCGGCACCGTGCGGGTGGAGGGCATCCCCAGGCTACGCGACAGCCACTGCACGGCCGGCCCCGCCACCTCCGGGTACATCGTCACGTTGAAGTCGGCCTCGCCGAGCCGTGCCAGATCCGCCGGGCTGGCGTCGAGCGGCGCGACCACGCCCACCTCCACGCCGAGCGCTTCGAGCAGCGCGCGCACCTCGCGCACGTCGTCGCGGTGACGGAACCCGAGCGCCGTGGGTCCGAGCAGATTGCAGCGTGCCGGGCGGGCACCGTCTCGCGGCGCGCGCTCGACGCGGCGCGCGAACCGGCGCACCAGCTGGTAGAAGGTCTCGGCTGCGCCCCAGTTCTCCTTGCGCTGGTACGACGGCAGCTCCAGAGGCACCACCGGCACCGGCAGCCCGATCGCCTCGGCGAGACCGCCGGGGTCGTCCTGGATCAGCTCGGCGGTGCAGGACGCGCCCACCAGCAGGGCCTCGGGCGAGAACCGCTCCCACGCCGCGCGGGCGGCCTCCTGGAACAGCGACGCGGTGTCGCCGCCAAGGTCGCGCGCCTGGAACGTCGTGTAGGTGACCGGCGGGCGTCGCGGCAGGCGCTCGATCATCGTGAACAGCAGGTCCGCGTAGGTGTCGCCCTGCGGCGCGTGCAGCACGTAGTGCACGCCACGCATCGCGGTCGCGATCCGCATCGCGCCGACGTGCGGCGGACCCTCGTAGGTCCACAGACTCAGCTGCATGGCGGTCAGGCGGCCTGCAGCCGTGCGCGCCGCGCGAGCGGGCGCGCGAAGAGCTCGGCGAGGTCGGCCGCCTGCTCGAAGCCGTGGATCGGGGTGAAGACCAGCTCGATCGACCACTTGGTCGCGAAGCCTTCGGCCTCCAGCGGATTGGCCAGCCCCAGGCCGCAGACCACGAGGTCCGGCCGCGCCTCGCGGCAGCGGTCGAGCTGCCGCTCGACGTCCTGGCCCTCGGACAGCCGCACCTGCGCCGGCAGGCGCTGCAGTTCCTCGTGCAGGTGCGCGCGGTGCAGGTAGGGCGTGCCGACCTCGAGCGGACGCATGCCGAGCTCGGTGGCGAGGAATCGCGCGATCGGTACCTCGAGCTGAGAATCCGGGAACATGAACAGCGTCAGCCCCTGCAGCCGCTCGCGGAGCCGCTCGAGCGCGCGCCGGGCCCGTTCGGCCGCGGGCGCGGTCACCCGCTCGAAGGTCGCGGCGTCGACGCCCCAGGCGTCGACCGCGGCGCGCAGCCAGCCGAGCGTGCCGTCCACGCCGATCGGGAACGGCGCCGGCAGCCGACCGACGCCGCGCGCCTCCAGCGCCCGCGCGGTGTCGCCCAGGAACGGCTGGGCGAGCAGCATCCGCGTGTTCGGTCCGACCGCGGGCATCGCGTCGGCGTCGCGCGGCGGCAGGAACGCGACCGGCCCGATGCCCAGCGCGTCGAACAGCCTGCGGAACTGGTCCTCGACCACGTCGGCGAGCGCACCCACCACCAGCAGATCGGGCGGCGCGTCGGGCGGCGCGTCGGGCAGCTGGGGCACGAGCGCGGCAAGACACGCGTCCTCGCCCTGGGTGAAGGTGGTCTCGATGCCGCTGCCGGAGTACGCGAGCACCCGCACCGCGGGCGCGTGGCGCTGCGACAGCCGCCAGGCGGCGCGCGACAGGTCGAGCTTGATCACCTCGGACGGGCACGAGCCGACCAGGAACAGCAGCCGGATGTCCGGCCTGCGCTCGAGCAGCCGCGAGACCACGCGGTCCAGCTCGTCGTTCGCGTCGGCCAGACCGGCGAGGTCGCGCTCGTCGATGATCGCCGTGGCGAACCGCGGCTCGGCGAAGATCATCACGCCGGCGGCCGACTGAAGCAGGTGCGCGCAGGTGCGCGAGCCCACCACGAGGAAGAACGCGTTCTGGATCTTGCGGTGCAGCCACACGATGCCGGTCAGGCCGCAGAACACCTCGCGCTGACCGCGCTCGCGCAGCACGGGCCGGTCGTCGCAGACCGGCACGATCGGCACGGGCAGCCGCGCGTTCACGCCGCGCGCTCCGGGGTGAGCGGCGCGCCGCCGCCACGGCCCGCCCGCTCGAGCCGGGCGGCCCGCAGCTTGAGCAGGAACTGCGTGGCGTTGATCACGTACGCCGCGTAGGCGGCCAGCGCGAGCAGCAGCTGGCCGCGCGTGCCCAGGGCTCCCGTGGCCAACGCCACCAGGTAGGCGGTGTGCAGCGCGAGCACCGCCATGCTGAAGACGTCCTCCCAGTAGAACGCCGGCGCGAACAGGTACACGCCGAAGACGTCCTTCTCCCACAGGCAGCCGGTGACCATGATCGTGTACAGCACCAGGGTCTTGACGACCACCGAGACCGCGGCCGCCTGCGCGCCCTCGCCCGTGGCGAGCGCGCGCAGCACCAGCGCGAGGCTGACCAGGAACACCACGAACTGCAGCGGCGCGAGCACGCCCTGCACCAGCGTCCACCGCGACGCGTCTCGGCGCCGGCGCTGTTGCGGCGTGTACAGCGGCGCGGGCAGGCCGGGACGGCCCGACGCGCCCGGGCTCCTGCGGGCGGATTCGTTCAGCATCGGCCCAATCTAGATGCGACACGGCCGTGTGTCAATTCGTCTTTACGTCATCCTCGCGTTACATTCCAGGGCCGTCCGGTGCTTGACAGCCCCCTGGCGCCGATGCGACTGTTGCCGCTGGGAGTGGGCCTAGAGCGATTCGGCGTCAATCCGGCGCCGGATGAAAGCGACAGTCACGAGCCCCGGGACACCGGTCCCCGGGCGAGACCCTCCTGCATGGAGGCACGGACGTGGCATCGAGTCGGCTCATCGTCCCTTCCTCGGCCCGCCACGCCCCGCACGGCGCCGGTCACGCGCTCACCCTGGACGTCTCCGACGCCGGGACCGCGCACGCCGGCCGTACCGTCCGGGCGTCGATCGCCCCGACCCTCGCCGAGTCCGTGCTGCCGCGCCTGCTGATGCGTCACCGCGCCGACGCCCGGCCGCTGGCGCTGCGCGCCGAACCGCAGCCGACCCGCGAGGATGTCGAGACCGTCACCCGCCTGTCCTATGGCGACGATCCCGCGGAGCTCGCCGAGTACGTGCGCGGGCTGCGACGCGACGGCTTCGATCTGGACCGGATCTATCGCGGCGTGCTCGCGCCCGCGGCCCGGCTGCTCGGCGCCTGGTGGGAATGCGACCGCTGCGGGTTCGGCCACGTGACGCTCGGCGTCAACCGGCTGCACCGGGTCGTACACGACTTCAGTCCCGACTGGCACGCCCGGCAGCGCCGCGGCCCGATGCGCCGGGCGCTGCTTGCGGTGATGCCGGGGTCGCAGCACACCTTCGGGCTGCTGCTGCTCTCCGAGTACTTCCGCCGCGCGGGCTGGAGCGTCTGGTCCGACCCCTCGGCTTCGCTCGCCGACCTTCGCGCGGTCGCCGCGGTGCAGCGCTTCGACGTGATCGGACTGTCGGTGGGCATGTCGTTTCACGTCGACGTCGCGGCCACGGTGATGCAGTCGCTGCGGGACGCCAGCGCCCACCCCGATCCGATCATGATGCTCGGAGGCCCGCTGTTCGACCAGTACCCGGGGTTCCGCGAGGACGTCGACGCCGACTTCGTGTGCACCGACGCGAGCGACGCGGTCGAGCGCGCCGAGACGCTGGTCGAGTCGCGCGACCGCCTGCACCCCTGAGGCCCTCGTCGCGTCGGCACCGGCCGCCCGGTCCCGCGGCGCAACGGTCGGCCCCCGACACCCGCCGAATCGCCCAAACGTGAGTCCCTCCAAGACCCGACCCTCGATCGCCACGCTCAAGCCGGCGAATCCCGCCTCGCTGCTGGCCGCGGCGGCCGACCTCGCACTGCTGGTCGACGAGAAGGGCGTGATCCGGGACGTCGCGGTCGCCAACGCCGAGCTGTCGTCGCTCGGCAGCGATGCGTGGGTCGGCCGGCGCTGGACCGAGACCGTCACGGTGGAGAGCCGCGAGAAGGTCGAGGATCTGCTGGACCGCGCCAAGCAGTCGGCCACGCGCGTGTGGCGCCACGTGAACCATGCGAGCCGCGACGGCGTGGACGTGCCGATGCTGTACGCGACCGTACCGGCCGGGCCGCCCGGTCAGGTGCTGGCGATCGGACGCGACCTGCGGCAGCTCGCCGAAGTGCAGCAGCGGCTGATCGCCGCGCAGCAGTCGCTCGAACGGGACTACCTGAGGCTGCGCCAGCTCGAGGCCCGGCACCGCCTGCTGTTCCAGCGCACGACCGACGCGCTGCTGGTCGTCGACACCAGCACCGCGAAGGTCGTCGAGGCCAACCCGGCGGCGGCCGAGCTGCTGGGCGACTCGGTGCGACGCCTGGTGGGCCGGCCGGTCGCCGAGTGCTTCGAGTCGGCGAGCCGCACGGCGGTGCGCTCGCTGCTGGAGAACGCACGCACCGCGCGGCGCGACGAAGCCGCGTCCGTGCGCCTGGTCGAGGGCGGCGCGACCGCGACCGCGACCGCGACCGCGTTCCGCCAGGACAACGACTCGCTGGTGCTGCTGCGGGTGTCGGCGGGCACTCCGCGGACCGAACCAGGCTCGACCGTGGCCCGCGGACTGGCGCTTGACGCGGTCGCCGAGGCGCCGGATGCGATCGTAATCACCGATGCGTCCGGCCGCATCCAGCACGCGAACGCGAGCTTCGCGGAACTCGCCCAGGTCGACGGGCCCGCCCAGGTGCTCGGCGAGCCGATCGAGCGCTGGCTCGGACGCTCCGGGCTCGATGTGGCGGTGCTGCTGTCCAGCGTGCGCCAGGGCGAGTCGGTACGGCTGTTCCCGACGGTCGTCCGCAGCCGCGACGGCGGCGAGACGCAGGTGGAGATCTCCGCGTGCAGCGGCACGAACGACGCGGGCGGTGCACGCTGGCTCGCGTTCTTCATCCGCGACGTCGAGCGCCGGCTGCCCCCGGCCGCCGACCGCACCGGCAACGGCCTGGGCCGGCCCACCGAGCAGCTGACCGAACTGGTCGGGCGCGTGCCGCTGAAGGACATCGTGAGCGAGACCACGGACCTGATCGAACAGGCGTGCATCGAGGCTGCGCTCAAGCTCACGCGCGACAACCGTGCGGCCGCCGCCGAGATGCTCGGACTGTCGCGTCAGAGCCTGTACGTGAAGCTGCGCCGCTACGGGCTGGGCGACATGACGCCCGAGTCCGACGGTTGATCGCGCCGGCCGTGGCCGCCGCGCCCGAGCTGGCCGGCGTGGCCGACGTCGCGCGACCGGGGACGCCTTCGGCCTCGCGGCCCGCGCAGACCGCGCTGCTGCTGCTGGCCGAGTTCGCGCCGCGGCACTGGCCGTGGGCGTGGTCGCGGCTCGCGCTGCGTGACCGGCCGCTGCGCGGCACGCCGGGGCTGCGGCTGGCGAAGGTGCTGGGCAGCGGCCACGGCGGCGGCTTCGGCCTTCGGCCCAGCCCGTCGATCCTGGGGCTGTTCTGCGTGCTCGACGACGACGCCGCCGCCGATGCGCTCGCCGCGCCCGCGGGCCCGCTGCAGGCGTGGCGCGACCGCGCGGCCGCGTGCTTCAGCGTGCGGCTGCGCGCGTTCTCCAGCCGCGGCAGCTGGTCGGGGGTGCGCCTCGAGGTCACGGCGGCACCGCCCTCGAGCGGGCCGGTCGCGTCGCTCACCCGCGCAAGCATCCGACCGACGCGCGCCGCGGCGTTCTGGCGGATGGAGCCGGCGGCCGAGCGTGCGCTGCACGCGGCCGACGGCTGCCTGCTCGCCGCGGGCGTGGGCGAGGCGCCACTGCTGCGCCAGGCCACCTTCAGCGTGTGGCGCGACCCCGCGTCGATGGATGCGTACGCGCGCCGAGGCGCACACCGCGCGGCGATCGACGCCGCCGCGCGCGGCGGGTTCTTCAGCGAGTCGATGTTCGTGCGCTTCGTGCCGTACGACGCGCACGGCACCTGGCGCGGCAGGCGGCTCGATGCGTGAGCCGCGCGTGCTCGTCGTCGGGGCCGGCGTGGCCGGACTGTCGGCGGCGGTCGAGCTCGCCGCGCAGGGCATCGGGGTGACCGTGCTCGAGCGCGCGGCCGAGCCCGGCGGCAAGCTGCGGCAGATCGTGGTCGACGGCGTCGGCGTGGACAGCGGTCCGACCGTGTTCACGATGCGCTGGGTGTTCGACGAGCTGCTCGCGCGCGCCGGCACGACGCTCGACGCCGAACTCAAGACCACCCGGCTCGACGTGCTCGCACGCCACGCGTGGGGCGCCGGCGGCACGCTCGACCTGTTCGCCGACGCGCGCCGCTCGAGCGACGCGGTCGCGGCGTTCGCCGGGCCCGCCGAGGCGCGACGCTTCGAGGCATTCCGCGCCGAGGCGAAGCGCGTCTACGAGACGCTCGAGGGCCCGTACATCCGCTCGCCGCGCCCCGGCTTCTGGAAGATGGTCGCCGACCTCGGCCCCAGCGGGCTCGCGACGCTGTCGGCGCTCGGTCCGCTCGCCGACCTGTGGCGATCGCTCGCGCGGCACTTC
Organism: Burkholderiaceae bacterium; assembly: GCA_044359175.1. GTDB lineage: Bacteria > Pseudomonadota > Gammaproteobacteria > Burkholderiales > Burkholderiaceae_E > UBA4615. The sequence continues at coordinate 52 of JBIKMO010000233.1, read as the reverse complement.
CACGACCCGCGGCTGCAGCAGCTGTTCGGCCGCTACGCGACCTACTGCGGCG
>JBIKMO010000232.1:0-6950 GCA_044359175.1 Burkholderiaceae bacterium | reverse complement strand
CGCGTCGGCATCGAGACCGCGCGCAGCGAGATGGACGTCAACTACTTCGGGCTGCTGCGCCTCGCGCAGGCCTTCGCACCCGCGCTGCGCGCGCGCGCCGCCGACGGTCCGGCGGGCGCGTGCGCATGGGTGAATCTGCTGTCGGTCTTCGCGCTCGCGAACTTCCCGGCGCACGGCACCTTCTCGGCGTCGAAGGCGGCCGCACTGTCGCTCGCGCAGTGCCTGCGGGCCGAGATGCGACCGGCCGGGGTGCGCGTGATCAACCTGTTCCCCGGGCCGATCGACGACGAGTGGAACCAGCTGCTGCCGCCGCCGAAACTGGCGCCCGATGCGCTCGCCCGCAGCGCGATCCGGGCGCTGCAGGACGGCGTCGAGGACGTCTACCCAGGCGACGTCGCCCAGGAGTGGCTCGAGCGCTGGCGCGACAATCCCAAGGCGCTCGAGCGCGAGGTCGCGGCCGGCTGAGCCGCACGGGAGCCCCGATGAACCCACGCCCGCCCGCAGACACCCTCGCCGCGCTCGCCGCCGACCTGCTCACCGGCCGCATCCGCGTCGTCGACCTCACGCAGACCCTCGCCCCCGAGTTTCCGCAGATCGTGCTGCCGCCCGAGATGGGCCAGTGCCTGCCGTTCCGCATCGAGGAGATCTCGCGCTACGACGACCGCGGACCGGGCTGGTACTGGAACAACTTCTCGTGCGGCGAGCACACCGGAACCCACTTCGATGCGCCGATCCACTGGGTCTCCGGCCGCGACCTGCCGGACAACGCGACCGACACGCTGCCGATCGAGCGCACGATCGGCCCGGCGTGCGTGATCGACTGCTCGGCGCAGGCCGCCCGGGACCCCGACTTCCTGCTCACCCGGGACTTCGTGCTGCGCTGGGAGGCCGAGCACGGCCGCATCCCGCCGCGCGCCTGGGTGCTGATGCGCACCGACTGGTCCAAGCGCACCGATCCGGTCGACTACCAGAACTTCGACGAGACCGGCCAGCACACGCCGGGCCCCGACGCCGAGGTCGCACGCTTCCTGGTCGAGGAGCGCGACCTGCTGGGCTTCGGCACCGAGGCGATCGGCACCGACGCCGGCCAGGGCCTGCACCAGCGCCCGCCCTACCCGTGCCACTACTACATGCACGGCGCGGGCCGCTACGGGCTGCAGTGCCTGGCCAACCTGGACCTGCTGCCGCCCACCGGCGCGATCGTGATCGCCCCGCCGCTGAAGATCCGCCAGGGCAGCGGCAGCCCGCTGCGGGTGATCGCGCTGGTGCCGGGGGTCTGACGGTGGCGCGCCGCGCCGATGCGGTCGCGCCCGCCGCCGACGGGTTCGTGGCCGGCTACCTCGCATACCTGCTCGCACGCGCGAGCCACCTGATCTCGGGCCAGTTCCACGAGCGGCTGCGCGAGCAGAAGGTGCCGGTGATGCAGTGGCGCGTGCTCGCCGCGCTGTGGGACGGCCCGAAGTCGGCGCGCGAGGTGGCCGAGATCATCCTGCAGAAGCAGCCGACGGTGTCCAAGCTGCTCGAGCGCATGCGGCGGCAGGGACTGCTCACCCGCGAGCCGGACGTCGAGGACCGGCGGCGGATCGTGGTGAGCCTGAGCCCGGCCGGACGCGCGCTCGCCGGCCCGCTGATCGAGGCGGCCCGCGCGCACGAGCGCGCGGTGCTCGAGCCCTTCGGCGCGGCGAACGCCGCGGCGCTGGTGCGGACGCTGCAGCGGCTGATCGACCGCAACCGCCGGCGCGCGGACGGCGGTTGACGCCGCCTCCGACGTCCGCCACAGTCGGTACGAACGGGCGGACGCGCCCGCCGCCCACGAGAACCGCGATGCCCGACCTGCCCGTGCGCCGTCTCGCGATCGATCTGGACACGCCGTTCCCGGTGCGCTGGGCGGGCGGCGACGCGTTTCGTTCGGCGCTGTTCAATGCACTGTCGATGAGCTTTCCGGTCGGCGAGCAGTACTTCATCGATTCGGTCCGCAAGGGCGTGGACGCGCTGCCCGCGGAGCAGCGCGACGCATTCGCCGCCGAGGTCCGCGGCTTCGTCGGCCAGGAAGCGACCCACCGTCACTTGCACGCGCGGTTCAACGCGATCCTCGCCGCCCACGGCCTGCACAACACGGTCGAGGCGCGCGCGGCGCGGCGAATGGCGTCGTACGCCCACATCGACCTGCGCAACCACGTCGCCGCGACCGCGGCCACCGAGCACCTGACCGCGGTCTTCGCCGACTGGACGCTGCGGCACCCGCAGGCATTGGTCGGCGCCGAGCCCCGGCTGCGGCTGCTCTGGGAATGGCATGCCGCCGAAGAGGCCGAGCACCGCGCGACCGCATTCGACCTGTATGCGACCCTCGGCGGCAACACAGCGTGGCGGGTGCGGATCTTCCGCTTCGTGACGCTGACCTTCGTGCTCGACATCGGTCGCCAGACGCTGCGCAACCTCTGGGACGACCGGGCGCTGTGGCGTGCGTCCACCTGGATCGAGGCGGCGCGCGTGCTGTTCGGCCGCGACGGCTTCGTACGCGGCAACGTCGCCGCCTGGCGCGCATACCTGCGCCCGGACTTCCATCCGTCACAGGGCGACGCGAACGCGGGTCCGCGCTGGCTGGCGAGCCATCGCGACCGCTACACTGTGGTCGGCCGGTCCGCCTGAGTCGGCGCTCGTCCGCGCGGCACCGGCCGCACCCACCCTGGAGCCCATGCTCATGACCCGACTTCCGCGACGCAGTGCGCTCGCCTGGCTGGCAGCCGCGTGCGCGGCCCCCGGCGGTCTGCTTCACGCCCAGCCGGGCGGACGAGGCGTACGCATCGTGGTGCCGTTCCCGCCCGGCCAGGGCGCCGACCTGATCATCCGGCTGGTGGCCGAGCGGCTGTCGCCGCGGCTCGGCCAGCCGGTGGTGGTCGACAACCGCCCGGGTGCGGGCGGCACGATCGGCACCGAACAGGTCGCCCGCAGCCCGGCGGACGGCGCGACGCTGGTGATGGGGGCGAGCGGGCCGATCTCGATCTCGCCCACGCTGCAGCCTGCGGTCGTCAAGTACGACCCGCTGAAGGATTTCGAGCCGATCACCGGCATCGCGTCGGTGGCGCAGCTGTTCGTCGTGCCCGCGGGCTCGCCGTACCGCACGCTCGGCGAGCTGATCACCGCGGCCAAGGCGCAGCCCGGACGCATCGGCTACGGCTCGTCGGGCAACGGCACGACCCAGCACCTGTTCGTCGAGTACTTCGCGGCGGCCGCCGGCGTGAAGCTGTTGCACGTCCCGTACAAGGGCTCGGCCCCCGCGTTCACCGACCTGATCGGCGGCCAGATCGCGATGATGCCGGACACGGTCGCGGCGATGCTGCCGAACGTGAAGGGCGGCAAGGTCCGCGCTCTCGCGGTCACGTCGGCCGCCCGCTCGCCGTTCCTGCCCGACGTACCGACCGTCGCCGAACAGGGCTTCCCGGGCTGGCAGGCCGAAGGCTGGATCACGGTGCTGGCGCCCGCCGGCACGCCGGCCGACGTCGCCGACCGGCTCGACCGCGAGATCCGCGCGGTGCTCGCCGACGCCGAGTTCCGCCAGAAGCTCGGCGAGATGGGCTTCGTCGTCATGGACCGCTCCCGGGGCGCGCTGCGGACCTTCATCGGCGAGGAACTCGTGAAGTGGCGCAAGGTGATCGAGGGCGCCGGGATCCGCGTCGAATGAACGCCCTGTACCGCGAGACGATCGTCGTCGATGGTCTGAACATCTGCAACTGGTCGCGGCCGATCTTCGAGGCCTGGCGCGCCGGCGGCTTCACGGCGGTCTCCTGCACCTGCGGTCTGTGGGAGAACTTCAGGGACTCGATCGGCAACCTGATCCAGTGGCGGCGCTGGTTCGACGAGCACGCCGACCTGATCGTGCCGGTGCACACGACGCAGGACATCCTGCGCGCCAAGGCCCAGGACCGCACCGGGGTGATTCTGTCCTGGCAGAACACCGCCGGCATCGAGGACCGGATCGACTACCTGCAGATCTTCGCGACCCTCGGCGTGCGGATCATGCAGCTCACCTACAACACGCAGAACTACTCGGGCGCGGGCTACACCGAGCTGCACGACTCAGGGCTCACCGGCTTCGGGCGAGAGGTGGTCGACGAGATGGCGCGGGTCGGGATCGTCTGCGATCTGTCGCACGTCGGACCCCGCACCAGCGCGGACGTGATCGAGTACGCGAAGCAGCCGCCGTGCTTCTCGCACGTGCTCCCGGCCGGGCTCAAGGACGTGCCCCGCAACAAGTCCGATGCGCTGATCCGTGCGGTGGGCGAGCGTGGCGGCATCGTCGGGCTGTCTCAGTTCGGGCCGTTCATGAGCCGCGGCAACGATTCGACGATCGATGACTACGTCGACGCGCTGCAGTACGTGATCGACCTCGCAGGGGAGGACCACGTGGGCATCGGCTCGGACGCATCCGAGGGTCACGGCCGGCCGAGCGCCTTCATGGAGTGGTGCAACCACGACAAGGGCTACGCGCGCGAACTCACGCCGTTCGGGCACGACAAGGTGGTCAAGCCGCTGGGTCCGCTCGCCCATCGGCCGGCGCTCGCCGACGCGATGGTGCGTGCCGGCTGGTCGGAGCAACGGATGCGCAAGGTGCTCGGCGGCAACTGGGTCGATTACCTGCGACGGGTCTGGGGGAGCTGACCGTGGATCGACGCGAGCGGGTCCAGGTCGCCGCCGCCGGCGGCACGCCCGACCGTGTGCCGGTCGGCGCATGGGGACACTTCTACCCGCAGGAGACCAGCGCCCACGGGCTCGCCGACGCGATGCTCGGGTTCTTCGAGACCTACGGCTGGGACTTCCTGAAGGTGCACGCGCGGGCGAGCTACCACGTCGAGGACTGGGGGTTCCGCTACCGTGCCTCGTCCGACCCGGCCGTGCCCCACGTGTGCGTCGGGCACCCGATCGATTCGCCGGCTGCGTGGCGGCGGATCGCCCCACTGTCGCCGGATGCGCCGGCGCTGGCCGAGCAGCGCGCCGCGCTGCGCGAGATCCGCCGCCGGCTGCCCACCGACGTGCCGGTGATCATGACGGTCTTCTCGCCGCTGGACGTGGCCGAGAAACTGGTCGACCGAGACGCGTCGCTGCTGCGTGCGCACGTGGACGCCGACCCGGACGCGGTCGCCAGCGCGCTGGACGCGATCGCCGAGACGTTCGCGCACTTCGTGCGCGCGCTGGTCGCCGACGGCATCGACGGCATCTTCTTCTCGACCAAGTGGGCGAACGACCGCAAGCTCCCCGGCGACCGCTACGCGCGACTGGTGCGGCCGTTCGACCTACGGGTGCTCGAGGAGGCGCGGCCGCTGTGGTGCAACCTGCTGCACCTGTGTGAGGACGAGGTGCAGTTCGCCGCGATGGCAGACTATCCGGTCCAGGTGTTCCACTGGGACGACCGGGCCGGACACAACCCGAGCCTTGCCGACGGCCGCCGACGCGCCGGACGCGCGGTGGGCGGCGGCGTGGACGCACGTACGCTCGCCACCGGCACGGCGGAGCAGGTGTTCGGGATCGCCCGCGCGGCGATCGAGCAGACGCAGGGCTGCGGCTTCCTGCTCGGCCCAGGCTGCTCGGTGCAGATCGCGCGCACCCCGGCGGCGAACCTGCACGCGCTGCGGCGCGCGGTCGAGGCCGCCTGAGCGCCCGGCACACGGCCGCGGCACTCGGTGCTCACCCGAGCGCGCGGGCCACGGCAGTCCGGGCTCAGCGCGCCGGGCCTGCGAGCGCCGCGATCACCGCGTCGTGCAGCACGCCGTTGGTCGCGACGATCGAGTCGGCGCCCACGGGGTCGCCGCCCGCCCAGTCGGTGATCCGGCCGCCCGCCCCCTCGATCACCGGGATCAGCGCCATCAGGTCCCAGGCGCTGAGCACCGGGTCGAGCATCGCGTCGGCCCCACCGGTGGCGACGATCGCGTAGCCCTGGCAGTCGCCCCAGGTGCGATACAGCTTCGCGCGGCGCACCAGCGCGTCGAACGCCGCGCCGTCGCGATGCCGCTCGGCGTGGAACGGGTCGGTGGTGAGCAGCGTCGCATCCTCGATGCGAGAGGTGGCGCGTACGCGCGCCGGCCGTCCGTCCTCCAGCCGCGCGTCGTCGCCGGTGCCCACCAGCACCTGGCCGGTGATCGGGTTCGCGATCACCCCGATCATCGGGCGGCCGTTGCGGGCCAGCGCGACCAGCGTGCCGAAGAGCGGACAGTGCCCGACGAACGAACGGGTGCCGTCGATCGGGTCGAGCACCCACCGGTAGCGTGCGTCCGGGCGCAGTTCGCCGTACTCCTCGCCCAGGATGCCGTGGTCCGGATAGCGCTGCTCGATCAGCGTGCGCATGACCTCCTCGGCGCGCCGGTCGGCGATCGTCACCGGGCTGGCGTCGACCTTGTCGATCACCGGGGTATCGGACCTGAAGAAGGGTCGGATCACCGCGCAGGCGATCGCGGCGAGCTCGCGCGCGAACGGCACGAACTCGGCGCGTTCCGCGGCATCGGGGACGGTCGCGTGGCGGTTCACGCCGCGGGGCCGAGGGTTGGGCGGCCGGACGCGCGGCGCATGGGCATCGGGTGCATGGGCGCGATGATGCCCGCACGGCACGCGCGACGCCACCGCATGCGGCGAACCGCCTCCGGACGGATCGCCGCCGCATGCGAGGCGGCCCCCGTGCGGGGTCGGGCCGGTCCTAGGGTCAACCCTAGGTCGGGTCGATCCGGATTGTTGCGGTTCGAGCCCCCACCGATAGTGCGCCGGAGCGCTGGCAACCGCCGCGCCCCACCTGCGCTGGACCATGGGCCCGTCACCTTCTCCCGGTCATCGCCCGATCACCGGCCCGCCGCTCGCGGTGGTCGCCGGCGAGGTCGCGCCGCCGGCGGCCGCCGCGGCGGCCGGTCTGGCCGCGGGCATCGGCCGGGCGATCGAGGAATTCCGCGGCGGACGCCTCGGCTGGT
>JBIKMO010000231.1:0-7048 GCA_044359175.1 Burkholderiaceae bacterium | reverse complement strand
GCGAGAGCCTCACGCTCGAGCGTTTCGACCGGTTCTTCCTGAAGGACCTGCCCCGCACCGACCGTCTCGTGCATCGCTTCTACAAGGATCCCACGACGATGTTGCTGTCGCTGGAGCGTGGGGAGATAGACTACGCCGTGGCGATCGACGTGCGCGACGTCGATCGCGCGCGAAAGGTGCCGTCGCTTCGCGTCGACGGCGACGTGGGTCCGGCGATCGGCGCGCTGTGCTGGATCTCGTTCAACTGCCGTCATCCCCAGCTTCAGGACCGCCGGGTCCGCCAGGCGATCAACTTCGCGATCGACAAGGAGTTCATCGTCGCTCAGCTGCTCGGCGGTCTGCACTTTCGCGCCACGGGCCCGATCGCGCGCAAGTCGCCGTTCTACGAACCGAAGGTCGAGCGCTACGAGCTGAATCTCGCCCGCGCCAATGCGCTGCTCGACGAGGCGGGGCTGAAGCCCGGCGCCAACGGCGTGCGGCTCACGATCAACGTCGACGGCACGCCCGGAAGCGGCGAGCACCGCACGATCCAGGAGTACCTGAGGCCAGCGCTCGCCAAGGTGGGCATCGTCGCGAACCCTCGGTTCTCGCCGGACGGTGCGACCTGGGTGCGGCGGGTCTCCACCTATCAGTTCGACCTGAACGTCGAGGGCGTGTTCAACTGGGGCGACCCGGTGATCGGCGTGCACCGTTCGTGGATCACCTCGAACATCCGGGAGGGCGTGATCTACTCGAACACCCACCGCTACTCGAGCCCGGAGGTCGACCGGCTGTGCGAGGAGGCAGGCCGGGAGACGGACGTGGCCAAGCGCCGCGCGACATACGTCCGTCTGCAGCGCCTGATCGTCGACGACTGCCCGGCCGCGTTCGTATACGAGACCAACTCTCACGTCGCGATGTCGCGCCGGGTGCTGGAGCCGCCGTCGGGCATCTGGGGCTCGCTCGGCGAGTGGGATCGCACCAGCCTGCAGCGCGGCTGACCCACGGTCTCGCCCAACGGGCTCCGGGTCGTGGTCAACCCGCGAGCCAGGTTGCGTACTGGTAGTACAGCGGCAGTCCCAGCAGCAGGTTGAAGGGGAGCGTGACGCCGAGCGAGGCGGTCAGGTAGATCCCCGGATTGGCTTGCGGCAGCGACGCCCGGCAGGCCGCGGGCGCGTCGATGAACGAGGCGCTCGCGCAGATCGCACCGAACACGAACGCGCCGCCCACCGACACCCCGACCGCGTGGGCGAGGGTCACGCCCGCCATCCCGTGCAGCACCGGCATGATCACGCCGAAGCCGGTCATGAACAGCCCGGCCTGCCGGAAGGCCGCGATCTGGCGTGCGGCGGTGATACCCATCTCGAGCAGGAACAGCATCAGCATGCCGCGGAACAGGCCCTCGTAGAAGGGCGAGATCTGCTGCCACTGGCGATCGGTCGCGACCGCGCCGATCAGCATCCCCCCCGCCAGCAGCAGGATGCCGCGGCCCCGGATCACGCTGAGAAGCAGATCGGCGGAGCGTACGCCCGAGCCGTCGGTGCGGCCCATCGCGATCCGTGCGAGCACGAGCGAGTAGACCACGCCGAACTCCATGATCGCGACGATCGCCGCCATATAGCCCTCGGCCGGGGTGCCCATCGCGGTCGCGAAGCTCATCGAGGCGAAGAAGGTCGCGGTCGATACCGAGCCGTAGTGCGCGGCGATCGCCGCGGCGTTGCTGATGTCCATCCGACCCAGGCGCCGGCAGACCAGGTAGGCGAGCGACGGGATGCCGAAGGTCATCACCGCGGTGATGCCAAGCAGCGGCCAAACCGCGCCGACGTCCGCCTGCGCCAGTTCTCGTCCGCCGGTGAGCCCGAGCGAGAACAGCAGGTAGATCGCGAGCAGCTTGACCACCGGCTCCGGCAGCTCGAGCTCGCTCCTGACCGCGCCGGCGACCGTGCCCAGCAGGAAGGCGAGCACGATCGGTTGCAGCAGATGCGTGAGCAGCAGGTCGACACCGGGCATCTAGGTTCCTCGGCGAGGTGACGGTCGGAATGGGCGACGCGTTGGCGACCGCCACCCTAGGTGAGTCTGAACCTGTGGTCCACTTCATGTTTTCGAACACATCGTTTGATTGAATTAAACTGTTAGGCGTGGCTGAGCTGAACTACCACCACCTGCGCTACTTCTGGACCGTGGCGCACCAGCGCCATCTCACGCGCGCGGCACAGTCGCTGCACGTGTCCCCTTCGGCGCTGTCGATCCAGCTGCGTCAGCTCGAGGCGCGGCTCGGGCACGCGCTCTTCGAGCGTCGCAACCGGCAGCTCGTGCTGACCGAGGCCGGGCGAGTCGCGCTCGAGCATGCCGACGCGATCTTCAGGACCGGGCAGGAGCTGCTCGGTGCGCTGCGCGGCACGCCCGCGGTATCGCGTCCGGTGCTGCGGGTGGGCGCAGTGGCCACGCTGTCGCGCAACTTCCAGCTCGGTTGGCTGTCTCCGATGCTCGCGGCCCAGCAGGTGCGGATCCGCCTGGTCTCCGGCACGCCGCGCGAGCTGCTCGCGCAGCTCTCGGCGCACACGCTGGACGTGGTGCTGTCCAACGAGGCCGCACCGCGCGACACGGCGGCCGGCTGGGTCAGCCGGCGGATCGCGCAGCAGACCCTGAGCCTGGTCTCCCGCCCGCCGCGGCGCGGCACGCGCGCGGCCGCGCCGCTGCGGTTCCCGCGCGACCTGGACGGCCAGCCGCTGCTGCTGCCGAGCCCGGAGAGCGCGGTCCGTCCGGCGTTCGACCTGCTGCTCGAGGAGGCCGGAATCCGCCCGCAGGTGCTCGCCGAGGTCGACGACATGGCGATGCTCCGGCTGCTGGCGCGGCGCACCGGCGTGCTCGCGCTGGTTCCGCCGGTGGTGGTGCGCGACGAACTCGAGAGCGGCACGCTCGTGGAGCGCTGCTCCATTCCGCAGCTGCAGGAGAACTTCTACGCGGTCACGACCCGGCGTCGGTTCACGCACCCGGTGCTGCGCACCATGCTCGGGCTCGACTGATCGCGTTCGCCGATGCGGCCGCTGCGCGCGCCGGCGGTGGGATCGCCGGGTCCGCGTCCGACGCTCGGTCGCGCACCAGGATCCCTCGGGCGACCGCGCCCGGGCCGGCGAGGGTGCTCGGTCCGCAGCCCGCGCGCGTCAGCATCGGCGCGCGAGCGCGACCGCGACCGACGAGCCGGCGCTCACGCCCGCGCACCAGGCGCGCAGCCACCATGGCGACGCCCCGGCGAGACTCGCCGCGGCCTCGTCGCGGTGCAGCCGCTCGTCCTGCTGGCAGCGCAGCAGCAGCGGCAGCAGGCCGTCGGGTCCGCCGTGGCCGCGCAGGTGGTCGATCTGGGACCCGTAATGCGCGTCGACGAAGGTCTCGACCGCGGCGATGGTCGCGTACACCGCGCGCCGTCCGGCCAGCGCGGGCAGCGCGCCGGTCAGCCATCCGGCGAGCCGCCAGGGACCGAGCAGCCGGCTGCGCTGACGGGGCGGCAGCCAGGTCTCGAGCAGCCGCAGGTGCTCGGCCTCGGTCTCGCCGTGGCGCCTCGCGAACGCGAGCATCTCGGCGTCGCCGCGCCGGGTCGCCACCGCGGCGATCCCGCGGTAGATCGACACCGCGCCGGTCTCGCCGGCATGGTCGGAGCGCAGCTCACGCACCAGGTACGGCGACAGGGCGGACGCGGCCCGCGGCTCGGCGCGTCGCGCGAGCGACTGCAGGGCCGGCCGCACGCGCAGGAAGCCGCCGTAGGCCCGCTCGAGCATCGCCAGGCCGCCGGGCAGCCGGGCGAGCCGGGCCAGCCACCGCCAGCCGGGCAGCCGGCTCCACATCGCCACGAAGGCCGCCGCGCCCTGCAGGCGCGAGCCATCGGCACGCTCGACGTGGAACCGTGCGAGCAGCGCGGCGCGCTCGGCGTCCGCGGCCTCGCCCGGGCGGCTGACGTCGACGAAGCACAGCCCGCTGTCGCCGCGGCGCTGCGCCAGCCTCTGCACGTGCGCGATCTCGCGGCGGCACAGTGGGCACTCGCCGTCGTACAGGACCGTCAGCGGCTCGGGCGGCGACTCGTGCGTCACAGCAGCTCCCGAGCGTGCGCGAGACCGCGCGTGGTCGCCGTCCACCACCGCGAGAAGCTGTCGCAGCGCCGCGAGACCGGCGGGAACAGCGTCGGGGCGGGGTCCAGCCGCGCCACGCCCCGCAGCCCGTCCGACACGTGCGGATCGTCGACGCTGCGCACCCACGCCGCGCCGGCGAGCGCGGCGGTCAGCTCGGCGCGATCGACCCACCAGCGCCGCGCGGTCACCTCGGCCATCGCGGTGTCCACCCAGCGCCATCGCGCCTCGGGCCACGGCCAGCGGCGATGGTGTTCGCGCAGCGCCACGCCGATCACCGCCGCGCCGGCGTCCAGGTCGGGGGGGGGCGCACGCAGCGCCCATGGGTGCACCAGCCAGACCCCCCGGCCGCGCAGCGGGACGAGGTCGTCGGCCGAGGGTGCTCGGAACCCCAGGTCGGCCGGAGGTTCCGCGTGCAGCGGCGGCTCGATCGGCTCAGGCTCGTGCGCGGCGCGGACGGGCGCGGGCGCGTCGTTTCGTCCGCGAGCCGCGAGCTCGAGCGCCTCGTAGGACCGGTCGATCGCGGTGCCCGGACTGTGCCAGGTCGCGGGGGCGTACCGCGCCACGTTGTCGGCGTTGAACAGGTAGGGCTTGCGGCTCGAGGTGCCGGCCACCCACTGCCAGCTGAGGTGATTGCTGGCGAGGTCGCCGTCGAGCAGGTGCGCGACCATCCAGTCGGCACCGGCGCGCCAATGCACGCCGCGCAGGTGCACCACGTAGCTGGCGAGCCACATGCGGGCGTGGTTGTGCAGCGTGCCGCCGGCGTAGAGGGCCTGCACCGCCCGGTCGATCGCGGGGATCCCGGTGTCGGCATGGCGCACGTCCGGCGGCAGCACCGGGTCGTAGGCCCCGTCCGGCCGGGGCCCGGCGTGCAGGGACTGCAGGATGCGATCGCCCGCGTGGCCCCAGACGTGGCGGAAGTACTCCCGCCAGCCGAGCTCGAAGACCAGCTTGTGCTGCACCGGCAGCGGCGCGCGCTGCAGCACGCCGCTCAGCACCTCGCGCAGCGTGACCACCCCGTGGGTCAGGTAGGGCGACAGCCCGGTCACCGCGCCGTCGAGATGGTTGCGCGTGCGCGCGTACTCGGCCGGCCGCACGCGGGCGATCCGTGCGAGCGCCGCGGCGCGCTCGGGCGGGTGCGATCCGGTCCACGCGAGCGTGCGCGCGGGCGTCGGGTCGGCCACGTTCAGTTCACCTCGCCGCGGCGGATCGCCTCGCCGCGTTCGCGGATCGCGCGCCGTTCGGCCTCGTCCAGGCGCGCGAGGTTCTTCACCTGCAGCGCCATCCGCGGGTGGGTCGCGAGCGTGGCCTCGTGGCGCAGCAGGAAGTCCCAGTACAGCGTGGTGAACGGGCACGCGGCGACGCCGGTGCGGCGCGCCGGATCGAAGCGGCAGCCGTCGCAGTACGGGCTCATGCGCTGGATGTACTTGCCGGTGGCCGCGTAGGGCTTGCTCGCCATCAGCCCGCCGTCGGCGTACTGGCTCATGCCCAGCGTGTTCGGCAGTTCGACCCACTCGACCGCGTCGACGTACACCGCAAGGTACCAGGCGTGCACCTGCTGCGGCCGAACGCCGTACATCAGCGCGAACAGCCCGGTGACCATCAGCCGCTGAATGTGGTGGGCATAGCCGTGCGTCAGGGTCTGACGCAGCGCGTCGCGCAGGCAGGCCATGCCGGTGTCGCCGCTCCAGTACCACGCCGGCAGGTCCGCCTGCGCCCCCAGCGCGTTCAGTGCGGCGTAGCCGGGCATGCGGGTCCAGTAGATCCCGCGCACGTACTCGCGCCAGCCCAGGATCTGACGAACGAAGCCCTCGACGGCGGCCAGCGGCGCGGCGCCCTCGCGGTAGGCGGTCACGGCGGCCGCCACCACCTCGCGCGGGTTCAGCAGCTTGAGGTTCAGCGCCGCCGACAGGTGCGCGTGGTACAGCCACGGCTCGTCCGGCCACATCGCGTCCTGGAACCGGCCGAACAGCGGCAGACGCTCGGCCACGAACCGCTGCAGCGCCGCCAGCGCCTGCGCGCGGGTCACCGGCCATGCGAAGGAGTCCAGCGCCCCGGGGTGATCCGGAAAGCGCGCCCGGACCTGTTCGATCACCTCGCGCGTGACCGCGTCCGGCGCGAACTCCGCGCGCCCGGGCAGGGGTCCGGGACCCGCCGCACCGAACGCCTCGCGGTTGTCCTCGTCGAAGTTCCAGCGGCCGCCTTCCGGATCGTCGCCGCCGGGGCCGCCCACGAGCACCCCGTGACGCTTGCGCATGTCGCGGTAGAAGTACTCCATGCGCAGCGATTTTCGGCCGCGGGCGTGGGCCGCGAACGCGTCGATGCTGCAGAAGAAGTGGCGGTCCTCGCGCAGCTCCAGCGCCATTCCGCAGGCGCTCGCGACGCCGCGGATCGCCTGCAGCACGCGCCAGTCGCCCGGCCAGGTCAGCACCAGTCCCTCGGGCCGCAGCCGCGCGAGGTCGGCGGTCAGCTGCGCCGCCAGGCTACCGCGGTTGGCGGGGTCGTCGAGCCGCACGTAGTGCACCCGCGCGCCGGAGTCGGACAGTTCGGCCGCGAAGTGACGCATTGCGGCGAGGAACAGCGCGATGCGCGGCTGGCTCGAGGCGACGTGCGTGGACTCCTCGGCGACTTCCGCCATCCAGATTGCGTCCCGTGCCGCGTCGAAGCCGTCGAACGCGCTCGAATCGCGGTCGAGCTGGTCGCCCAGCACGAGCACCAGACGGCGCAGCTCAGCCACGGCGACCCCGCGCCTGCCGGCAGGCGTCCGAGCAGAACTTGACCTCGTCCCAGGTCCGCGCCCAGCGTCGCCGCCAGCTCATCGGCCGACCGCAGGCCACGCACGGCTTGCTGGGCAGGTCGGCCTTGTTGCCGCGGAAGGAGTCGGTACGGGGCTTCATCGAGGCTGGGAGGGGTCCGGACGGCGGCGCCGCACCGGCGCAGGCGGCGTG
>JBIKMO010000047.1:0-22753 GCA_044359175.1 Burkholderiaceae bacterium | reverse complement strand
TCGCGTTCGCCGACCGCAACCGCTACGTGGCCGACCCGGACTTCGTCGTGCCGCCGGACGGGCTGCTCGAGCCGCGCTACCTGGCGCGCCGCGCCGCACTGATCGGCGAGCGCTCGATGGGTCGCGCGGCGCCCGGCGAGCCCGACGGCACGCGCCGCGCGGCTGCCGACGAGGCGAGCTTCGAGCAGCCGGCGACCTCGCACCTGTCGATCGTCGACGCCGCCGGCAATGCGGTGGCGATGACCACGACGATCGAAGACGCGTTCGGTGCGCGACTGATGGTGCGCGGCTTCCTGCTCAACAACCAGCTCACCGACTTCTCGTTCGCCGCGCGCGAGGGCGGCGCACCGGTGGCCAACCGGGTGCAGGCCGGCAAGCGGCCGCGCAGCTCGATGGCACCCACGCTGGTCTACGAGCGGGCGGCGGGCGGCGGTCGCGGCGCGCTCGCGATGAGCCTGGGCTCGCCCGGGGGGTCGCAGATCATCGGCTACGTCGCGCGCACGCTGGTGGCCACCCTCGGCGACGGGCTGGACGTACAGACCGCGATCTCGATGCCCAACCTCGGCAGCCGCAACGGCCCGACCGAGCTCGAGGCCGGCCGCGCGCCGCCCGGGCTCGCCGAGGCGCTGCGAGCGCGCGGCCACGAGGTGCGCGAGATCGAGATGACCAGCGGGATCCAGGCCATTGCGCGCCGTTGCGATCGCGGCGGACGGTGTACGCTCGTTGGCGGGGCGGACCCTCGCCGCGAGGGCCGGGTCCTCGCCCGCTGAAGCGGCCCCGCCGCGAGGAGCGCCACGATGCAACGACGCCCGCTTCACACCGAACGCCTGCGGGCCGCCGGCTACGACGCTCGCGAGCAATGCCTGGAGATCGAGTTCTCCGACGGCGAGGTCCGAGCCTACCGGCAGGTGCCCGAGGAGGTCGCGCGACGCTTCTTCGCGTCGCCCAACCCGGCCGCCTACTGGGAGGACCGCATCGCCGACGAGTACCCCTGCGGACGTGCTGCGGGCACACGCGACGCCGAGGCGCGCGCCAAGCTCGACGCCCTGTTCGGCAAGCGCCCGGACTGACCCCACCCTCCACGAGGCCCCCGATGAACCTGTTCGACCTGACCGGCAAGGTGGCGATCGTCACCGGCTCCAGCCGCGGCATCGGCCGCTCGATCGCCGAGCAGTTCGCCGCCCATGGCGCAAAGGTCGTGATCTCCAGCCGAAAGCTCGACGCCTGCGAGGCGGTCGTCCAGGCGATCCGCACCCGCGGCGGCGAGGCGGTCGCGATCCCGGCCAACATCTCCGACAAGGCCGCGCTGCAGGCGCTGGTCGACCGCACGCGGCAGGCCTTCGGGCCGGTGGACGTGCTGGTGTGCAACGCCGCCTCGAACCCCTACTTCGGGCCCAGCGGCGGGATCTCGGACGACGCGTTCGAGAAGATCATGCGCAACAACGTGCTGTCCAACCACTGGCTGTGCCAGATGGTCCATCCGGACATGAAGGCCCGGCGCGACGGCGCGATCGTGATCGTGTCCTCGATCGGCGGTCTGAAGGGCTCGACCGAGATCGGCGCCTACTGCATTTCCAAGGCGGCCGACATGCAGCTCGCGCGTAACCTCGCCTGCGAGTGGGGACCGGACAACATCCGCGTGAACTGCATCGCACCCGGCCTGGTGAAGACCGACTTCGCGCGCGCGCTCTACGAGGATCCCAAGCGCCGCGCGGCCGCCGAAGCGCGCTTCCCGCTGCGACGGCTGGGTGAACCCGACGACATCGGTGGCATCGCAGTCATGCTCGCGAGCCGCGCCGGTGCGTTCATCACGGGTCAGTCGATCGTGGCCGACGGCGGCGCGACGATCGCGGGCTGAGACTCCACGCCCGCGACGCTCAGGCCGCCCGCTGGGGTGGCGCGGCAACGTCGCGCAGTTCCCGACGCAGGATCTTGCCGACGTTGCTCTTGGGCAGCTCGCTGCGGAACTCGACGTGGCGCGGCCGCTTGTAGCCGGTGAGCTGACGTGCGCACCACTCGGCCAGGTCGCGCTCGGTGAGCCCCGGGTCCTTGCGCACGACGAACACCTTGATCGCCTCGCCCGAGTGCGCGTCGGGCACGCCGATCGCGGCGCACTCCAGCACGCCGGGGTGCGCGGCGACCACCTCCTCGATCTCGTTGGGAAATACGTTGAAGCCGGACACCAGGATCATGTCCTTCTTGCGGTCGACGATACGCACGTGGCCGCGCGCATCCATCACGCCCACGTCGCCCGACTTGAAGAAGCCGTCGGGGGTGAATGCGCGCGCGGTCTCCTCGGGCCGCTGCCAGTAGCCCGCCATCACCTGCGGGCCGCGGATGCAGATCTCGCCGCGCTCGCCCAGCGGCAGGTCGCGTCCATCGTCGTCGCGGATCGCGATCTCCACCGAACTGACCGGCAGCCCCACGGTGCCGCTGAACGCGGTGCTGATCACCGGGTTGATCGTCGCGATCGCACAGGTCTCGGACAGGCCGAAGCCCTCGCCCAGCGGCACCTTCGTCACCTCGAACCAGGCGTCGGCCACCGCCTGCTGCGTGGCCATGCCGCCGCCGCCCGCGAACATCAGCGACGAGAAGTCGAGCTTGCGGAACTCCGGGTGGTTGGCCAGCGCGTTGAACAGCGTGTTCAGCGCCGGGAAGACGTGCACGGGGTGCTTGCGAAGCGCACCGATCAGGCTCGGCAGGTCGCGCGGGTTGGGAATCAGCAGATTGCACGAGCCGTGCTTCATTCCGTAGCCGAAGCCGAGCGCGAGCATGTAGATGTGGTAAAGCGGCAGCGCGCACAGGCTCATGTAGCTGCCGTCGCGCGCGACGTCGCCGCGGGTGTAGATCGGCTCGAACCAGGCCTCGACCTGCAGGATCGCGGCGATCACGTTGCGGTGCGACAGCATCGCGCCCTTGGACACGCCGGTGGTGCCGCCGGTGTACTGCAGGAACGCGAGATCGTCGCGGGCGACCGGCACGGGGCGGTAGGGGATCCGCTCGCCGGCCGCGAGCACGTCCGCGAAGCGCACCGCGTGCGCGAGCCGAAACGCCGGGACCATCTTGCGCACGTGCCTGACCGCGAAGTCCACGATGCGCCCGCGTACCGGCCCGAGCATCTCGCCGATCGAGGCGAGCACCACGTGCCGCACACGGGTGCGCTCGATCACCTGCTGCAGCGTGGCCGCGAAGTTCTCCAGGATCACGATCGCCTCGGCGCCCGAGTCGGTGAGCTGGTGCTCGAGCTCGCGGGGCGTGTACAGCGGGTTCACGCAGACCGCGGTGCAGCCGGCCCGCAGCACGCCCGCGACCGCGACCGGGAACTGCAGCAGGTTGGGCAGCATCACCGCCACGCGCCGGCCGCGACCCAGCCCCGCCGATTGCAGCCACGCGGCAAACGCGCGCGAGTGCTCGTCGAGTTCGCCGAAGGTCATCGTCCGGTCCATGCACACGTAGGCCGGCCGGGCCCGGTGACGCACCAGGCTCTCCTCGATCAGCGCGTTGAGCGACGCGTAGACGTCCGGGTCGATGTCGGCGGGCACGCCCTCGGGGTAGGACTTCAGCCAGAAGCGGTCCATGCGGCCTCCTGTCGCTCGGGGCGGCGCCCGATCGGTGCGCGCGCGGCATGATAGCGCCCGGGCGGTGCGCGCCGTGACGGGATCAGGTGCGGCGCTCGGCCAGGCGCCGGAACAGCCAGCTTCGCGGCGGCTCGACGCCGGTGCGTGCCCGCTCGAGCAGCGCCGGGTCCCAGAGGTAGCGACGCTGCAGCGCCTCCACGCCGACTGCACCCGCGAACAGCACGCGGTCGCCCGGCCGCAGCTCGGTGTCCGCCGGCGGCAGCCCCAGGTCCTCGGCCGAGGGCGCGCCGACCGAGCCGACCCGATCGAGCACGCCGATGCGGGGGTCATCCCGCCGCCGCGAGCCCGGGGGCACCCAGCGCCTCGGGCGCACGTTGACCGCCGGCGTGGCCGCGATCACCCCGCGGGCAAGCAGCAGCGGCACCGCGCACAGCCCCGTGCCGGGGTCACGCGGATCACGCAGCAGTTCGCTCAGCCGCAGCGGCGCGCCGGCACCGAACCAGGGTGCGAGCCCCGGCCGCGTTGCATCGCAGTCGAAGCTCCACACCCACGGCACGGTCGTGCCCAACGCCGCGACGAGCGCGTCGATCGTGCGCTGCGCGAGTGGCGTGCCGGCGACCCGCACCTGGGCGAGAAAGCGCTCGAGCAGCGGCGAGGTCAGCGCCTGCAGCACCTCGTGCACCATCAGGTCGCTCTGCACGAAGGTGAACGACGGCCGTGCCGCGTCGATCAGCGCCTGGTCGAACGCCTTGTTACGCCGCACGATCGCCTTCACCGACGGGTTCAATCGGCGCGCCATCGAGACCACGGCCAGATTCACCGTGTCGCTGTCGGTGCCGGCGATCACGCCCGCCGCGCGCGCGATACCGCTGTCGCGCAGCCCCTCTTCGGTGCCGCCGCACGCGTGCACCCGATCCTCGGCATCGTCCGGCGGCACGAACTTCGGATCGAACGCCTGCCAGCTCTGCCCCGCGGCGGTGAGCGCGGCGGCCACCGGCCGCCCGAACCGGCCGTAGCCGGCGAGCACCCAGTGCCCGTGCGGCAGCCGCGGCGGCGTCGGCCGCTCGCCGCCGGGCGCCGCGGTGAGCCACTCCTCGAGCTGCAGCACCTCGGGGGCGCTCAACGCGAGCGCGACGTTGGCCGCGAACACGCGAAACGGGTCGATCACCTGCACGCCGCCGAACTCGACGAGGTTGCCGTGGACCACCGGATCGACCACTCGGGCGATCACCACCGTGGCCGGATCGAGCACGCGGGTGCCGATCGCGATCGACTGGTTCGCCTCGTCATCGCCGGTCAGCGCGAGCACCGCACGGCACTCCGGCTTGGCGATGCCGGCGTCGCGCAGCACCTCGGGGCGGCGTGCGTCGGCCGCAAGCACCAGGGGGGCGACCTCGAACGGATGCACCGCGATCGGCGCGAGCCGCTGCGGGTCCACGTCGACGATCACCAGCCGCACGCCCTGGGCGTCGAGCGCGCGCGCGATCGCCGCACCGCTGCGACCGTAGCCGCAGATCACGCAGTACGGCTCGGCCAGGCGTGCGACGCGGCGCACGAACAGGCTGCGCGCGGCGGCCGCGCGAAACGTCGCGTCCTGCGACAGCGCGAACACCGCGCCCAGCGCGTACGCCCAGCCGATCACCGACAGGTAGATCGCCACGGTGACCCACAACCGCTGCGCGTCGGTGAACGGATACGGGATCTCGCCGAATCCGATCGTGGTCGCGGTGTAGCTCATCACGTACAGCGCGTGAAAGAAGCCCATCCGCCAAGGACGGCCCTCGGTGTCCATGCCCGGTATCGCGACCATGCCGGCGATCGACACCGCGTAGACCACGATCAGCGTGATCAGCGGCGCGCGAAGCCGCCGCAGCACCAGGAACAGGACGTCGCCCATCGGCGCGGACCCGGGCCGGGGCGCGCCGCTAGCGGCTCTGGCGCAGGGTCTCGCCGATCAGCAGCGTGACCGAGATCAGATTCGCGACCAGCGCACCGCCGGACAGCGACACGATCGTCGCCATGGTCTCCCCGTCCATCGGGTCGCCGGCGACGTAGACCGACCCGGTCCAGACCAGGGCCGCGGCGAGGAGTTGCAGGCACGCGGCGAGACTCGTGGCGAGGTGGGTCGCGCCGATGTGCGTGCGGTCTCCGAACTTGAGCACCAGCGCGATCAGGTTGACCACGATCGCTGCGAACAGCTCGCCCGGGTGGTGCAGCTCGGGGCGGTCGATCTCGCCGACGAAGAAGCCGAAGTTCAACGTGCAGGCGAGGATGATGAAGAAACCGAAGACGACCTTCTCGCGGTTCATGGCGGCGCCGAGCAATGGGGCTGCGCGATCATCGCACGCGACGGGCCGCCTCGCGCGGCCGGCGGCGGTCGTGCTTCAATGCGGCCTGGATCGAACCGCGCCACCTCCCGATGACTGCCACCCTGCACGCGCTCGCCGGCCTCGCTGCGATGGTCGCGCTGGCCTGGGCGGCCTGCGAGCGCCGCGACGCGATCGCCTGGCGCACGGTCGTCGGGGGTCTGCTGCTCGGCCTGGCGATCGCCGCGCTGCTGCGCTTCCTGCCCGGGGCGCAGCAGCTGCTGATCGGTCTGAACGGCGCGCTGGACGCGCTGGTGGCCGCGACCACCGCCGGCACCGCGTTCGTGTTCGGCCACCTCGGCGGCGGCCCGCTGCCGTATGCACCCACCGACCCGGGCGCCACCTTCGTGCTGGCCGCGCGTGCGCTGCCGCTGGTGCTGGTCGTGTCGGCGCTGTCGGCGCTGCTCTTTCACTGGGGCGTGCTCGGCGCGCTGGTGCGAGGCTTCGCGTGGCTGCTGCAGCGCACGCTCGGGGTGGGCGGCGCGGCCGGCATGTCGGCGGCGGCGAACGTCTTCGTCGGCATGGTCGAGGCGCCGCTGGTGGTTCGGCCGTGGCTCGCGCGGATGACGCGCGGCGAGCTCTTCATCGTGATGAACTGCGGGATGGCGACGATCGCGGGCACCGTGCTTGCGCTGTACGCGTCGATGCTGCGCCCGGTGCTGCCCGATGCGTTCGGCCACCTGCTCGCCGCCTCGGTGATCGCGATCCCGGTGGCGATCGCGGTGGCGGCGCTGATGGTGCCCGCCGACGCCCCGACCGAGGGCCTCACGCTGCGACTGGAGCGCGACGATCCGAGTGCGATCGCGGCGCTCACCCGCGGCACGCTCGAGGGCCTGCAGCTGCTGCTCAACATCGTGGCGATGCTGATCGTGTTCGTCGCGTTGGTCGCGCTCGCCAACATCGCGCTCGGTGCGTTGCCCGAGGTCGCCGGGGCACCCGTGACCGTGGAGCGGGTGCTCGGCGCGGCGTTCGCGCCGCTCGCGCTCGCGGTCGGCGTGCCCTGGTCCGAGGCCGCGACCGCCGGCCAGCTGCTCGGCAAGAAGACCGTGCTCAACGAGTTCGTCGCCTACGCCGAGCTCGCCGCGTTGCCGCCCGAGGCGCTGTCGCCGCGCAGCCGGCTGCTGATGACCTACGCGCTCGCCGGCTTCGCGAATCTGGGCAGCCTCGGCATCCTGCTGGGTGGCCTCGCGCCGCTGGTGCCGCCCGAGCGGCGAGGCGAGCTCGCGCGGCTCGCCGCCAAGTCGGTCCCGGCGGGGCTGCTCGCCACCTGCATGACCGCGGCGCTGGTCGGGCTGCTGGTGCCGGCCTGACGCACGCGTCGATGGACCGATTCCGGCAGGTCGAGACCTTCGTCGCGGTGGCCACGCGCGGCAGCCTGTCGGCGGCAGCGCAGCACGAGGGCGTGGCGCCCGCGGTGATCGGCCGGCGCATCGATGCGCTCGAGGCGCGGCTGGGCGTGAAGCTGATGGTGCGAACCACCCGCCGCATCACCCTCACCTTCGAGGGCAGCGCGTTCCTCGAGGACTGCCAGCGGCTGCTGCGCGACTGGCAGGACGCCGAGGCGTCGGTGTCGGCCGGCGGCGTACGCGCGAGCGGCCACCTGCGGGTGACCGCGCCGGCGGGCTTCGGACGGCGTCACGTCGCGCCGCTGGTACCTGCGTTCGTCGCCGCGCATCCCGAGGTGACCGTGTCGCTCGATCTGTCCGATCGGCTGGTCGACATCGTCAACGAGGGCATCGACCTGGCGGTGCGGATCGGTACGCTCGACGACTCCAGCCTGGTCGCAGTCCCGCTCGCGGACAACCAGCGGGTGGTGGTCGCGAGCCCCGCCTACCTCGAGCGCCGCGGCCTGCCCGGACACCCGGACGAGCTGCATCGGCACGACTGCCTGACCTTCGGCACGACCGGATCGCAGAGCCGCGGCTGGCTGTTCACGGTCGAGGGCCGCGTGACCCCGGTACGGGTGAGCGGCCCGCTCGAGTGCAACGACGGCGCGGTGCTGCACGCGTGGGCACTGCGCGGCCACGGGCTGGCGTGGCGCTCGATGTGGGAGGTGGCCGACGAACTCGCGAGCGGGCGGCTGGTCACCGTGCTCGACGCGTTCCGAGCGCCGCCGGACGCGATCCGCGCGCTGCTCCCGCAGCGCCGCCACCTGCCGCTGCGGGTGCGGCTGTTCGTCGAGCACCTGAAGCGCGCCTACGGCGATCTCGCCTACTGGTCCGAGGGCGTGCGGCGCGACGAGCGCTGACCGCAGGGCGAGCCCGCCACCGGCGCGACGCGGCGCCACACTCGGTTCAGCAGCCGGTGGTGTCCCAGCGGGTGGAGAGCGCGCGGACGGTCTGAATGCCTGCCGAGTCGGTGAAGATGTCGACCTGCAGGCCCTCGGGGGTCGCGAGCACCGCGATGCATCCGCCGGCCGTCCCCCGTGCCAACTGCACGTGCACCGCCAGGCCGGCGAAGACGCCCGCGTACGCCGGGTTGGTGCCGAGGCAGAAGTTGGTGGTCTCGACGCGCCGCGCAAAGCTGTAGATGCAGCGCGTGTCGGCGTAGAACGCGAAGTCCTCGTTGTTCGCGTCCTTGACGATCTCGCCGTTGGCGTTGCCGTTCCAGCGGATGTAGGCGCGTGCGGTCGTGTTGCCGCCCGTGCCGCCCGTGCCGCCGGTCGTCGCGTCCGCCGCGAGGCGCCGGTTCACGTACCGCCACTCCGATCCAACCGCGCCCAGCGACGCGCTCGCCACGATCTGAGCGCCGCTCATCAGCCAGATCGTGACGACGCCCGCGGCGTCCTGGAGCACCAGGTCGCTGCGACCGTCACCGTTGAAGTCGCTGGTGCCGTCCAGCACGCGAATGCCCGGCCCGACCGTACCGACCGAGGCCGCGGTGAATCGCTGGCTCGCGGGGTCGAGGAACCAGATCACCACCGCGCCGGAGTTGCTGAGCCACAGCAGGTCGCTGCGGCCGTCGCCGTCGTAGTCTCCCGCGCCCTCGACCAGGCTCCACTGGCTGCGCGGCGCCGCGCCGAAGAACGACGCACCGGCGACTCCCCGGATGTCGGTCATCCGCCACATCGCGACCACGCCCTGTTCGTTCTGCCACAGCACGTCGGTGCGGCCATCGCCGTCGTAGTCGCCACGGGCGTCCACCAGCGTCCACTCGTTGGGAGCGGTCGCCGGGAAACCCGCCTCGGCGATCACGCCGTTGGCGCCGAACTTCCAGATCGCGACCGTACCGGCGGCGTTGCGCCACAGGGCCTGGTTGTTCGGGCTGCCGTCGTAGTTGCCGTCCACCGCGAACAGACGCCAGCCCGCAGCGGAGTGGCGCGCCGCATAGGTTCGCGAGGGGCTGTCGGTGCAGGTATTGAGCAACGCGTCGAACACTCGGTCCCACAGCAGCAGGGTATCGCCCGAAGACTCGACGAAGTCCTGGCAGCGGTCGCTGCCGATCAGTCGAGCGCGCAGGCTGACCACGTCGAACGCGGCACCGGCCCCCCAGGACTCCCCGCTGCCGATGATCGTGGTGCCGTTCATCCTCCACACCTGTCCGGCGCCGGTCGCACGGTTCTGCCAGGCGATGTCCTCACGCCCGTCGAAGTTCCAGTCGAAGCGGATCGCCTGTCGAGGGGCCTTGGTCACGGGTGCCCGGACGTTCGACGTCGCCGCGCCGCCCGCGGCGCCGGACGACGCGATCGGCGCGGCGGGTGGAGCGTCGAGCGCGTCGCCACAGCCCGACAGCAGGAGCGCGGCACACAGTACGCCGACACGCAGCTCGGGGACGGCGGGCCGTGACCTGATCATCGTCGAGTCTCCTCCCCCGGCGGCATCGGGCCCGCCCATCCACGCAACGTTCGAGCGGGCCCCGGACGTCGCTCTCAAGCTAGGCTCCCGCGCCGCCGCCGCAGACCCAGGCCGGCGCGATCGCGACATCGTCCGAAGCGGTTGGCGCCGGACCCTGGATCTCCACGATCAGGCCGTCGGGGCCGGTGACGAAGCACTGGCGGATCGAGGTGCCGGGCACTGCCCTGAGTTCGACGGGGAAGCCCTGCGACGTCTGCCGGGTCAGTTGCGCAGCCAGGTCATCGAAGTAGAAGGCGATGTGGTCGACCGCTCCGGCCGGCCCGGGCTCGCCGCCAGCCTGTCCCAGGTGAACCACCGCCCGACCGGAGTCGTCGTAGAGCCAGGCCCCCGGGAACGGGAACGCGGGACGCCAGCCCCGCTTCAGGCCGACGAGCCGCTCGAGGAACTGCACGGTCTCATCAAGACGGCTGCAGCGCACGTTGACGTGATCGAGTCGCATGTCGGGCCCCTACCGCGCCCGCCGCCCGAACGCGCGGGCCCGAGTCTTCACGAGGGCGTGCGCCGCGTCAACGGG
Organism: Burkholderiaceae bacterium; assembly: GCA_044359175.1. Classification (GTDB taxonomy): domain Bacteria; phylum Pseudomonadota; class Gammaproteobacteria; order Burkholderiales; family Burkholderiaceae_E; genus UBA4615. The sequence continues at coordinate 12,441 of JBIKMO010000047.1, read as the reverse complement.
CCGCCAGCGGCTGCGCCCGCCGAGCGGGGAGGATGACGGCCGATGGCGGGCCCCTGTCCGGACGACCCCTTGAAACGCGTAGGTATTCATCTGTATGCTTAAATTAATCAGGAACAGAGGAGCGCACTCCGCGCAGACGGCCCCAACCCGGTGACGGAACGGGCGATTGCGCAACGACTTGGTGTCGAGCGAGCGACGGCGCTGCATCGCCCACGCCGCCGGGCTCCCCGTAATTAACCATTCGTATGGCGGCTTATTGGCGGAATCGATGGCGTTCACGATCGAGTGCGTGCTGGACTGTGCGAACCACCTGGGCGAGGGCCCGGTCTGGGACCCCGATGCCGGAATGCTCTACTGGCTGGACTGCACCGGCCAGCGGGTCGGCAAACCCACCGTCTGGAGGCTCGACCCACGCACCGGCGCGACGCGGAACTGGCGGTTGTCCATCGACGTCGGCGCGATGGCGCTCCGCGCCCGAGGCGGCGCCGTGCTGGCCGCAAGTGACGGGTTCTACCTGTTCGACTTCGAGCGCGAGCACCTCACGCTCTTGTGCCACGTCGACACCCATGACGGCCGGGTTCGCCTGAACGACGGCAAGTGCGATCGACGCGGACGCTTCTTCGCCGGCGGCATGGACGATCAGGAGGAACTGGCGGTGTGCAGCCTGTACCGACTGGACCCCGACCTGAGCGTCACCGAGGTCGACACCGGAATCATCTGCTCCAACGGGCCGTGCTGGAGCCCGGACGATCGCACCTTCTACTTCGCCGACTCCTTCAAGCAGGAGCTGTACCGCTACGACTACGACATCGAGAGCGGCCGCCCGTCGAACAAGCGCCCCTTCGCGAGCACGCGCGACGATGCCGGGCTGGCCGACGGCTCGACGGTGGACGCCGAAGGCTGCGTCTGGAACGCCCAGGTCATCTCGGGCGATCTCGTCCGCTACACGCCCGACGGGCAGGTGGAGCGGCGCATCGGCATGCCGGTGCGCAACATCACGAGCGTGATGTTCGGCGGCGATGGGCTCGACGAGATCTACGTGACCTCGATGGCCCGCGTGAGCCATCCGAAGACCCACGAGCATTTCGCCGTGGAGGCCCGGCCGCAGTTCGGCGCCGGTGCACTGTTCCGCATCAGGGGGCTTGGGATACGAGGCCTGCCCGAGCCCAAGTTCGCTGGCTGATCGCGTCACCGGTCCAGCCCGTCGTCCACGATTCACCGCCCGCAGGAGATCCGATGAAACCCGCTGCGTTCGAGTACACACGGCCCGACACCGTCGAGGCCGCCGTCACGCTGCTGGCCGAGGGTGCCGGCGAGGCCCGGGTACTGGCCGGCGGCCAGAGTCTCGTGCCGATGATGAACCTGCGCCTCGCGCAGCCGCGCATGCTCGTGGACGTGAACCGCATCCCCGGTCACGACTACATCCGTGAGGAGGCAGGCGAGCTGGTCATCGGCTTTCTCGCCCGCCACGAGGACGTCAAGCGTTCACCGCTCGCGCGGCAGGCCTGCCCGCTGATGACCGCGGCCTACGAGCACGTCGCCCACGGCACCGTGCGCAATCGCGGCACGCTGTGCGGCAACCTCTGTCACGCCGACCCGGCCTCGGAAATGCCTGCGGTGATGCTGGCGGTGGGCGCCTCGATGGATCTGCAGGGGCCCTCGGGTACCCGAAGGGTTCCGGCCGGCGAGTTCTTCGTCGGCCTCTACGAGACGGCGACGCGCAGCGACGAACTGCTCGTGAGCGTGCGCATCCCGTACGCGCCCGCGGCGCAGGGCTGGGGCTTCCACGAGGTCAGCACCCGCAAGGGCGACTATGCCTTCGTCTGCGTGGGCGCGTTGCTGACGCTGCAGGGCGGCCGTATCGCAGCCGCCGCCGTGGTCGCGGCCGGGGTCGGTGCACGAGCGATGCGCCTGGCGGACGTCGAGCGCGACCTGCTCGGCCAGCCGCCGTCCGACGCCCTGTTCGAGCGCGCCGGCGAGGCTGCGGGCAAGAGCGTCTCGCCCACCTCCGACCCGCTCGTGCCTGCCGAGTACCGGCGCGACCTGCTGGTCACCCTCACCCGCCGGGCACTGATCGACGCCGCCGCCCGGGCACGCTGAATCCCGTCCGACGAAAGGCACGAACCATGAAACCCGTTCCGATCCAGTTCCGCCTGAACGGGCGGGACTGCACCGCCCAGGTTCCCCCGCGCCTGCTGCTCAGCGACTTCCTGCGTCACGACATGGGACTGCCCGGCACCCACGTCGGATGCGAACACGGGGTATGCGGCTCCTGCACCATGATGATCGACGGACGCACGGTGCGCTCGTGCCTGACCTTCGCGGCGCAGGCCGACGGCTGCGAGCTGCACACCGTCGAGAGCCTGGGCACCGCCGCCGCCCTGCATCCCATCCAGCAGGCCTTCCAGGAAGAGCACGGCCTGCAGTGCGGCTTCTGCACGCCGGGCATGCTGATGGTGGCCAAGGAGCTGCTCGAGCAGAACGACTCGCCCACGGAAGAGGACGTTCGCGAGGCCATCTCGGGCAACCTGTGCCGCTGCACGGGCTACCAGAACATCGTCGCGGCCGTGCTGTCGGCCGCCGCCAAGCTGCGCGCAGCCAAGGAGAGCACATCGTGAAGAGCCCGCACCTGGCCGACATCGTCATTCCGCCCAGCCGTCAGCTCGAGCCCGCCCGGTCCAGCGCGAAGTGGATCGGCAAGAGCATGCCGCGCGTGGAGGACCCCAAGCTGCTCACCGGAAAGGGGCGCTACATCGACGACCTCAGCGTGGCCCACATGGCCCACGCAGCCGTGCTGCGCAGCCCTCACGCGCATGCACGCATCGTCAGCATCGACACGCGCCGCGCCGCGGCGCTGCCCGGGGTCGTGCGCGTGGTCACCGGGCGCGAGATGAGCGAGGTTGCAGCGAGCTCGGTCTCCTTCGCCAGCCCGCCGCTCACCCAGCACCCGATGGCCATCGACAAGGTCCGGCACGTGGGCGAAGTGGTGGCTGCGGTCGTGGCGGAGGACCGCTACATCGCCGAGGACGCGGTGGAGCTCATCGACGTCGAGTACGAGCTGCTGCCGGTCAACAGCGACCCGGAACTCGCGATGCAGGCGACCGGGGACGGTGTCATCCACCCGACCGAGCGTCCGTCCAACGTCGCCTACGACGAGTCCTTCGACTGGGGGCCGGTGCAGGAGGACTTCGCCAAGGCGGACCTCGTCGTTCGCCGGCAGATGGTGTGGGGGCGGGCGGCGGGCACGCCGATCGAGACCTGCGGCGTGATCGCCGAGTACGACGACGCGCACGGCTACACGGTCACCAGCAACAGCGCCTTCGGCAACTTCATTCCCTGGGTCATCGCGGGCTGCCTGAAGGTGCATCCGACCAAGCTCAAGCTGGTCGGGGCCACCAACGGCGGCAGCTTCGGCACCAAGGTGCTGCTGCACAAGTACATCATCATGACCGCGGGTCTCGCCCGCCTGTCCGGGCGTCCGGTGAAGTACATCGAGGATCGGCTGGAGCACTTCCTGAACTCCGACGGCCACGGCCCGGACCGGCGCTACGACGCGGAGCTCGCCCTCAAGCGCGACGGCACGATGCTGTCGCTTCGCTTCAAGGTGATCGACGACTACGGTGCCTACCTGCACTTCAGCGTCGGCACCAACGGCAACCCGCTCGCGCAGGTGGTCGGCCCCTACAAGATCAACAGCGTGGGCATGCGGCTGATCGCGGTGCTCACCAACAAGTGCCAGCAGGGCCCGTACCGCTGCTTCGGCGCCGAGTGCGGCAACTTCGTGATCGAACGGCTGGTCGATGCCGCGGCGCGCGAGCTCGGCATGGACCCCGAGGCGCTGCGCCTGCGCAACATGATCCAGCCGCACGAGTTCCCGTACATGATCCCCACGGGCAACCTGTACGACAGCGGCAACTACCAGGCGGTGCTCGAGAAGGCCAAGGCTCTGATCGACCTGCCCGCCTGGAAGGCACGCCAGGCCGAGGCCCGTGCCCAGGGGCGCCGGGTGGGAATCGGGCTGGTCACCTGCCAGGAACGCAGCGTCTATGCGCCCACCGAGTGGTGGTTCCTCAACCCGGTCAAGACACCGGGCTTCACGCTCACGAGCGCGCCCGAGGGCGTGCAGCTGCGCATCGACGGCTCGGGCCACATCTACTGCCAGCTGCAGACGCCCTTCATCGGAACCAGCTCCGAGACGATGGTCACGCAGATCCTGTGCGAGCAGTTCGGCGTGGCCCCCACCGACATCGCCATCGGTTACTCGGACTCGCACACCGGATTCAACGGCATCGGGGCGAGTGGCAGCCGGTTCACGGTGATGGTGGCCGGCGCCTGCGTCCGTGCCTCGTACCGGCTCAAGGAGCGGCTCCAGCGCTTCGGCGCCCACCTGCTGGAGGCGAAGGCGCAGGACGTGGAGGTGGCCGACGGGGTGGTACGGGTCGCCGGTACGGACCGACAGAAGACCCTCGCCGAAGTGGCGATCATGGCGAACTTCTTCCGCAAGGCGTTCCCGGACACTCCGGAGTTCGACACCGGCCTGGAGACCACCGCGGTGTACGACCACCCGGTGGCCACCGAACCGCACCCGGATCGCAAGCACCTGGGGATCTTCTACCCGATCATGGGGCACCAGTGCCACATCGCGGTGGTCGAGGTCGACGAGGAAACCGGCCAGGTGAAGATCCTCGACTACGCCGCGGTGCACGACGCCGGTACGGTGGTCAACCCGCAGACCTTGGATGGCCAGGTCGTGGGCGGGACGGCCAACGGCATCGGCACGGCGCTGCTCGAGGAGTTCGTGTACGACGCCGACGGGCAGTTCGTCAATGCCAACTTCGGCCAGTTCTGCCTGCCGTCGTCCCACGACGTGCCGCGTATCCGCACGGCCCACCTGCAGACGCCCTCGCCGTTCACCGAGTACGGCATCAAGGGCGGCGGCGAAGGCGGGCGCATGTCGGCCCCTGCCGCGATGGCCAGCGCGATCGAGGACGCGTTGTCGCCGCTGGGCGTCGAGATCATGCAGGTGCCGGTGCCGCCACCCAGGCTGCGGGCCCTCATCCGGCGGGCGCGAGCGCGCACGTGAAGCGCGTTCGGGCCCGCGGGGGCTACAGTAGCGGGCATGAAGGAAAGGCACTCGATGACGCCACCGGTTCCTGCGGCGATGGCCGCCACCCCGGGTCTGCGTGCGGTACCCAAGCCGGTGGGCCGGCCGGTCGGTCGCAGCAGCGAGGACACGCGCCTCATGATCCTCGACCAGGCCGAGCACCTGTTCGCCGACGGGGGCTACGACGGCACGTCGATCCGGGACATCGCCGCGCGCGCGGGCGTGCAGGCGGCGGTGGTGGGCTACCACTTCGGCAGCAAGGAGGAGCTGTTCGACACGGTGGTGGGCCGCCGCATCTCGGTGCTCAATGCCCAGCGCGCCCAGGCTCTGGCCGAGGCACTGGCCGTGCGCGGTGGCCGGCCGCTGCCGCTGGAGACGCTGATCCGCGGCTACGTGAAGCCGTTCGTCGAGGCGGCGGGTCATGGCGACCCGGGCTGGCGCAACTTCGCGACGCTGATGGGTCGGCTGGCCAACTCGCCACGCGGCGTGGACGTGATCGAGCGGCACGCGGACGACATGGCGCGAACCTACCTCGCCGAATTCGCCCGTGCGTTGCCGGAGCTGTCACGACCGGGGCTGGTGGACGGCTTCCTGTTCATGGTGTCGGCGATGCTCTTCGTGAGCGCCGGCACGGGCCGCTGGGAACGGCTGATGGACCGGGCGCAGTCCCCTGCCCGGCCCGCCGAGGAGGTGTTGGCGCAGCTCGTGCCGTTCGTCTCGGGTGGGTTCAAGGCGCTCCGTTCGGCCGCGCGGGACTGACCCGCCCGCCGAGCCGCGTGCCGGGCGGCCCGCGCGACGCCCGTGGTCGCTCGCAGCGCGCCCCGAGGGCCGCGGACGGACCGGTCCATGTCGAGCGCTGATCCGCCCGTGGACGCGGGGCCAGACGTGCGGGTGGCGCTGGTGGGCGCGGGCCTGATCGGGCGCAGCTGGGCCGTCGCCTTCGCCCGCGCCGGATGCCGGGTGAGCGTGCATTGCCGTCGGCCCTCGCAGGCCGGCCCGCTGATCGACTGGGTGTCCGACACCTGCGAGGACCTGCGTCGCCACGGCCTGTACACCGGCCGCACCGAGGATCTGCTCGAGCGGATCGCCTGCTTCACGGACCTGGAGCAGGCGGTCGCGCAGGTGGACCACGTCCAGGAGAACCTGCCCGAAGCACTCGACGCGAAGCGCAGCCTGTTCGGCCTGCTGGAACGCCATGCTCCGCCGGATGCGACGCTCGCGAGCTCGGCCTCCGCGCTGCTGGCGTCGGCGATGGCCGGTGGGCTGGCGAGCAGGCATCGCTGCCTGGTCGCACACCCGGTCAACCCCCCTCACCTGGTGCCGCTGGTGGAGATCGTGCCGGCCCCGTTCACGGACCCGGCGCACACCCAGCGCGCGCGATCCCTGATGCAGTCGATCGGCCAGGTGCCGATCGTGGTCGCGCACGAGCTGCCCGGCTTCGTGCTGAACCGCCTGCAGGCCGCCCTGCTCGCCGAGGCATGGCGTCTCGTGGAGGACCGCGTGGCGAGCGTGGACGACGTCGACAAGGCCGTGCGCGACGGGCTCGGTCTGCGCTGGGCCTTCATCGGCCCCTTCGAGAACGGCGACCTGAACGCGCCGCAGGGGGTGGGCGACTACGCGCGCCGCTACGGCGCGATGCTGCGCGGCTTGTGCGAGAGCATGGGCCCGCCGCGCGAGTGGAGCGAGGCCCTGATCGCCCGGGTCGAGTCCGAGCGCCGCGCGCTGCTGCCGATCGACCAGCACGCGCAGCGCACCCGCTGGCGAGACACCCGGCTGATGGCGCTGCGGGCGCTCAAACGCGACGGTGCGTGAGGCGCCCGGGGCCGCGGGCGAATCACGCTCAAGCCGCGGCCTAGCGCGACGCCGGCGCGTCCAGCGACGACAGGATCCGGTCGGGCATCCCGTCCGGGATCAGCGACACCGGCGTCTGCCGCCCTGCGGTGAGTCGCGCGACCCCGTCGGTGACGAACGGGCTGAGGCTGCGCATGGTCACGACCGGCCGCTGCTGCAGGCGGGCCGCACCGCCCAGGCCGTCGACGATCGCGCGGGTGAACGCGCCGTTGCCCCAGCGCGGGTTCTCGAACGACTCCTGCTGACCGGTGCTCGAGGCGAACACGCTGACCGCGTTCTCCGCAGCGGACAGCTCGTTGGCGAGCCGCGCGGTATCGCGGGACACCCCCTTGAGCAGCTCGGGCACCGCGCCGGCGAAGCAGGTGTCGAGGAACAGGAGACCGCGGCCGCGCAGCGATGCGAGCGTGTCGACCAGCGCCGCGGCGTCGATCGCGCCGCGCCGCAAGGCAGAGCGTTCGAAGTCGTGCGCCGCGAACACGAAGCGGCCGCTCGCGTCGTTGAACCCGTGCCCGGCGAGGAACACCACCGCCGCATCGCGCTCGCCGACGCGCTGGGGCAGCTCGTCGAGTGCACGGCGGATCGAGGTCGCCGTCGCCTCGTTGTCGACCAGCGTGCGCACCGATACCTCGCGATACAGCAGGCCGCGCTGACGCAGCATGGCCGCGGCGAAGTCGCGCGCGTCCTTCGCGGCGAGCACCAGGTCCAGCCCCCGGTCGGCATAGCGCGCCACGCCGATCGACAGCACGTGCAGCGTGCCGTCCGCAACGGCCGGCTCGAGCGCGGCCACCGGGTCGCCATCGACCAGGAAGCGCAACGGCTCCGACACGCGCTCGCCCGAGCGCGCCACGAGCTGCACGATGCGCACGGCCGGATCCACGGCGAGCGTCACCTCGGCCGGCGTCGTACCGTCCGGCCGCGCAGGCAGCGCCACGCGCTGCGGCTGGACGCGACGGCCGTCGAGCCGCGCCTCGATGCGCAGCGGCTGCGGCGCGTCGGCGAGCCGCACCGTGAAGCGGAAGGTGCGCGGCGCCTGCGGCGGCACGATGCGCAGCGGCTCCAGCGGCGCGAGCACCGGTGGCGGGTCGATCGGCACCGGGGGACGGATCTCGTCGACCGCGGCGCCCGAGGTGGTTGCGACCGCAACGCTCGGCGGCGCGGCCGGCACGGATGCAGCAGCCGGCGGGGCGGGCGGCGGCGCGGCGACCGCGGCGAGGCCGGTGGCGTTCGCGCGCTGCGCGTCGGCGAGCCGCAGCGCCTCGGCCGGATCGCGCGCGTCCAGCACCCGGTCGATCACGTCCGGGCGGTGGAAGCGCTCGCGGAAGCGGCCGATGCCGAACCAGTCCGGCACCGACGCGTCGGGCCGGTCGACCAGCCAGCCGATCAGCGACTCGCCGCCCGGGCCCGCGTCGTAGTGGCCGGTGGGCGTCCACGCGACCCAGCCGTCGCGGGTGGCGAGCAGCGTGAGCAGCAGCGCGCCGTCGGCCGCGCGCCACCAGCGCACCGTGCCGTCCGACAGCGTCGACACGACCAGCGTGCCGTCGGCGCTCGCGTTGACCGCGCGCACCTCGGTCGCGGTCTTCACCTCCCACACCGTGCGCAGCGAGCGGTCGAGGCGGCGCAGGCCGAGGTCGGTGGCGAGGACGACGTCGCCGTCGCGGCCGACGTAGGCGAGCGCGCGGCTGACTTCGCGGGCAGACATGGGGACGCGCTCGCCGCGCACCCTCGGCTCGAAGTGGTTGACGAAGGACGTCGCGCGCTCGTCGGTGCCGTCCAGGGCCGTCGCCGGCGGTCGAAGCCCGGCCGCGTCGCCGCCGAGGGCACGGGAACGGGCGTCGAAGGACACCGGCTCGCGCTGCGCGCCGCGCAGCCATCGCACCTGGCGCGCGTCGCCCGACAGCAGCAGTTCGGCCGCGCCGCGACGGACCAGGAACGCCACCCGCGGTGCGGCGCGCACCTGCACGCCGGCGACCGACGCCGTGCCCCAGGTGCCTGCGAAGCTCGCCCACGCGACCGCCTCCGGCCCGCCCGCGGGCAGCGCCGCGAGATCGAGCACCGCGTCCTCGGCCGCCGCATGGTCGACCAGCAGGCGGCCCGACTCGGCGTCGAACGCCCGCACGCGGCCCTCGGTGCGCTGCGGCGTATCGACCAGGCCGGCGGCCCAGACCGCGCGGCCGTCGGCCGACCAGGCGATCGCCTGCGTGCGCGAGATCGGGTCCTCGGTGCGCACGCGCCGCTCGACGTCGCTCGACGTGCGAAGCCGCAGCAGCCGCGTGCCGTCGTCGGTGCGCAGCACCGCCGCGCCCGCGCCGGCGGTGAAATACCCCACCGCCACGCGCGCGCCGTCGGGCGCCAGGTCCACCGCGAAGGGGTCCGCGTCGAGCCGGTGCCGGGCCACGGGCTCGACCGTGCGCCCCTGCTGGCGGAACACGTGGAGCGTGCCGTCGCGGCTGCCCGCCGCCACGCGCTGCGCGCGCGCCGACAGCGCCTGGCAGTTGCCGCCGAGCGCCACCTCGAACGCGAGCGAGCCGTCGGTCGCGTCGAACGCGCGCAGCATGCCCGGATCCTCGTAGCAGGCCACCAGCAGCCGGCCGTCGGGGGTCCATGCCAGGCGCCGCACGTGCTCGCCGCGCGCGTCGATGCGCTGCAGAAAACGCGCCGAGGCCGCGTCGTACACCCAGATCGACGGACCCGGCGCGTGATCGACGCTGCCCGAGCCCGCCACCGCGACGCGCTCGCCCGCGGGGTCGAAGGCCGCGCCGAACAGCCGGCCGACGCGACCGGGCCCCACCGGCGGGCGCAGCACCGCGATCGGGCGGCCCTCGGACAGCGACCACAGCCGCGCGGTCTTGTCGTCCGACGCGGTCACCACGCGGTCGCGCGCGGCGTCCACCGCGAGGCGCATCACCGGCGCCGAGTGGCCGCCGGCGTCGATCTGCAGCCAGACCGACGCGAGGGCGGCGGCGGGCGCGAGGAGGAGCGCGGCGAGCATCGCTGCGGCGAGCCTCAGCGCCACGGGGACTCCGGGTTCTCGGGGCTGGCGACCAGCACGGCGTTCTGCGTGCCGACCGCGAGGCTGCCGCTCGGCAGGGCCGCGAGCGCCACCGGCGACGCGAGCCCGCCGGGCAGCGGCCCCGCAGCCACGCCCGACGCGCCCAGCCGGCCGACGATCGTGGTCACGGCCCCCGAGGCGGAGACGCGGCGCACCGCGTGGTTGTTCAGGTCCGAGACGTAGACGGCGTCGCGCTCCTCGACCGCGTCGCGGATCACGGCGAGCGCCCGCGGGCCGTTCAGGCGTGCCGCGGCGCCCTGGCCGTCGGCGGCCCCGGGCTGGCCGCCCAGGCCGGCCAGCGTCGTCACGGTGCCGTCCGGGGCGATCCTGCGGATCGTGTGCCCCTCGGCGTCGCCGACGTAGACGTGGTCGCGCTCGAATCCGAACGGGTTCGCCGCGGCGATGCCCACCGGATACCCGAAGCGCGCGGCCGTGCCGACGCCGTCGGTCGTGCCGGGCTGGCCCGCGGCGCCCGCGAGCGTCGTCACGACGCGCCCCTCGACGGTCACCCTGCGCACCGTGCGGTTCGGGCCGTCCGCGACGTACAGCACGTCGTACGTGCGCCCCTGCGCGTCGGCGTCGCGTCCGAACGCGATGCCCTCGGGCTGGCCGAAGCGTGCCGCGGCCCCGGCGCCGTCGGTCGACCCGCGCGCGCCCGCCAGGCCCGCGATCGTGGTCACCTCGCCCTGCACCGTCACCCGGCGAATCGTCGCGTTCACGCTGTCCGACACGTACAGGTGTCCGTCCCCGCCGAGGGTGATGCCGCCCGGCCGGTTGAAGCGCGCGGCCGCGCCGGTGCCGTCGGCCGAGCCCGGCTGGCCCGCCACGCCGGCGAGCGTGGTCACGCGTCCGTCCGAGGTCACGCGCCGGATCGTATGGTTGCTGGAGTCGGCCACGTACAGCGTGCCCGTGCGGTCCGCGGCCATCGCCAGCGGCAGGAAGAAGCGCGCGGCCGCGCCCTGCGCGTCCACTGCGCCCGAGGTCGGCGCTCCGGCCCTCGGCGAGAGCCTGGAGCGGTCGAGAAACCGTCCGTTCGCGTCGAACTCGCGCGAATCGGTGCAACCGGTCGCGCCATCGTCCACGTACGGGGCCCCCGCGGAGGGGCGCTCCGGCGAGCACGCGCGGACACGGAAGCTCCACGACGGCGTCGTGAGGCCCCACGGCCGCGGATCCCAGGACTCGGTCTGGAACGTGGCCGGGAAACGGTAGCCGAGCAGCTCCAGCGGCTGGCCCGGCCCTCGCCGGACCAGCAGCTGCTGGAAGACCGGGGCCGCCGCCTGCATGGCCGGACCCTGCGCGCGCCGCGACGGGCCGTCCCAGGACATGCGCGTTCCCCTCGCGTGCAGTTCGGGCGGCACCGGCGCGGCGGGCGACGGCCTCGCGACCGCGGCCGGACCGAGGAGGTAGGGCCGGAAGGTCGTCTCCAGGTCGTCGTCCTGCACGAAGAGGGGGAGGGAGCCCGGGACCTTGACCTCGGCCTCGAAGCTCCGGTTCACGTGCCCGTTGCCGGCGGACGCCACGCGCCCGGCCGCGACACGCAGCCGCGGCTGCCACGACGGGTACGGCGGCTCGGGCAGGTCGATGTCGACGCTGTAGTAGCCGAAGCCGAACCCGTCGGCACGCAGTCCGGACACCCGGCCGAACTCCACCGACAGGTCGTCCGCCGTGAATCCGGTCACCACGGTCGGGGCGGGGTTGGACGGCCCGTCGCAGTAGCGGCCCCAGGACAGCGGGACGGTGATGCGCAGTCCTGCCCCCGCGAACGTCACGCCGCGCCGTTGCGGCGTGCCCATGCAGAGCACCGGCGGCTCGTAGAGGAACGCCGCGCCGTTGACGTCGAACTCGGTGGAGTCGCTCCAGCCCCAATCCCGGCCGTCGTACGCGCGCACGAGGTAGGTGCGCTGCGACGGCGTGCGCGGCACCGCGATCGAGAAGCCCGGGCTCGTCGTGGCCAGCGCCGGGCCCAGCGGGTATGCGTGCGCCGTGGGCGTCTCGCGCACCAGCACCTGGTACCACAGCGTGGGCGAGCGCAGGCGTCCGGGCTGGGTCTCGACGGGCGGGTGCGACCACTCGAGGCGCAGCGACGCTCCGTCCACGCGTGCGGTCACCGCGGGCTCGATGGGTCGCGTCGGCCGGCCCGCCCCCGTGCCGCCATCGCCGGATTGCCCGCCCACGCCGTCGGAGCTGCCGTCCACGCCGTCGCCCGTGCCCGGGCTCGCGCTGCCGTAGTCCCCCGCCACCGACTGCGTGCCGCCCGTGGCCGACACCGCGCTCGCGTTGGCCTGCCCCGACGCGCCCGTCACCCGGTTCGCCGCCACGCTCACCCGCGGCGCCGGCTCCTCGCCGCCCAGCGCCTGGTCCACCTGCAGCCGCCACACGTTCGACAGCCCCGCCACCGGACCGAACGACACCGGCGTGCCGCCCACCACCGCCACGT
>JBIKMO010000046.1:0-22879 GCA_044359175.1 Burkholderiaceae bacterium | reverse complement strand
CGCCCCGGTTTCGGCCCCTATAATCGCCCATCCCGCTGCGGATGCCCGCGCCCTGCCCGCCGTCCATGAACGCTGTCTTCGACGTCGCCGTGATCGGCGCCGGCCCAGCCGGCTCCACCGCCGCCGCGCTGCTTGCGCGTCAGGGTCGGCGCGTGGTGGTCTTCGACAAGGACCGTCACCCGAGATTCCACATCGGCGAGTCGCTGCTGCCGCTGAACCTGGAACTGTTCGAGACCCTGGGCGTGGCCGAGGAGGTCGCGCGCATCGGACTCGTCAAGCCCGAGGTCGAGTTCCACTCGGCCGAGCACGGGCGCGCGCAGTCGTTCAGCTTTGCCGACGCGCTCGACACGCGCTTCCCGCATGCGTACGAGGTGCGCCGCAGCGAGTTCGACGCGGTGCTGCTGGCCAACGCCCGCCGCTGCGGTGCGACCGTCCACGAGGGTACCCGGGTGGTCGACGTGACGGTCGGCGCGGACCGCGTCCGGCTGGGCGTGCGTCACGACGACGGGCGCGAGGGCGAGTTCGAGGCGGCCGAGGTGATCGACGCCTCCGGCCGTGACGCCCTGATGGCCGGGCGCATGGGCAGCAAGCGCAAGCACCCGCGCCACGCGAGCGCCGCGCTGTACGGGCACTTCGAGGGCGTGCGGCGCTACGCCGGCGCACGCGAGGGCACGATCAGCATCTACTGGTTCGAGCACGGCTGGTTCTGGCTGATCCCGTTGAAGGGCGGTACCACCAGCGTCGGCGCGGTCTGCTGGCCGCGCTACCTGAAGACCCGCCGGACCGATCCGACGCGCTTTCTGCTGGACACGATCGCCCTGTGCCCCGCGCTCGCCGACCGGATGACCGCGGCACGGCCGGTGGGGCCGGTCACCGCGACCGGCAACTACTCGTATCTCGGGACCACGATGACCGCGCCCCGGCTCACGCTGGTGGGCGATGCGTACGCGTTCATCGACCCGGTGTTCTCCAGCGGCGTCTACCTGGGCATGAAGAGCGGCGCGCTCGCCGCCGAGATGATCGATGGCATCCTCGCCCGACCTCAGGACGCGCCGCGGCTGCGCGCTCGCTTCGAGCGCACGGTACGGCGCGGTCTGGCGCGGTTCTCGTGGATGATCTTCCGGATGACGAATCCGGCGATGCGCGACCTGATCATGGCGCCGCGCAACGAGATGCGTCTGCGCGACGGGGTGGTGTCGCTGCTGGCCGGCGACGTGTACGGCTGGGATCGGGTGGCTGCCCGGGTGCTGCTGTTCCGGGCGGTCTATTACGTCGCGGTGGCGACCCGGCCGCTGCGCTCGTGGCGGGCGTGGCGCCGGCGGCTCGTCAACGTGCGGCCCGAGCCGATCCATGCGACCGACGGCAGCGGCTGAACGTCCGTCCGGCGTCGTCGTCGCTTGGCGCGCGCTGGCGGTGCTCGCGATGACCCTCGCGCTGTACGCGGTGCCGCTCGCATTCGCAGACCGGATCGATCCGCGTCTCACGCTGCTCTCGCTGCTCGCCGTGGACGCGCTGCTGATCGCCGCGCTCGCCGGCTCGCGCGCCTCGCCGGGGCTCGCACTCGCGCTGTTCGGTCTGCTCGCGCTGTCGGGCGCCGCCCGCGGGATCGGTGGCTTCGCGCTGCCCTCGGTGCTGACCTTCCTCGTGATCGCCGCCGGCTTCGCATGGACCCTGCGACCGGGCGCCACGCCGCTGGTGACCGCGATCGCGCGTCAGGTGCACGGACCCGCGACCGACGGGCCGCTGGAGCGCTATACCCGCGGGCTGACCGCCGCGTGGGCGGGCGGCTTCGTGCTGCTCGCATTCGCCTCGGCGGTGCTCGCGGTGCATGCGTCGTTCGAGACCTGGACGCTGGTGGTCAACCTGCTGAGCTGGCCGCTGATCGGCGCGGGCTTCGTGCTCGAGTGGGCGCTGCGCCGGATCTGGTTCCCGGGGCTGCCCCCGTCGACGCCGGCGCAGGTGGTCGGCGCGGTGCTGCGCTACACGAGCGGCACGCCGGCCGCGCGGGCCGGCGGCGCGGCGGGAGGGCGATGACGCCGCTGGTCGGGCACGCGCATGGCGACGCGATCGTCGCCCACCAGGACGGTCGGCCGGTGGCGGTGGCGCGCTTCGTCGCGGACGTCGTCGCGCTCGCGGACCGGATGCCGTCCGGCGGCGGCGCGGTGCTCAACGGCTGCGCGCAGCGCTACGGCTTCGCGGTCACGCTGTGCGCGGCGGCGCTGGCCGGCCGGGTCAGCCTGCTGCCGCCGGCGCGCTCGCCGCAGGTGCTGCTGCGCGCCTGCGCGCCGTGGCGCGACCGCGGCGAACTGGTGATCGTGACCGACGACCCGCGCGCGCTGCTCGACGCGCCGCTGCTGCGGCCACCGGCCGGCGCGGGCGCGGCGTCGCAGTGGCCGCCGCCGTCGATCGCCGACGACCAGGGGGTCGCGCTCGCGTTCACCTCGGGCAGCACCGGCTCGCCGCAGCCGCACGCGAAGACCTGGGGCGCGCTGGTTGCGAGCGCGCGCGCCGAGGCGGCCGCGCTCGGGCTGACCGGCGCCGGTCCGGTCGCGCTGCTCGCGACCGTGCCGCCGCAGCACATGTTCGGGCTGGAGACCTCGGTGATGCTCGCGCTCGCGAACGGTTTCGCGTTCGACGCCGGGCAGCCGCTGCACCCGCACGCGATCGCAGCGTCGCTGCAGCGCCTGCCGCCCGAGCGCGTGCTGGTGACCACGCCGACGCATCTGCGGGCACTCGTACGCACCGACGTCGCACTGCCGCCGATGCGCCTGGTGGTCTGCGCGACCGCGCCGCTGGAGGCTGCGCTGGCGGCCCAGGTCGAGTCGCGCTGGGGCACGCGCCTGCTCGAGATCTACGGCTGCACCGAGACCGGTCAGGTCGCCTCGCGGCGCACGGTCGCCGGTGACCCGTGGACGCCGCTGCCGGGTGTGACGCTCCAGCGTCGGGGCGACGGCGCGTGCTGGGCGCGCGGCGCGCCGGTCGCCGCCCCGGCACCGCTCGCCGACCGGCTCGAGCTGCTCGAAGACGGCCGATTCCGGCTGCTCGGGCGGGTCGCCGACCAGCTCGACGTCGGCGGCAAGCGCGCGTCGCTCGCCGGGCTGAACGCGGCGTTGCTCGAACTCGAGGGCGTGCAGGATGGCGCGTTCTGGCTGCCGCCGCGCGAGACCGCCGAGCCGCCCGGGGCCGCCGAGCCGCCCGCGGTCGGCGCGCGCGCGCGACGGCTGGTCGCGTTCGTGGTCGCCCCCGGCGCCGACCGCGTCGCGCTGCTGCGGGCGCTGCGCGAGCGGATCGATCCGCTGTTCATGCCGCGCCCGCTGGTCACGGTGGAGCGGCTGCCCCGCGACGCGGTCGGCAAGCTGCCGGCGGCCGAGTTCGCCGCCTGGGCGCTCGAGCGGCTCGCGCTTGCGCGGCGAGCGCGGGCGGACGGACGGGCGAGGTCGCCGGTCGCGCCTCCCGGCGCGACCTCGACCGGACCGGTGGCGGGTCTGGCGGCAGTCCCGGCGACGACCTGGACGCACGCGGGTCGGGTCGAGCCGGATCACCCGATGCTCGCCGGCCACTTCCCGGGCGATCCGATCGTGCCGGGTGCGTGGCTGCTGTCATTTGCACTGCGCTGCGCGGGCGACTGGTCGCGCACGCACGCACCCGACCGCCGGGTCGCAGGCCTGCGGGCGGCGAAATTCGCGCGCCCGCTGCGCCCGGGCGAGCGCTTCGAGCTTGCGCTTCGGCCGCGAGGCGACGCGCTGGTCGCGTTCGAGATCACCCGCGACGGCGAACCGATCGCCTCCGGCAGCCTGGCGATGGAGCGGTCGCGGTGAACCGTGGCGCCGTGGCGGGCGCCCGGCGGCGCGTGCTGGCGGCCGCGGCGGCGACCGGCCTCGCCGCGCTCGCCCCGAGCGCGGCCGCGCCGGCGGCCGGCACCCCGACGCCGGGGGCGCCGGCCGCCGGCGACGCGCTGCTCGAGCGGATCTTCGCCGACCTCGCGCGCGACGCGGGGCGCGAGCGCCGATTCGTCGAGCGGCGCCGCTCGGCGCTGTTCGTGGAGCCGGTCGAATCCCGCGGCACGCTGCGGTTCGTGCCGCCGTCGACCTTCGAGAAGACCACCGAATCGCCCCCGGCCGAGCGGCTGCGCATCGACCGCGATCGCGCGACCGTGCAGCGGGGCGACGCCGCCGCGGCGAGCGTACCGCTCGATGCCCATCCGGCGCTGCGGGTGGTCGCCGACGCGCTGCGCGGCGCGCTCGGCGGCGACCTGCGTGGGCTGCGCGCGGTCTTCGTCGCTTCGTTGCGCGGTGATGCCGCCGCCTGGCGGCTGGAGCTCGTGCCGCGCGACGCGGCTGCCGCGCGTGCGATCGAGCGGATCGTGCTGGCCGGGGGCGCCGGGCGCCTGGAGCGGATCGACGTGCTCGAGCGCAGTGGCGACGCGACCGAGCTCTGGCTGCTCGCGCGGGACGGGCGCGGTTGAATGCGCCCGTGCCGCGGACCGCGGCATCGGTCCGGCGCTGGGCCTGGCTCGTGTGGGCCGCGCTGGTCGCGCTGGCGCTCGTGCAGGTCGCGCGCACGCCGGTGCTCACCGACGTCACCGCGTTCCTGCCGGGACCGGCGGACGCCGGACAGCGGCTGCTCGCCGGGCAGCTGCGCGACGGCGTCGCCGCGCGGCTGATCCTGATCGGTCTGGAGCTGCCGGCTGCGGCCGCGGGACCTGGGTCCGACGAGGCCGCGACCGTCGCCGAGCTGGCGCGCGCCGCGCTCGCGCTGCGCGAGCGGCTCGCCGCAGACGCTGCGTTCGCGTGGGTCGCCGGCGGCGCCTCCGAGGCCTTCGAGCGCGACCGTCAGGCGGTGTTCGATGCGCGCTGGCTGCTGGTCGACGAGGACCTCGGGACGCAGTCCCTCGCCCGCGCGTTCGAGCGGCTCCAGCTCGAGCTGCGGTCCGCGGGTGCGCCGCTGGTGCGCCCCGTCGCCGCCGGCGACCCAACCCTTGCCTCGCTTCGGCTGCTCGCGTCGTTGGGCGGCCCGGGGCCGCTCGGACGCGACGGCGCGTGGTTCACCGACGACCTGCGCACCGCGCTGCTGGTCGCGCAGACGCGCGCCCCGGGCTTCGAGCTCGACGGGCAGCAGCAGGCGATCGAGCGGCTGCGCGCGCATGCGGACCGGGCGCTGGTGGACTGGCCGTCGGCGCTGCCGCGGCCGCAGCTCGTGCTGACCGGGCCGGGCGTGTTCGGCGTCGCAACGCGCGAGGCGATCGAGCGCGACGCCACCCGGTTGTCGATCGCTGCGACCGTCTCGATCGCGCTGCTGCTGGGCTGGGCGCTGCGCAGCGTGCGCGTCGTGGCGCTCGCGGCGCTGCCGGTCGGCAGCGGCGTGCTCGCCGGCATCGCCGCGGTGGGCGCCGGCTGGGGCAGCGTGCACGGCATCACCCTCGGCTTCGGGATCACGCTGATCGGCGAGGCGGTCGACTACGCGATCTACGCATGGGTCCAGCGCCGGCCCGACGGGCGCGCGCAGCCGCAGCTGTGGCGCGGCGTCGCGCTCGCGGTGGCGACCTCGGCCGCGGGCTTCGCGGCGATGTTCTTCTCCGGGTTCCAGGGGCTCGCGCAGCTCGGCGTGTTCTCGGTGACCG
Organism: Burkholderiaceae bacterium; assembly: GCA_044359175.1. GTDB lineage: Bacteria > Pseudomonadota > Gammaproteobacteria > Burkholderiales > Burkholderiaceae_E > UBA4615. The sequence continues at coordinate 17,259 of JBIKMO010000046.1, read as the reverse complement.
GCATCGTCGTGGCCGGCGCGTGCGCGCGATGGCTGCTGCCGCCGCTGCTTCCGGCCGTGCCGCCGGCGCCGTCGCCGCGCACGGTCGCACGGCTCGCGGCGGTCGCGGACGCGGCGCGTGCGCTGCGCTGGCCGGTCGCCGTCGCGGGGCTCGCCGCGGTCGCGCTGCTGGTCGCCCGCGGCGAGTCGCTGTGGGACGACGACCTCGCGGTGCTGTCGCCGCTGCCCGCGGCGGTCACCGAGCGCGACGGCCGCCTGCGCGACGCGCTGGGGCTGCCCGACCTGCGCCTGCTGCTCGCGCTGCGCGGCGCGACCCTGGACGATGCGCTCGCGCAGGCCGAGCGGCTTGCGCCCCGGCTCGATGCGCTGCGCGTGGCCGGCCAGCTGGGAAGCTGGGAGTCGCCGGCGACGCTGGTACCCAGCCGCGCGACCCAGCAGCGGCGGCGCGCCGCGCTGCCGGACGCCGAGACGCTGCGCGTTCGCGTCGCCGACGTGCTCGCCGGCACCAACCTGCGGCCGCAGGCCTTCGAGCCCTTCATCGGCTCGGTCGACGCCGCGCGCACCGCACCGGCGATCGCGGCGGCGCACTACGACGGCACCGCGCTCGGCCGCAGACTGGCCGCGCAGCTGCTCGAGGACCGCGACGGCGCGACCGTGCTGGTGCTGCTGCGCGGCGTCGCCGACCCGCCGCGGCTGGCCGCCGAACTGCGCGCGCTGCCGCAGGCCGCGCCCGGCGGCCCGTTGCGGGTGCTCGACCTGAAGGACGACGCCCGCAGGCTGGTCGCCGACTACCGCGCGCGCGCGCAATGGGTCGCGCTCGCCGGCCTGGCCGCGATCGTGCTGATGCTCTCGCTGCAGGTCCGCGAGCCGCGCGGCATCGTGGCGGTTGCGGCGTCGTTGGGCGCCGGCTGTGCGCTCACCGGGGCGTCGCTGGTGCTGCTATACAATTCGCTGACGCTGTTCCACCTCGTTGCGCTGCTGCTGGTCGCCGGGGTCGGATCCAACTACGTGATGTTCTGTTCCGCGCTCCCCGCCCATCCTTCCGATCGTGCCTCGGCCCGGCTGTCGGTGCTGCTGTGCGCGGGGTCCACCTTCGTCGCGTTCGCGCTGCTCGCATCCTCGGACGCGCCGGTGCTGCGAATGATCGGCACCACGGTGGCGATCGGCGTGGCCGCCACGCTGCTCGCCGGCCTGGCGTTCGCTCCCGCCGCGACGGCGCGCACCGCACGGCGCGTCCGTTGAGCGGCGGTCGATCCGGCCCCGCCCGCCAGCGCCCGCGATGTCTCCCGACCGGATCCCGCCGCTCGCGGTCACCGCTCGCACGGTGACCACGGCGGTCGGCCGCGGCACCGACGCGCTGCTGCGGGCGCTGCGCGAGCGCCGCGGCGGGCTGCGCCCCTGCAGCTTCGACGCGTACGAGGGCTGCCACTTCGAGCTGCCGACCTGGATCGGCGAGGTCGATGCGCTGCAGCGTCCGGTGCCGGAGGCGCTCGCGCGCTTCGACTGCCGCAACAACCGGCTGCTCGAGGACGCGCTGCTGCAGGACGGCTTCGCGGCGCGGGTCGCCGAGGCGCGGGAGCGCTACGGCCGGTCGCGGATCGCGACGATCCTGGGCACCAGCACCGGCGGGCTGCTGCAGGCCGAGGCGGCGTATGCGCGGCGCGACGCCGTTGGCCGGCTGCCGGCCGACTTCCTGTACATGGAGACGCTGAACGCCTCGAGCACCGCGGTCTACGCTGCGCTACGGCTCGGGCTGGACGGACCGGCCTGGACCGTGTCTACCGCCTGCTCGTCGGGCGCCAAGGCGTTCGCGGCGGCCGAGCGGCTGATCCGGGCCGGACTCGCCGACGCGGCGGTGGTCGGCGGCTGCGACAGCCTGTGCCTGACCACGCTCGCCGGCTTCGGTTCGCTGCAGCTGCTCTCCAGCCGGCCATGCCGGCCGTTCGACGTCGCGCGCGACGGCATCTCGATCGGCGAGGGCGCCGGGCTCGCGCTGCTCGAGCGTGTCGACGCCCCGGGCGCCGCCGGCGGCGTGCGGCTGCTCGGCTACGGCGAGTCCTCGGACGGGCATCACATGTCCTCGCCGCACCCGTCCGGGCTGGGCGCCGAGCTGGCGATGCGCGATGCGCTCGCCCGCGCCGGCCTCTCGCCGTCCGACGTCGACTACCTGAACCTGCACGGTACCGCCACGCCGGCCAACGACCAGGCCGAGGCCCAGGCGGTCCGGCGCGTCTTCGGCGAGGCCGTGGACTGCAGCTCGACCAAGGCCTGGTTCGGTCACCTGCTCGGTGCCGCCGGCGCGGTCGAGGCGCTGGTCTGCGTGCTCGCGATCGAGGCGGGCCTGAAGCCGGGCACGCTGAACCTGGACACGCCCGATCCGGCCTGCGCGATCCGGGTGCTGGCCGACAGCCGGGACGCACCGGTGGCGGTGGCGATGTCGAACTCGTTCGGATTCGGCGGCAGCAACTGCAGCGTCGTATTCGGGGCGGCGTCGTGAACGCCCCTCTGCGTGCGGCGGTGCTCGGCGCCGGGGTCTGGGGCCCGGGCCTGACCGGCTGGGACGCCGCCTGCCGGATGCTGCGCGATCCGGATCCGACGATACCGCCCGAGCCGGAGCTGCCGCAGGCCCCGATGCTCCCCGCCACCGAGCGGCGCCGCGCGACCCCTTCGACGCGCCTGGCGCTCGCGGTCGCCGCCGAGGCGGTCGGGGCGGCGGGGCTGGAGGCGGCCGCGCTGCCGGCGGTGTTCGCCACCAGCGCGGGCAACCCCGAGATCGTCAACGCGATGTGCGTGTCGATGGCCGAGCGCGACTACGCGGTCTCGCCGACGCGCTTCCACAACTCGGTGCACAACGCGGCGTCCGGCTACTTCGGCATCGGCGCGTCGAGCCGCCGGCCGGTCACCAGCCTGGCGGGCGGCGACGCCGGCGCGGGCGTGGGGCTGCTCGAGGCGCTCGTTCAGGTTGCGACCGACCGCGAGCCGGTGCTGCTCGTGTGTGTCGACGTCGGTTATCCGTTCCCGCTGTCCGAGGTGCGCCCGATGGTCGGTCAGTGGGCGGTCGCGCTGGTGCTGGCGCCGCCCGACCGCGGCCCGGGCTGCGCGCGCCTCGCCGCGAGCCTGACCTCCGAGCCGAGGCCGAACCCGCCGCTCGGGCATCCGACGCTGCAGGCCGCGTGCGCGGCCAACCCGAGCGCGCGGATGCTGCCGCTGCTGATGCGTCTGGCCACCGGGCGTGACGGCCCCGTGTGGCTGCCCGCGGGGGTCGCCGGCCACCTGCACGTGGACGTGGCGTCGTCGGCATGACCACCGCACGGTCGCGCATCGGCGTGCCGTGCGCCAGCGATCCGCGCATCCCGGGGGCTGCCGCACCGGACCTGGACGCGCTGTTGCCGCACTCGGGCCGCAGCCGGCTGATCCGCGCGGTGCTGGAGGCCAGTGACGACCGCATCGTCTGCGAGGGCGTTCCGCCGTCGGATCCCGAGCATCCGCTGCGGCTGGACGGCCGGCTGTGGCCGGCCGCCGCGATCGAGTACGGTGCGCAGGCGATGGCCGCGCACGGTGCGCTCGCCGACCGCGGCGGTGGCCCGCCGCGCATCGGCTACCTGGTCGCGGTCCGCGACGTCCACTTCGTGGTCGACGCGCTGGACGCGATCACGGGGCCACTGCGGGTGGCGGCCGAGCGCGTGTTCGTGCTCGGCGACCAGGTCTCGTACGCGTTCGAGGTGGGCACGGCCGACGGCACGCCGCTGGTCCGCGGCCGGGCGAACGTGTCGCTGAGGGGCGCCGCGATGCTCGCCGCTGCTGGCGACTCCGCTCTCGGCGACCCGCCTCGCGGCGACGCCTGAAGCACGTCGGCCGATGCCCGACCGCTGCGATGCCCCCGCCGATCCGGCGGCGTCGCCAGCCGCGCCGGCGCGGCCGGCGGTGCGCGGCGACGCCTATCGGTGGCGCCAGGCGGCCACGCTGCTGTGCATGGGCGCGTTCGGCGCGACCGCGCTGTGGTTCGGGTTCGTGCGCGTGCCGCTGCTGCGCCTACGCTACCGCGACCGCGCTCGACGCGGCACGGCAACCCGGGCGGCGCTGCAGCGGACGATGCGGGGGCTGATGCGGCTGTTCCGCGGGGTGGGGCTGCTCGACTGGCAGGTGGTCGGCGAGGCTCCGACGACGGGCAGCGGCACGCTGGTGGTCTGCAACCACCCGACGCTGTTGGACGCCGTGCTGATGCTCGCGGTGGTGCCGGACGCGCACTGCATCGTCAAGGACACGCTCACCCGCAACCCGTTCGTCGCCCGCGCGATCGACGGCCTGGGCTACCTCGGCAACGCCCGGACCGAGGCGCTGGTCGAGGGCTGCGTCGCGGTGCTGGCCGCCGGGCACACGATGCTGGTCTTTCCCGAGGGGACCCGCACGCCGCCCGGGCGGGCGCTCCTGCCGCTGCAGCGCGGCGCGGCCTATGTCTCGGTCCGTGCGGCATGTCCGGTCGTCCTGGCTACAATCCGCGTTTCGGAGCCCACGCTGTACAAGGGGGCCCGCTGGTGGGAGGTGCCGGTCAGGCGGCCGCGCTTCGTCGTCCGTCTGTACCCGCCCATCCCACCCGGGGTGCGGCCGGAGGGCGACGCCGACGGGGCAGCGGCCCGCGCGGTCAACCGGCGCTGGGAACGATTCTTCGGGGAGGAGCTGGGTCGTGCTGAGTCCGCTTGAGCAAGAGATCGCCGGCATCGTGCTGGAGTGCACCGGGGTCGAGCACCTGGAGGTCGGCGAGATCGACCCGGAGGCGTCGCTGTTCGACGGCGAACTCGGGCTCGACTCGATCGATGCGCTCGAGATCGGCGTGGCGCTGAACAAGCACTACGGGATCAAGCTCAGCGCCGACGACGACGAGGCCCGCGCCCACTTCGCGACGCTGCGCTCGCTGGCGCGGCTGGTCGAGGCCCGGCGGGTCCGCTGACCGGGGGCCGCGTGGCCGATGCGCACCGTCCCTGCGTGGTGGTCCCGGTCTACGACCATGCGGGCGCGCTGCCGGCGCTGGTCCGGGCGCTGCGCCCGCTCGGACTGACCTGCTGGCTGGTCGACGACGGCAGCGGGCCCGAGTGCGCGACAGCGATCGCCGCGGCCGCGGCCGCCCACCCCGACTGGCTGCGCCGGCTGCGGCTGGAGCCGAACCAGGGCAAGGGCGCGGCGGTGCTCGCGGGCTTCCGAGCCGCGCTCGCCGAGGGATTCACCCACGCGGTCCAGATCGACGCCGACCTGCAGCATCGGCCGGCGGACATCCCGCGCTTCGTCGCGGTCTCGCGCCGCCATCCTCGGGCCGTGATCTGCGGCGCCCCCCGGTTCGATGCGTCCATCCCGCCGGTGCGCTACTGGGGCCGCTGGCTCACCCACGTGCTGGTGTGGGTCGAGACCTTGTCGTTCGACATCCGCGACTCGATGTGCGGATTCCGGCTGTACCCGCTCGCGGTCGCGGTCGCGCTGGACGAGCGCGCGCCGTTCGGCCGGCGCATGCAGTTCGACACCGACGCGGTGGTACGGCTGCACTGGGAAGGGGTACCGGTGCTGAACGAGCCCACGCCGGTCACGTATCCGGCCGACGGCGTGTCGCACTTCGCGATGGTCGCCGACAACCGGCGGATGGTCGCGCTGCACGCGCGGCTGCTCGCCGGCATGCTGGTGCGCGCGCCGCGGCTGCTCTCGCGACGCCGGCGGCGCGACCGCGCGGCCTTCGTCCAATGACCCGCGGACTCCGGCGGTGAGTGCGGTCGGCGGCGCGCCGCGCCCGGTCCACTGGGCAACGCTCGGCGAGGCCGGCCTGTCGGCGGGCCTGTGGCTGTTGTGGTTCGTGCACCGGTTGTTCGGACGCTGGGCGTTCCGAGCGCTGATGGCGCCGGCGACCCTGTGGTTCGTCGCGGCGCGGCCGGTCGCGCGCCGCGCCTCGATCGACTACCTGCGCCGCGTCGGCGTGCTACCCGCGGGCGCCGGCCGGCTGCGGGCCTGGATGGGGGCGGTCCGTCACTTTTCCAGCTTCGCCGAGACCGTGCTCGACAAGGCGCTGGTCTGGGGCGGGGGCTTGGACGTCAGCCGCGCGCCGGTCGAGGTCGATCCCCGCTTCGACGCGGCGGTCCGCGCCGGGCGTGGCGGCGTGCTGCTGGTCGCGCACGTCGGCAACCTCGAGGCGCTGCGCGCGTTCGGCCGGCGGCTGCCCGGGCTGCGCCTGAACGTGCTGGTGCACTCCGCCAACGCGGTGCGGTTCGCGCGCGCGCTCGAGCGGCTGGACGCTCGCAGCACCGCCGGCCTGCTGCAGGTGACCGAGATGGACGCGGCGATGGCCGCGAGCCTCGCCGAGCGTGTCGCCCGCGGCGAGTGGGTGGTGATCGCCGCCGACCGGGTGCCGATCTCCGAGCGCGCCCGCACGCTGAGCGTCGACTTCCTCGGCGCACCGGCCCCGCTGCCGGTCGGTCCGTGGGTGCTGGCGCGGGCCCTCGGCGGCCCGGTCTACCAGCTGTCGTGTCTGAAGCACGGGCGCACCTACCGGCTGCGCTGCGAGCACTTCGCCGAGCGCATCGACTGGAGCCGCGCCGGCCGCGATCAGGCGCTGCACGCGCTCGCGTCGCGCTACGCACGCGGCCTCGAGGCGCAGTGCCGCGAGGCGCCGCTGCAGTGGTTCAACTTCTATCCGTTCTGGGAGTCCGACCGTGACGGGCACTGAGGGTCGGTCGCGCCCTTGGGCGAGCGTCGAGATCGACGTGCCCTTCCACGACGTCGACGCGATGCGCATCGTCTGGCACGGCCGCTACGTCAAGTACCTCGAAGTCGCCCGTACCGCGCTGATGCGCTCGCTCGGATTCGACGACCTGTCGGTGCATGCGCAGGGCTGGATGTACCCCGTGGTCGACCTGCGGCTGCGCTACCTCGCGCCGGCGCGCGCCGGCCAGCGGCTGCTGGTGCGCGCCGACCTCGGCGACCACGCGCCGATGCTGCGCATCCGCTACCAGGTGCGCGACGCGGCGAGCGGCCGCTGGCTCGCGCGCGCGAGCACCGCGCAGGCGCCGGTCGAGGTGGCGAGCGGCGCCCTGTGCACCCGCCCGCCGGCGCCCCTGCTCGCGCGCCTCGAGGCGGCCCTCGACCGGTGGCCGTCGCGATGAGCGGCGCGGTCGCCTCGCGGGTGCTGGTCACCGGCGCGAGCCGCGGCATCGGCCGGGCGATCGCGCTGCGCCTGGCGCGCGACGGCTACGACGTCGCGATCGGCCACCGCGAGTCGGCCGCGCAGGCCGACGCGGTTGCCGCCGAGGTTTCGGCGCTCGGGCGGCACGCGGTGGTGCTGCGCTTCGACGTCGCCGATCGCGAGGCCGCTCGCGCCGCGATCGAGGCCGACCTCGGCGCGCACGGCGCGTACTACGGCGTGGTCTGCAACGCCGGCCTCGCGCGCGACGCGGTCTTCCCTGCGATGAGCGGCGAGCAGTGGGACGCGGTGATCTCGACCAATCTCGATGCGTTCTACAACGTCGTGCATCCGACCGTGATGCCGATGATCCGCCGACGCGCGCCCGGGCGCATCGTGACCGTGGCCTCCACCGCCGGGCAGGCGGGCAACCGCGGCCAGGTCAACTACAGCGCGGCGAAGGCCGGTCTGATCGGCGCGACCCGCGCGCTCGCGCTCGAGCTCGCGAGCCGGCGCATCACCGTGAACTGCGTCGCCCCTGGTCTGATCGAGACCGACATGACCGCCGGGATGGACGCGGACGCGCTGCGCCGCTCGATCCCGGCGGGCCGGTTCGGTACGCCCGACGAGGTCGCCGCCTGCGTCGCCTTCCTGCTGTCGCCCGACGCCGCGTATCTGACGCGCCAGGTGATCGCGGTCAACGGCGGCCTTGCGTACTAGCGCCGGCCGCGACCCCCGAGGACCCGGACCCCGATGGACGGACCTGCCCCCCCGCGCCCGGCGACCACGCCGCATCCGCCGCTCACCGCGTACTACGCGGGCGAGGCCGATCGCGAGGCGTTCGTGCGGCGCATCTTCGACGACACCGCGCCCGACTACGACCGGGTCGAGCGCGCGATGGCGTTCGGTACCGGCCCGTGGTACCGCCGACAGGCGCTGCTGCGCGCCGGGCTCGCCCCGGGCATGCGCGTGCTCGACGTGGGCATCGGCACGGGGCTGGTCGCCCGCGAGGTGGTGGCGATCGTCGGCGACGCGACCCGCGTGATCGGCGTGGACCCGAGCGCCGGCATGCTGCGCGCGGCGAGCGTGCCCACGGGGGTCGAGCTGCGCGTGGGCGGTGCCGAGGCGCTGCCGGCCGAGGATGCCGGCTTCGACTTCCTCAGCATGGGCTTCGCGCTGCGCCACGTGCCCGACCTCGCGCCGGCATTCGCGGAGTTCCACCGCGTGCTGCGCCCCGGCGGCCGGCTGTGCCTGCTCGAGATCACGCGCCCGCAGAGCCGCACGGCGACGCTCGCGCTCAAGGCGTACCTGCGCGGCGTCGTGCCGGTGCTCGCGCGACTGGTCGGCCGCACCCGCGACATGCCCGCGCTGATGCGCTACTACTGGGACACGATCGAGGCGTGCGTGCCCCCCGGTCGCGTGCTCGAACTGCTGCGCGAGGCGGGCTTCGAGCGGGTCGACCGCCATGTCGAGCTCGGCGTGTTCAGCGAGTACCGGGCGATGCGGCCGGGCGCGTCGACGTGAGCGAGCCGCCCGCGCGCGGCTCGCCGGGCGTCGCCGCGCCGGCCGCCCCGCCGGGGCGCTGGCGCCCGCCGGCGGCGCTGCGCGCGTCGGCGTGGCTGCACGCCGGGGCCGCGGCCGGTGCGCTCGCCTCGCCCGAGCACTGGCCGTGGGCCGCGGCGGCGGTGGCGGCCAATCACGCCGCGATCGCGGCCGCAGGCTTCGCGCCGCGCAGCGCGCTGATCGGCGACAACCTCAGCCGACTGCCGCCGCGGGCCGCGCTCGCCGGCCAGCTCGCGCTCACCTTCGACGACGGACCCGATCCGGAGATGACGCCGCGCGTGCTCGATGCACTGGCGGCCGCGCGCTGTCCGGCGACCTTCTTCTGCGTCGGCGAGCGCGCGTCACGGCACCCGGAGTTGCTGCGCCGGATGGTGGCGGAAGGCCACGCGGTCGAGAATCACTCGCACCGCCACGCGAGCTCGTTCGCCTGGGGCGGTCCGCGACGGCTCGGTGACGAGATCGACGCCGCGCAGCAGGCGATCCTGCAGGCCGCGGGCGTCGCGCCGCGGTTCTTCCGTGCGCCGTTCGGCATCCGCACCGCGCTGCTCGATCCCGTGCTCGCGCGTCGCGGGCTTCGCTACGCGTCCTGGTCGGTGCGCGGTTACGACACGGTCGCACACGACGCCGCGCGCGTGCTGCGGCGGCTGCGGCCGGGCGTGGTCGCCGGCGCGGTCGTGCTGCTGCACGACGGGCGTGCGACCGGCGGCCGGCCCGGCCGAGCGGCATCGGTCGCACCGGCGTTGCTGCCGCAGCTGCTCGCCCTGCTCGCCGCACGCGGGCTCGTGCCGGTCACGCTGCGCGCCGCGGTCGACGCCGAGCGGCTCGATGCGCATCGCCTCGTTGCAGCGGGCCCGGCGACATGACCCAAGGGCCGGCAGACCACGACGACGCGACGGGGTATGCGCGGCTGGTTCGCCGCGCGGCGGCGCGGTTCCGGCCGGCCGGTCGCACGCCGTACCACTTCGCGCGCGGCAAGCTCGGCGCCGACCCGGTGTTCGCCGCACTGCTGCGCCAGGGGCTGCTCGCGGACCGCACCCGGGTGCTCGACCTGGGCTGCGGCCAGGGCGTGCTCGAGGTGCTGCTCGCCACGCTCGAGGACCCGCGCGCCGCATCCGACTGGCCGGCCGAGTGGCCGCGGCCGCCGTGCGGGCTGCGCGTGCACGCGCTCGACCTTCGGGCCAAGGCGGTGCGCGCGGCCAACGTCGCGCTCGACGGACTGCCCGCGGCGGCGCGCTACCGGGTCGAGACCGGCGACCTGCGCACGATGCCTGTCGACCCGGTGGACGCGGTGGTGATCCTGGACGTGCTGCACTACCTCGCGCACGCCGAGCAGGAGCGCGTGATCGCCCGCTGCGCACGGGCGCTCGAGCCGGGTGGGCGGCTGCTGCTTCGCGTGGGCGACGCCGCGCGCGGCTGGCGCTTCCGCTGGACCCTCGCGAACGACGCGCTGATCACGCTGGTGCGCGGCGCGTGGCCGCGGTTCGCGACGCGCAGCGCCGATCAGTGGGCGGCGCTGCTCGCGCGTCACGGTTTCGTGGTGCGCACCCAGCCGATGAGCGAAGGGACCTCGTTCGCCAACGTGCTGCTGGTGGGCGAGCGTCCGCCCGAGCGCGGCCTCAGTCGGACACGGTGACCCGGGTCGCCGAGCGGGCGAGCGTGAACGCGAGGCCGACGCCGGCCGAGCCGCCGCGGGTGCGCTCGAACAGCGGGCTCGAGCGATTCGCCGCCCGATCGTACAGACCGGCGTCGACGAAGGCGAACAGCGTGACCGTCTCGCTCCAGCGGTACTGGGCGGCGCCGTACAGCCGCGTGCCGACGTAGCCGCCGCGGGCCTCGTACGCGGGCCGGGTCGGGGTCGCGTAGGCTGGCGCCACGCCGTACAGCGGCTCGGTGTAGTCCGCGGTCGCGAACTCGGCGGCCAGGCTCGCGTTGAGCGTGAGCCGGGTGCCCAGCAGCTTGCGGTTCAGGTAGTCGACGCTGGGCGCGACCAGGACGCCGCGCGCGGTCACGCCGCCGTCGATCGAGATCGCCGCGCGCGCCGACAGGCTCGCGAACCAGCGCTCGTCGCGGTCCGCCGGGTCGTCGAGCCGCATCCGCAGCCGCGGCCCGGCCTCGAGCAGCCAGCCCAGTCCGGGCATGCCGGCGCGCGCGCCGACGTCGGTCGCCGCGGCGGACGGCGCGGCATCGAAGCTCATGTCGAGCACGAACCGTCGGCGATCCACGAGCCGCGCGGTCACCGACCCGTCCTGCACGCGCAGCACGTCGCCGCGGTAGACGAACCAGGGGTAGAGCAGACCGAGCGTGCGGCGCTCGGCACCGGCGGGCCAGGCCTCGAAGCGGCCGATCAGGCCGCCCGCGCCCAGTTCCCACAGCGGACGCTCGATGGCGGCGCCGGGCACGGGCAGTGCGCCGACGAGCGCGGCGATCGCGACCGCAGCCCTCGTCCGGCGGGCGCCGCGACTCGCCGCGACAGGCAGGGCCCGCGGGCTCGCCGCTGGCGACGGCGTCGGCGAAGTGGGCGGTCGGGCGGCGGCAGGGATCACGTCGGCAAGCACGGAGCGTGTCCCGATGATGCCCGATCGCCGGCGCGGTCACCCCCGCGGCGCGCCGGACGGTGCGTCGCGCGCGACGCGGTGCGCCCGGGCGGGCACGCGCTACCATCGTCGCCGCACGCGGCCGTGTCGGTCGCGTCGATCCGATCGCCCCGCATGCGCGTGCTCAGACTCCTCGCCGGCCCGGTCGCGCTGCGACACCTGCGCGACCACGGGCTGCGGCCCGGCCACGTGGGCGCGGTGCCGGGCGCGGCGGGCGGGCCCAAGGCGCTCGTGCTGAACGCGCTCGACCGCCTGATCTTCGGTCGCTGGCTGGCCGGCGGTTCGCAGCCGGTGCACCTGGCGGGCGCGTCGATCGGCGCGTGGCGGCTCGCCTGCGCGTGTCTGCCCGATCCGCAGGCTGCGCTCGCCGAGCTCGCGCACGACTACGTGCATGAGACCTACGGCGAGCCGGACGCGGTCCGTCGGCCGTCTCCCGCGCAGGTGAGCGCGACCTTCCGCGCGCAGCTCGCCCGGCAGTTCGGCGGTCGCGAGGCGCAGGTGCTCGCGCATCCGCGGTTGCGGCTGCACGTGTTCGCCAGCCGAGGCCGCAGCGTGCTGCTCGATGGCGGCGGCCGGCTGCGCACCGCGGCCGGCTGCCTCGGCGCGTTCGGCGCGAACCTCGTGTCGCGGCGCGCGATGGGCGGCTGGTTCGAGCGCGTGGTGTTCTCCGACCCGCGCGATCCGCTGCCCTGGTCGCTCGGCGACTACCCGACGCACCGAGTGGCGCTCGGTCCGGACAACCTCGCCGCGTCGATCCTCGCGAGCTGCTCGATCCCGTTCTGGCTGGATCCGGTGCGCGACATCCGCGGTGCGCCGCCAGGCGCCTACTGGGATGGCGGGCTCACCGATTACCACCTGCACCTCGACTACGCGTCGATGTCCGCGACCGCGGCCGCGCCGCTCGTGCTCTACCCGCACTTCCAGCCCGAGGTGGTCCCGGGATGGCTGGACAAGCGTCTGCGGCGCCGGCACCGGGCGACGCGGGCACTCGACAACCTGGTGCTGCTGGTGCCGGCCCCCGAGTGGATCCGCACGCTGCCCGGCGGCCGGATCCCGGATCGAGGCGATTTCGCGGCCTGGCGTGGCGACGCGGCCGGCCGGATGGCCGCGTGGCGCCGGGTGGTCGCCGAGGGCGAGCGTCTGGCCGAGGCGTTCGACGCGATCGCGTCGCGCCCGGGTGGCGTGCAGGCCGAGCCGCTGGTCTAGCCCGGCCGGTGCCGCGGCGTGCCGGTCGCGACGCGTGCGGGCGGCGCACGCGCCGGGTCGGTCGCGTCGTGCTCAGCGCGCGACCGTGTGCAGCGTCTGACCCGCGCGCTCCCACTGGCCGGCAGCCAGCAACGGCACGATACCCAGCGCCGCGTCGATGCGCTCGTCGATCGCCTGCTGCTCGGCGCGCGAGGGCCGCTGCAGCACGTAGTCCACCACCTCGCGGCCGGGGTGCAGGTCGCGCGGATGACCGATGCCCAGTCGCAGCCGCGCGTAGTCCGGCGTGCCGAGCGCGGCGCTCACGTCCTTCAGCCCGTTGTGCCCGCCGCTGCCTCCGCCGCGCTTGAGTCGCGCGGTGCCCGGGGGCAGGTCGAGCTCGTCGTGCACGACCAGCACCTCGGCCGGCGCGATGCGGTAGAAGCGCGCGATCGCCGACACCGCCTGCCCGGAGCGGTTCATGTAGGTCGCGGGCTTGATCAGCCAGACCTCCGCGCCGCCGACCGAGGCGCGCGCGACCTCGCCGTGGAAGCGCGACTCGCGCCGCCAGGCCCCGCCGTGGGCGCGCGCCACTGCATCGGCGAACCAGAAGCCGGCGTTGTGACGGTCGGACTCGTGTTCCGGCCCGGGGTTGCCCAGGCCGGCGATCAGTCGGATCGCGGTCATCGAGGGGACGCCGGGGATCGGCCGGGGCGCAGAGTGTAGCCGATGGCCGCGCGCGGCCCGCGGCATTACAATCCGCGCGGTCCCGTCGTCGTGCCCGCCCGGGCGGCGCGTCGACCGCCCCCTCTCGGCGCCGCCTCGCGCCCCACCGCACGGATCCGCCCCCTTGACCCGCGTCGCCAACGGCTTCTTCCACGTGCTCGAACTGCTGATGGTGCTGTGCCTCGCGGCGATGGTCGTGATGATCTTCGGCAACGTGGTGCTGCGCTACGCGTTCGACTCGGGCATTGCGGTGTCCGAGGAGCTGTCGCGCTACCTGTTCGTGTGGCTCACCTTCGTCGGCGCGGTGGTGGTCGCCCGTGAGAACGCGCACATGGGCGTCGAGACGCTGGTCGCGCGGCTCGGCGCGCGCGGTCGCTCGGTGTGCATGGGGCTGACCGACACGCTGGTGCTCACCTGCTGCGTGCTGTTCTTCTGGGGCACCTGGAAGCAGGCGCCTCTGAACTGGACCAACACCGCCCCGATCACCGGCATGTCGATGATCTGGGTGTACGGGATCGGGTTCTTCAGCAGCGCGGGCATCGGGATGCTGACCGCGGCGAGGCTCGCACGGCTGCTGACCGGACGGCTGCGGCCCGGCGAGCTCGATGCGTTCGCCGGCCTGATGGAGCACGACGCCGGCCACGTGCTGAAGGAGCGCCTCGAGTGAGACCAGCCGGGAGCGGGCGATGACGGTGGCGGTGTTCCTCGCGTCGCTGATCGGTGCGATGGCGATCGGCGTGCCGGTGGCGTTCGCGCTGCTGGTATGCGGCGTCGCACTGATGCTGTATCTCGGTCGTTTCGACGCGCAGATCCTGTCGCAGAACCTGATCATCGGCGCCGACAACTTCCAGCTGCTCGCCGTGCCGTTCTTCCTGCTCGCCGGCGAGCTGATGAACGCCGGCGGTCTGTCCAAGCGCATCGTCAACTTCGCGATCGCCTTCGTCGGCCACGTGCACGGCGGGCTCGGCTACGTCGCGATCTTCGCGGCGGTGATCATGGCGTCGCTGTCCGGCTCGGCGGCCGCCGACACCGCGGCGCTCGCTTCGATCCTGATCCCGATGATGCGCGATGCGGGCTACGACATGCCGCGCTCGGCCGGTCTGATTGCCTCGGGCGGCATTATCGCGCCGGTGATCCCGCCGTCGATCGGATTCATCATCTTCGGCGTCGCCGCGAACGTGTCGATCACCCAGCTGTTCCTCGCCGGCATCGTTCCCGGCCTGCTGATGGCTGCGTCGCTGGTCGTTGCCTGGGCGTGGGTGGTCCGCGGCATGAAGGTGAAGACCCACCCGCGCGCGTCCTGGTCGGCGCGGGGTCGGGCGTTCGTCGACGGGTTCTTCGCGCTGCTGATGCCGGTGATCATCCTCGGCGGGATCAAGTTCGGGGTGGTCACCCCGACCGAGGCCGCGGTGCTCGCCGCGGTGTACGCGCTGCTGGTCGGCCTGTTCGTCTATCGCGAGCTCAAGGTCGCTCATCTGTACCGCGTGCTGCTGGTGGCCGCGAAGACCACCGCGGTGGTGATGTTCCTGGTCGCCGCCGCGCTGGTGTCGGCCTGGCTGATCACCCAGGCGAACATCCCCGCCGAGCTCGGCACGATGCTGGGCCCGCTGACCGAGCACAAGACGCTGCTGCTGCTGGTGATGATGCTGTTGGTGCTGGTGGTCGGCACCGCGCTGGACTTCGCCCCCACGGTGCTGATCCTGACTCCGGTGCTGATGCCGATCGTCAAGGCGGCCGGGATCGACCCGGTCTACTTCGGCGTGCTGTTCATCATGAACAACGCGATCGGGCTGATCACGCCGCCGGTGGGCATCGTGCTCAACGTGGTCTGTGGCGTCGCCCGGGTGCCGATGGGCGCGGTGATCCGGGGCGTCGCACCGTTCCTGATCGCCCAGACCACGGTATTGTTCCTGCTTGTGCTGATTCCCGAACTGGTCACCGTCCCGCTCGCCTGGCTGAGGGGTCGGTGAGGTCCGGGGTTGGTACCCTGCCGCCGGCCAGCCGGCGGCGGCGCGCGCACCCAGCCCGAGTGGTGCACACTGATGCACCCGGTACGTTACGGCCGATACCCAGGAGGAGACCATGAAGCCGAACCTGTTCAGGACGTCCCTGCTCACCGCCGCGGTCGCCGCGGCCTGCGCGCTCTCGCCCGCGTACGCGCAGTTCGCCGACCGCACCATCCGCGTGTCCAACGGCGTGAACCAGGACCACCCCGTGGGCAACGGCGTGGCCAAGATGACCCAGTGCCTCGCGCAGAAGTCCGGCGGCCGGATGAAGCTGCAGGCGTTCTGGGGCGGTGCGCTCGGCGGCGACCTGCAGGCCACGCAGGCGCTGCGCTCGGGCACCCAGGAGATGGTGGTCACCTCGTCCTCGCCGCTGGTGGGCATCCTGCCGGACCTCGGCGTGTTCGACCTGCCGTTCCTGTTCGCCAACGAGCGCGAGGCCGACCAGGTGCTCGACGGCGCGTTCGGCAAGTACATCAGCGACAAGATGCCGGGCGTGAACCTGGTCAACCTCGCGTGGTGGGAGAACGGCTTCCGCAACCTCACCAACTCGCGCAAGCCGGTCACGAAGTGGGAGGACTTCCAGGGCGTCAAGGTGCGGGTGATGCAGAACAACATCTTCCTGGACACGTTCCGGACGCTGGGCGCGAACGCGGTGCCGATGGCCTTCGGCGAGGTGTTCACCGCGCTGGAGACCCGCGCGATCGACGGCCAGGAGAATCCGTTCGTGACCATCGACACCTCGAAGTTCTTCGAGGTGCAGCGGTATCTGTCGGTGACGCGCCACGCGTATACGCCGTTCATGGTGCTGTACTCCAAGCCGCTGTGGGACAAGCTGAGCAAGGACGAGCAGCAGGCGCTGTCCGACTGCGCGATCGAGGGCCGCGACGAGCAACGCCGCGTGTCGCGTTCGCTGTCCGACCGTTCGCTCGCCAACCTGCGCGCCAAGGGCATGCAGGTCAACGAGATCACCCCCGCCGAGCAGCAGCGCATGCGCGATCAGGCGCGCTCGGTGTACGAGAAGCACGCGGGCACGATCGGCGCCGAGACGGTCAAGCGGATGCAGGACACGCTCGCGCAGATCCGCAAGTGAGCGCCTGACCGGCGGACGCGCGGCGCGGCGGATCCCCGCCGCGCGTCGGCCTGGTCATGCGGCTGCCCCCCGCGGCGGTCTCCGATCCACCCCCACCCGCGCGAGGCGCGCGTCCGCCAGTGAAGATCACCGCCGTCGAGACGCTGCGGCTGCAGGAGTTCGCCAACCTGGTGTGGGTGCGCCTGCACACCGACGAGGGCCTGGTCGGTCTGGGCGAGACCTTCATGGGCGCGCAGGCGGTCGAGGCCTACCTGCACGAGACCGTTGCGCCCAAGCTGATCGGCCGGGACCCGCGCCGGATCGAGGCGATCGGCCGCGACCTCGCGAACTATCTCGGCTGGCGTTCGGCGGGCGTGGAGACGCGCGGCAACTCCGCGATCGACATCGCGCTCTGGGACCTGTTCGCGAAATCCGCCGGGCTGCCGCTCGCCGATGCGCTCGGCGGGCGCTCGCGCGACTCGATCCGCGTCTACAATACCTGCGCGGGCTACCGCTACATCCGCGACTCGCGCGCGCAGGCGGTGGCCAACTGGCACGTCGGTGCCACCGACGGCCCGTACGAGGACCTGGACGCCTTCCTGCACCGTGCCGACGAGCTCGCGATCTCGCTGCTCGAGCAGGGCATCACCGGCATGAAGATCTGGCCGTTCGACATCGCCGCCGAACGCACGCACGGCTGGGACATCTCGCCGCAGGAGCTGGACGTCGCGCTCGAGCCGTTCCGGAAGATCCGCCGCGCGGTGGGCTCGCGGATGGACGTGATGGTCGAGTTCCATTCGCTGTGGAGCTTGCCGATGGCGTGCCGCCTCGCGCGCGCGCTCGAGGAGTTCGGCACCTACTGGCACGAGGACCCGTTCCGGCTGGACAACCTCGCCGACCTGCGCGAGTACGCACGGCACTCGAAGGCCTGGGTCTGCGCGAGCGAGACGCTGTCGTTCACGCA
>JBIKMO010000230.1:0-7132 GCA_044359175.1 Burkholderiaceae bacterium | reverse complement strand
ACACCCGGGATCTCGACTTCGAAGCGGTCGCCGGGCCGCAGCCAGCGCGGCGGCTTGCGCGCCATGCCCACGCCGGCCGGCGTGCCGGTCACGATCACGTCGCCGGGCAGCAGCCGCGCGAAGGTCGACGCGTAGGCGACGATCTGCGCGATCGAGAAGATCGTGTTCGCGGTGGAGTCGCGCTGCACCACCTCGCCGTTGAGCCGACCGACGACCTCGAGCGCCATCGGGTCGGGCACCTCGTCGGCAGTGGTGAGCCACGGCCCGAACGCGCCGCTCGACTCGAAGTTCTTGCCCGGGGTGGCCTGCGTGGCGTGGCGCTGGAAGTCGCGCACCGAGTTCTCGGCGAAGCACGCGTAGCCGGCCACGATCGACATCGCCTGCGACTCGGGCACGTGCCGGCCCTCGGCGCCGATCACCACCGCGAGCTCGGCCTCGTAGTCGTACTGCTCCGAGGCGGCCGGCGCGACCGTAGGCGCCTCGTGACCGACCTGCGAGCCTGGAAAGCGCACGAACATCGACGGATGCTTCGGGATCGCCATGCCGGCCTCCTGAGCATGCAGCGTGTAGTTCAGCCCGACGCACAGGATCTTGTCCGGGTCGGTGACCGGCGCCAGCCACGCGAACCCGCCGGCGGGCACCACCGTGCTCGCCTCCTCGAGGCGCCGTGCGATGCCCGCCACCCCCCAGGCGGCGAGCGCCTGGCGCAGCGTGAGGACCGGTGAGCGAGCCAGCACGGCGATCGAGCCGTCGGGCCGGACCGCGCCGAACGAGCGCCGCCCGTCGGCGGTCTGGAAGCTCGCGAGCCGCATGCGAAGGAGTCTCCCCGAGGTCGTGCCGTCTCGGGCGGCGGACGCACCCGGGCACCGACGCAGTGTGCGCACTCGTCCGAATGGCGGCAACGATCCGGCCGGAATATCATTTGTTCCGGCCACGAACAGATGGTTCCGCAGGCCGCCGCACGAGGCCCGCGCCATGTCCACCCGTCCCACCCCCGCTACGGAGGAGACCCGGCGCCCCGCCGAACCCGGCTCGCCGCTGTCCGGGCCGTTCGACGATCTCGTGTCGCTTCGGATCTTCGCGCGTGCGGTCGAGCTCGAGAGCTTCTCCGAGGTCGCGCGCCGTTACGGCGTGACGCCGGCCACGGTCAGCAAGCACATCGCGGCGCTCGAGGCGCGGCTCGGCACGCGGCTGATGAACCGGACCACCCGCCGGCTGTTCGTCACCGACGCCGGCGCCAAGCTGTACGCACGCAGCATCCGGGTGCTCGACGAGCTGCAGCAGGCGCAGGCCGACCTCTCCGAACTGCAGTCCGAGCCGATCGGCCACCTGCGGGTCACGCTGCCGCTCGCCTTCGGCGCGCGGCGGATCGCGCCCGCGATGCCGCGCTTCCTGAAGACCTACCCGCGCCTGACGATCGACCTGGACCTGTCGGTGGACAAGGTCGACGTGTTCGAGGCGCAGATCGACGTCGCGGTCCGGATCGCCGACCGGATCGACCCGGGGCTGATCGCGATCCGGCTCGCGCCCTACCGGCGCGTGTTCTGCGCGTCGCCCGCGTACCTCGCCGAGCGGGGGGTGCCGCGCGCCCCCGAGGACCTCGCCGCGCACGAGTGCCTGTTCTCGCGCGGCCAGCACGCGCACCCGTCGTGGCCGATCGTGCAGGACGGCAAGGTGCGCACGGTGAGCGTCAACGGACGGCTCACCTCGAATCACGGCGAGCCGGTGCTGGAGGCCGCCCGCGCCGGGCTGGGCATCTGCCAGACCGCGCGCTGGCTGGTCGAGGAGGACCTCGCCAGCGGCCGCATGGTCGAGGTGCTGCACGGGCACGCGGTGCAGAACCGCGCGGTCTACGCGGTGCTGCCGCAGCGCGGCGCGATGACGCCCAAGGTCCGCGCGTTCGTCGAGTTCGTGCGCGAGGCGCTGTCGGACATGCACTGACGCGACGGCCCGCCGGCGCGCGGGCGGTTGCGGCTCAGATGCCGCCGCGCGCGTCCAGCAGGCAGCCGGTGACGTACGGCGAGCTCTGCGGGTCGGCGAGCCAGAGGATCGACCGCGCGATCTCGTCGGCGGTGCCCAGCCGGCCCATCGGGATCATCCGGGTCATCTGCTCGAGCTGGCCCGGCGGGCGCGATGCGTGGATCTCGGTGTCGATGATGCCGGGGCGCACCGCGTTGACGCGGATGCCCTCGGCCGCGAGCTCCTTGGCGAGCCCGATCGTCATCGTGTCGAGCGCGCCCTTGGTCGCCGCATAGTGGACCCAGACCCCGGGCGTACCGGTCTGCGACGCGCCCGAGCCGACGTTGACGATCGAGCCGCCGCGCCCGCCGTGGCGCGTCGACATCCGCCGCACCGCCTCGCGCGCGAACACGAACGGCGCCCACACGTTGATGCGCAGCAGCGTGGCGAGCATGCCGGCGTCGAGCGCCTCGACGCGTGACACGCCGCCGGTGATCCCGGCGTTGTTGACCAGCACGTCCAGCGGGCCGAGCGCGTCGACGCGGGCGAAGGTCTCGAGGATCGCCGCTTCGTCGGCGACGTCGGCGCGCAGCGCGTGCGCGCGGCCGCCTGCGGCCGAGATCTCGGCGGCGAGCGCGCTCGCCTGTGCGTCGCGGTCGCGATAGACCATCGCAACCGTCCAGCCCATCGCCGCGGCGCGCCGCGAGGTTGCCGCGCCGATGCCGCGGGTGCCCCCGGTCACCAGCATCACGCCGCGGTCGGCGGTTCGGGTCGTGTCCATGCCATCTCCGGTGCGGGCGCCCGCTGCCGGGCGTCGGGTGGGAAGGGTCGCGCAGCGTGCGGCGGCCCGTGAAGTGTGCGCATGCGCGTGCGGCCGCGCAATGCGTCGCGGGGTTGGGGATCCGGTCGTCCCGGGGTGATACTGCGCGTTCTCAGGTTCCAGGAGACCCCGTGATGACGTCCTACCGCACCCTCGCGGCTGCCGCCGCGCTCGCACTCACCGTCGGCGCCGTTCAGGCCCAGCAGTTCTTCCGGATCGGCACCGGCGGGACCGCCGGCACCTACTTCCCGGTGGGCGGCATGGTCGCCAACACGGTGAGCCAGCCGGGCAAGATCGCTGCGACCGCGCAGGCGAGCGCCGGCTCGGTGGCCAACGTCAACGCGGTGGCCGGTGGCCAGATCGAGTCGGGTTTTTCGCAGGCCGACGTCGCCACCTGGGCGTACACCGGCACCGGCGTGTGGGAGGGCCGCCCGGCGGTGACCGGCCTGCGGCTGATCGCCAACCTGTACCCGGAGAGCGTGCACATCGTCGCGCGCAAGGGCGCGGGCATCCGGACGGTGTCGGATCTGCGCGGCAAGCGGGTCGCGCTCGACGAGCCGGGTTCGGGCACCCTGATCAACGCGCGCGCGATCCTGGCGGCCTACGGGCTGAAGGATGCCGACCTCAAGCCCGAGTACATCAAGCCCAACCAGGCCGGCGACAAGCTCAAGGACGGCGCGCTCGACGCGTTCTTCTTCACCGGCGGCTGGCCTGCCGGCGCGATCTCCGAGCTGGCCTCCTCGGGCGCGGGCATCGAGCTGGTGGCGATCGAGGGTGCGCAGGCCGACGCGATCCGTCGCGCGTCGAGCTTCTTCGCGCCGGACACCATCCCTGCCGACACCTACAAGGGCGTGGGCGCGGTGCGCACGCTGGCGGTGGGCGCGCAGTGGGTGACCAGCGACAAGGTCGACCCCAACCTGGTCTACGAGATCGTGAAGGCGCTGTACTCCGAGGCCGGCCAGAAGGCGATGGGCGCGGGTCATGCCAAGGGCAAGTTCATCACCCGGGACAACGCGGTGCAGGGCGCGGGCATTCCGTTCCACCCGGGCGCGGCGCGCTACTACCGCGAAGCGGGCGTGCTGAAGTAGAGCCGAAGCGACGCGCCGGCCCCACGGGCCGGCGACCCCGCGATCGCCGGTCGCGCTCGCCGACGCGGCGGTGGCGGCGCCGCGCCGGTTCGCCGTTCCCGACCGCCGAGCCAACGTCCCGATGACCCCGTCCGTATCCGACGACCGCGCGCTCCGGGAGCTGGAGCAGCGGTTCGACCCCGAGATGCGCTTCCGGCCGTTGCCGGCGGCCACGACCACGCTCGTGGGCGGGCTGCTGATCGCGCTGTCGCTGTTCCACTACGCGACCGCCGGATTCGGGTTGCTGCAGGAGATCACGCATCGCGGCGTGCACCTCGCCTTCGTGCTGGGACTGATCTTCCTGGTGTTTCCCCACCGGGCCGCACTGCTCGCCGTGCCGCCGCGACCGGGCCCGACCCACCCAGGCGGCCTGCCTGGGTTCGACTGGTTGCTCGCGCTCGCGGCGGTCGCTGCGGCGCTCTACATCCCGTGGGTGTTCCATGACCTGATGTTCCGCGTCGGCAACCCGGGCACGCTGGACGTGGTGATGGGCACGACGATGATCGTGGTGCTGCTGGAGGCCACGCGGCGCAGCATGGGTTGGCCGTTGCCGGTGATCGCGCTGCTGTTCATGGCCTACGCGCTCGCGGGCCCGGTCTTTCCCGGCCTGCTCAAGCACGCGGGCTCCAGCTGGGGCCAGCTCGTGAGCCATCAGTACCTGACCAGCCAGGGCATCTACGGCGTGGCGGTCGGCGTCGTGGCCACCTACGTGTTCCACTTCGTGCTGTTCGGGGTGCTGGCGACGCGCATCGGTCTGGGGCAGCTGTTCCTGGACGTGGCGAGCGCCGTGGCCGGGCGCTACGCGGGCGGGCCGGCGAAGGTCAGCGTGATCGGCTCCGGAATGTTCGGAATGCTGTCGGGCTCGTCGGTGGCCAACGCGGTGACCGTGGGTTCGCTGACGATTCCGGCGATGATCCGCGTGGGCTACAGGCGCGAGTTCGCCGGTGGTGTCGAGGCCGCGGCCTCCACCGGCGGGCAGATCACGCCGCCGGTGCTCGGCGCGGCCGCCTTCCTGATGATCGAATTCCTGTCGCTGCCCTACCAGACGATCATCGCGGCGGCCGCGGTGCCGGCGTTCATGCATTTCTTCGGCGTGTTCATGCAGGTGCACTTCGAGGCCAAGCGCTTCGGGCTGCGCGGGCTCACGCCGCAGGAGATGCCGCGGCTGAGCGAATCGTTGCGGCGGCGCTGGCCGACGCTGGTGCCGCTCGCACTGCTGATCTTCATCCTGGTGAGCGGTCGCACGCCATACCTGGCCGCGTTCGCCGGCATCAGCTCGTGCGCGATCGTGGGCCTGACCAGCCGGGAGCAGGGCAACACCGTCCGGCACTGGGGGCTGTTCGCGGCGCTGCACGCGGTGCTGCTCGTGCTGGTGTTCGGCGGCATCCAGGACGCCTCCGTGAAAGCCGCGATCGTGCTGTCGACATTCGTCGCGGTGCCGCTGCTGCTGCGCGGCCTGCGGGTGCAGGGGCGCGTCGGGCTGCCGGTGCTGGTCGAGGCGTTCGGCACCGGCGCGAAGTACGCGCTCGCGGTGGGTGCGGCGGCCGCGACCGTCGGCATCGTGATCGGTGTGGTCACGCTCACCGGCGTGGGCTTCAAGCTGTCGACGCTGATCACCGGGGCGGCGCAGGCGGTGGCCGGCGGCGTGGGCAGCCTGGTGCCGGCGGCGGTGGTCGACCCGCGCACGCTCACGCTGCTGGCCGCGCTGATCATGACCGGCCTGGTCTGCATCCTGCTCGGCGCGGGCATTCCGACCACGGCCAACTACATCATCATGGTGACCGTGGCCGCGCCCACGCTGACGCTGCTCGGGGTCGAGCCGCTGGTGGCGCACTTCTTCGTCTTCTACTACGGCGTGCTCGCCGACATCACGCCGCCGGTGGCGTTGGCCGCGTACGCGGCCGCGGGCATGGCCGGCAGCGATCCGTTCCGCACCGGCAACACCGCGTTCCGTCTCGGGCTCGCGAAGGTGCTGGTGCCGTTCGTGTTCGTGTTCTCGCCGAGCCTGCTGATCGTGGCCAAGGGCTTCACGCCCTACGACTTCGTCGTGACCTTCGTCGGCTGCATGCTGGGCATCACGCTGCTCGCCGCGTCGCTGTCGCGGTTCCTGCTGGTCGAGATGCGGCGTGCCGAGCCGTGGATCTGCGGGGTCGCCGCGCTGCTGATGATCGCACCGGGGCTCGCGCCGACGCTGGCGGGCGTCGCCATCGCCAGTCCGGTGGTGCTGCGTCACGTGCTGGCGCTGCGCCGCGGCGGCTGAGGGTCGGCGGCTGGGTCACCCCTCGCGGCGCCGCGGGGCCACCGCGCCGCGGATCCGACCCGAGCTAGGGCGGGTCCCAGCTTGGCGGGTGGGAGCCCGCCCGCGCACCATCGCGGCCGTTGGCAGCCACTCGTCCGGAGCCGCCGGGCGGTGGGCCACGCCGACGTCATCGGCCCGGCCGAGGAAGGCGGAACATCATGGTTGCACCCGTCCAGGGGGGCGCGATGCGCCCTCAGACCGCCCTAGGTATCGGCGAGCTCGCGCAGGCGTCCGGCGCGCAGCGACAGCCCTCACCCCAGACGATCCGTCGGGAACTGGACGTGATTCTGGGCCAGGGGAAAGGGCCCCGGCTGGAGGACTCGCTGTCGCTGCAGAACGCGCCGAGAACGATGCGCCTGACCGACCGGGTACGGTATGCCCTGCTGGAGCGCATCGGCAGCAATGCGAGTGAATTCGCGGATCCGAAGCAGCCGCCGGTGGCGAAACAGGCGGTACAGCTCTTGCGGCTGGGCACATCCGGTGCGGCGGCGCGAACCGCCGTCGAATCCGTGCTTTGGCGTGATTGGCTGTTTCACAGCGCGCCCGACAAGAGTGGCCCGCGGCCAGATGTCGACGGATTCATCCGCACCAACGCTCGCTGGCTGGACTGACACGCGACGACCCGTGCCGTCGTCGCGACAACCGTGTGCCGATCGCGGATCGCGGAGCGGGGACGGGGCGGGGCGGGGCGGGGCAGGGACCCTGCCGCGCGCCCGCTGCGCGGTGGGCTGTGCCAGGGCCCTCGGCCCGATGACGACCGCTCCGCCGCGCGGACGACCTCGCGCGTGCCCGCGTAGGGAGGCTGCATGACGTCCGCCCGCATGACGCCCGCCCGCGCGGCGTGCGGGGCGCTGGCGCCGAAGGCGGCGCTGGAGCCGTCGCGCGCGGCGGGTCCGGTGAAGGGTCGCAACGGGCGACCGGCGCAGG
>JBIKMO010000045.1:0-22972 GCA_044359175.1 Burkholderiaceae bacterium | reverse complement strand
CGCCAAGCGCCGAGACCTTGTGGCTGGCGATCCGCGTCGATCGAAGAGTGGGCGACCGCGACAGCGTCGCCAGCCTCTCGTCGCAGCTGCGCCGCCAGTTCCCGTCCTCGCGCGAGGCGACCCTCCTGCAACGTGGAGCATTCGGTGAGTGAAGAGGCGACCGGACCGGCGGGGTCCGACAGTCAGATCATGGTGATCGAGACCGCCGAGCAGCTGGCGTCAGCGCGAGAACGACGCGGCATGGGCAAGGGGGAGGTGGCGCAGCGCCTCAAGCTTCACCCCCGGCAGCTCGACGCGATCGAGCGAGGCGACTGGGATGCGCTTCCTGGTCGGGCGTTCGCCCGCGGCAGCGTGCGTTCGTACGGGCGCCTGCTCGGTGTGGACGTCGAGCCGCTGCTGCGCGCGATCGGCGGCCACGCTGAACCCGAGACGCTGCGACCGAGCGCGTCGCTCGCCGCGCCGATGCCGCGCGGCGGCGGATTCGGCTTCGACGGCGAAGGCAAGGGCAGCAGGCTGCCCTGGGCCGTGCTCGGTGTGGTCGGGGTGATCGCGGTCGCGCTCTTCTTCGGGGGGGAGGGCGACGTCGCGAAGGTCGGGTCGTGGATCTCCGGGGGCGCGTCGCCGACCGGCGCTGGAGCGCCCGCACCGTCGGGTGCCGTGCCTGGTGCCCCCGCAGGCGCGCCGGGCTCGACCCCGGCGGGCGCCGTTCAACCCGCCGGGTCACCCCTGGTGCCCGCGCCGCTCGTCGTGCCGCAGCCGCCCGCACCGACGTCGCCCGCGCCGCCGGTGGCTGTCGTGCCGCCCGCAGCAGCTCCTCCCCCGCCACCGCCGCCACCCGCGATCCGGCTGACCGTGCGTCAGGACGCCTGGGTCGACGTCCGGCAGGCCGACGGCAAGAGCGTGTTCATGGGAACGGTCCGTCCGAGCGTGCCGGTCGAACTCAAGGGCGAGGCTCCGTTTTCGCTGACGATCGGCAACGCCGATCAGGTCACGCTCGAGTTCGAGGGCACGCCGGTGGATCTCAAGCCGCTGACCTCGTCACCGAACAACATCGCCAAGGTGAAGCTGCCGTGAGCGTCGCTGCACCCGATCGCGCCGACGAACCATCGCCGATGCCGGTCGGACCGCTGGGCCGGCGGCTGACGCGTCAGGTCGAGGTGCGCTGGGGCACGCGCGCGGTACGCGTGGGCGGCGGGGCGCCCGTGGTCGTGCAGTCGATGACCAACACCGACACGGCTGACCCGATCGCGACCGCGATCCAGGTCAAGGCGCTCGCGCAGGCGGGCTCCGAGGTCGTCCGCGTGACGGTGAATTCGCCGGAGGCGGCGCGGCAGGTGCCGGCGCTGCGCGAGCAGCTCGACCGCATGGGGGTGGACGTCCCGCTGGTCGGCGACTTCCACTACAACGGCCACAAGCTGCTGACCCAGTTCCCGGAATGCGCACGTGCGCTGTCCAAGTACCGCATCAACCCCGGCAACGTGGGCGCGGGCAGCCGCCGGGACGGCAACTTCGCGCAGATGATCGAGCGCGCCATCGAGCACGAGCGGCCGGTGCGGATCGGGGTGAACTGGGGCAGTCTGGACCCGTCGCTGCTTGCCCGGCTGATGGATCTGAACGCCGGCCGCGCACGACCATGGCAGGCCGCCGAGGTCATGCGCGAGGCGCTGGTCACCTCCGCGATCGACAGCGCCCGCCAGGCCGAGGCCCTCGGTCTGCGCGGCGACCGGATCGTGCTGTCGGCCAAGGTGTCGAACGTGCAGGACGTGGTGGCGGTCTATCGCGAGCTCGCGCGCCGCTGCGACTATCCGCTGCACGTCGGGCTGACCGAGGCGGGCATGGGCAGCAAGGGCATCGTCGCCTCGACCGCCGCACTCGCCGTACTGTTGCAGGAGGGCATCGGCGACACGATCCGCGTGTCGCTGACGCCCGAACCGGGCGGGGACCGCACCCGCGAAGTGGTGGTCGCGCAGGAGATCCTGCAGACCATGGGCCTGCGCGCCTTCGCGCCGATGGTGGTCGCCTGCCCCGGCTGTGGGCGCACCAGCAGCACGGTGTTCCAGGAGCTGGCCAACCGAATCCAGACATGGCTGCGCGAGCAGATGCCGGTGTGGCGCACGCGATATCCGGGCGTCGAGACCCTACAGGTTGCGGTGATGGGCTGTGTGGTGAACGGCCCGGGCGAATCCAAGCACGCGGACGTCGGGATCTCGCTGCCCGGCTCCGGCGAGGCGCCGGTCGCCCCGGTGTTCGTCGACGGCGAGCGCACCGTGACCTTGAAGGGCGACCGGATCGCCGAGGAGTTCCAGGCGATCGTCGACCACTACGTGCGTCGCCGCTTCGCGGCGACCGCGGCCCGGCCGGAGTGACCGGGTGAGCGCCCGACCCCCGAGCCCGCCCCCCGTGCCGTCCCCCTCCGAGCCCGATCCCAGCCCCGGTCGGCGCGAGCCATCGGCTGCCCGCGCCGAGCGCTTGAGCGGCGTGAAGGGGATGAACGACCTGCTGCCCGGCGAATCCGAGCGCTGGGAGCGGCTGGAGCATGCGGTCGCCCATTGGGCACGCAGCTATGGCTACCGGCAGATCCGTACCCCGATCGTCGAGGCCACGGCGCTGTTCAGGCGCGGCATCGGCGAGGTCACCGACATCGTCGAGAAGGAGATGTACTCGTTCGAGGACGCGCTCAACGGCGAGCACCTGACGCTGCGGCCCGAGAACACCGCGGGTGTCGTGCGGGCGGCCATCGAACACAACCTGCTGTACGACGGGCCGAAGCGGCTGTGGTACACCGGTCCGATGTTCCGGCACGAGCGGCCGCAGCGGGGCCGCTATCGGCAGTTCCATCAGATCGGTGCCGAGGCGCTGGGCTTCGCCGGACCCGACGTCGACGCCGAGCTCATCGCGATGTGCCAGCGGCTGTGGGACGACCTCGGGCTGCGCGACGTCCGGCTCGAGCTCAACAGCATCGGCGACGCGCAAGAGCGGCGCTCGCACCGTGGCGCGCTGATCGCGCACTTCGAGCGGCATGCCGACCTGCTCGACGCGGACGCGAGGCGCCGACTGCACAGCAACCCGCTGCGCATCCTCGACACGAAGAACCCCGCGATGTTGGCGGTCGTCGAGTCGGCCCCGAAACTCGCCGACCATCTAGGCGAGGCGTCGCGCGATCACTTCGAGGGCGTACAGAAACTGCTGCGGGCCGCGGGGATCCCGTATCGGATCAATCCGCGGCTGGTTCGTGGTCTGGACTACTACAACCGGACCGTGTTCGAGTGGGTCACCGATCGATTGGGTGCGCAGGGCACGGTATGCGGCGGCGGGCGCTACGACCCGCTGATCGAGATGCTCGGCGGCCGGCCGGCCCCGGCCTGCGGGTTCGCGATCGGGGTGGAGCGTCTGCTCGAGCTGATGCGCGAGCACGGTGACGCGTCGGCACAGCCCGATTGCGACGTCTACGTCGTGCACTTGGGCGATGTCGCCGCGCCCGTGGCCTTCGGCGTGTCGGAGCGGCTGCGTTCGGCCGGCCTGGACGTCGTGTTGCACGCGGGCGGCGGCTCGTTCAAGGCGCAGTTCAGGCGGGCCGATGCGAGCGGAGCCGAGTTCGCGGTCGTGATCGGCGACCAGGAGGCGGCCTCGGGTACCGTCACCGTCAAGGCCTTGCGCGGCGCCGATGCCGAGCGCGGCGAGGGCCGCCAGCAGACGGTCGGGCTCGATGCGCTGGCCGACTACCTCGTCGACGCGCTGGTGGCGACCGGCGACTGACGGGAATTGAGCGGAGACACGATGGCCTACGACCTGCAGGAACAGGACCAGATCGATGCGTTCAAGGCGTTCTGGTCCCGATATGGCACCCTGATCCTCGCTCTGGTGACGGTCGTGCTGCTCGCAGTCGCCGGCTGGCGCGGCTGGGGGTGGTGGCAGCAGCGCCAGACCGTGGAGGCTTCGATCGTCTACGAACAGCTTCGCGAAGCCTTCGACAAGAAGGACGTCGCGAAGGTGAAGACCGTGACCGGTACGTTGACCGAGCGATACGCGGGCACGGTCTACGCGTCGATGGCGTCGCTGCTCGCGGCGCGCGCGCACCATGACGCCGGCGATCCGAAGGCCGCGAAGGCGCCGCTGCAGTGGGCGATCGATCGGGCGTCGGTGCCCGAGCATCGGATGGTTGCGCGGCTGCGGCTGGCGGGCATCCTGCTCGACGAGAAGGCCTACGACGAGGCGCTGAAGGTGCTGACCGTGCCCGATGCCGGTGGGTTCGCAGGCAGCTTCGCCGACCGACGCGGTGATCTGTTGCTCGCGCAGGGCAAGCGCGACGAGGCGCGCAGCGCGTATCGCGAGGCGCTGCAGCGGCTCGATGCCCGCAGCGCGCTGCGCCCGCTGGTGCAGATGAAGCTCGACGCGCTCGGAGGCGCCTGAGGTGCCGCGCGCGATGCCTGCCGCGGGGCGTCGGCTCGCGGCGCTGGGGCTGCTGGGGCTCGGCGGCTGCGCGCTGTTCGGTACCTCGCGCAAGCCCCCGGATCCCCTGCCGTCGCCGTCGGGGTCGGTCCGGGTCGGGCCGGCGTGGAGTGTCGTGCTCGGTGCCCGCTCGGGCATCGGTTTCGCGCCGGTCGTGGCCGGCGACTCGGTGTGGGCGGCCGCGCAGGATGGCACGGTGGTGCGCGTGGCGACCGACACGGGGCGAACGGTCTGGCGGACGGCGCTCGGTCGCGCGTTGACCGCGGGCGTCGGCGCCGACGGCACGGTCGCAGTGGTGGCAACTCGCGACGGCGCGCTGGTCGCGCTCGAGGCCGGCGGTGCCGAGCGCTGGTCGGCCAACGTCGGCGCGGAGATCGTCACGCCGCCGGCGGTGGCCGACGGCACCGTGCTGGTCCGGACCACCGACAACCGCGTGCACGCGTACGACGCGGCACTCGGCACCCGGCGCTGGTCGTTCACCCGTCAGAGCCCGACGCTGGTGCTGCGTCATTCCGGGGGCATCGCGATCGTGCCCGGTATCGGCTTCGTCGGTCTGCCCGGCGGCCGGCTGGTTGCGCTCGCCTTGCCCACCGGGGCACCCCGCTGGGACGTGCCGCTCGCGCAGCCACGCGGTGCGACCGAACTGGAGCGCGTGGCCGACGTGGTCGGTTCGCCGCTGGTGATCGGCCGAGAGCTGTGCGCGGTCGCCTACCAGGGGCGCATCGGCTGCGTCGATCTCGCCACAGGTGCACCGCTCTGGCTGCGAGACTTCTCCTCGGCGGTCGGGCTGGACATCGACGATGCGGGCGTGGTTGCGCCGGACTCGGACGACACCGTGCACGCGTTCGACCGGGGCGGCCGGCCGGTCTGGCAGAGCAAGGGCTTCGCCCGTCGCCGGTTGTCCGCGCCGCTGATCGTGGGCGGTGCGGTCGCGCTCGGCGACTTCGAAGGCAACCTGATCTGGCTGGCGCGGGGGGACGGTTCGCTCGCCGCGGTCAGCCGCACCGATGGCACGCCGATCGTCGCGCCGCCTGCATCGGCCGGCACCACGCTCGTCGCACAGACCAGCGGCGGAGCGCTTCACGCGTTCCGGGTCGAGTGAGCCTGCTGCCGGTCGTCGCGCTGGTCGGCCGGCCCAACGTCGGCAAGTCCACGCTGTTCAACCGGCTCACGCGCAGTCGCGCCGCGCTGGTCGCCGACGTCCCGGGGCTGACCCGCGACCGCCTGTACGGGCAGGCGCGGGTGGGCGAGCGCCGATTCATCGTGATCGACACCGGCGGATTCGAGCCGGTCGCCACCGCCGGCATCGCCGCCGAGATGGCGCGCCAGGCGCGCCAGGCGATCGTCGAGGCCGATCTCGTGGTCTTCGTGGTCGACGGTCGCGAGGGTCTTGCTGCGCGCGACCAGGACATCGCGAACGAACTGCGGCGGACCGCGTCGCGGGTGGTGGTTGCGGTGAACAAGACGGAAGGCATGCCGCGCGATCAGGCCGTGGCCGATGCTTGGTCGCTCGGGCTCGGGCGGCCGCACCCCGTGTCCGCAGCTCACGGCGACGGCGTGCGCGAGCTGTTCGAGGAGGCGCTGCCGGTGGCGATCGCTTCGACCTCCGGTGAGGACGCCACCGCAGCGCGGCCCGGCGTGGCCACGGCGGCGCGGGGCGCCCCGGGCATCGCCTGTGCCGGCGACTCGGACGAGGCTGGCGCCGACGGGCCCGCTGCCGACGTGCCGGGTGCCGGGTCGCACGGGGCCGACGCGCTCCCCGCACCGGCGGCCGCGCTCGGCGCGTCCGACGCGCCCGCGCGGCCGCGACGGGTGAGGATCGCGGTGGTCGGCCGTCCCAACGTGGGCAAGTCGACGCTGATCAACACATTGCTCGGCGAGCCTCGGATGATCGCGTTCGACGTTCCCGGCACCACGCGCGACGCGGTCGCGGTCGACTTCGAGCGCGCCGGCCGCCAGTACACCCTGGTAGATACCGCCGGCGTGCGTCGGCGCGGGAAGGTCACCGATGTGATCGAGAAGTTCTCGGTCGTAAAGACGCTTCAGGCGATCGAGGACAGCCACGTCTGCGTGTTGATGCTGGACGCCTCCGAGGACGTGGCGGAGCAGGACGCTCACATCGCGGGCTTCGTCCTCGAGGCGGGTCGGGCGGTGGTGATCGCGGTCAACAAGTGGGATCTGGCCGATGCCGACCGGCGCGATCGGATCCGGACCGAGCTCGCCCGCAAGCTCGGGTTCCTGTCCTTCGCCCGCACGCACTTCGTCACCGCGACCGACGGCCGGGGTGTCGCCGCGCTGATGCGGTCGGTCGACGAGGCGTTTGCGGCCGCAACCGCCCGGCTGTCGACCCCCCGCCTCACGCGCGCGCTCCTCGAGGCGGTCGAGCGCCAGCAGCCCGCGCGCCGCGGACCGATCCGACCCAAGCTGCGGTACGCGCACCAGGGGGGACAGAACCCGCCGGTGGTCGTGATCCACGGCAACGCGCTCGACCGTGTCACCGACACATACCGACGCTACCTCGAGGGCTGGTTCCGCGAGCGGTTCTCGCTCGCAGGCACGCCGCTGCGTATCGAGTTCCGCACCTCGGCGAACCCCTACGCGCGTTGAGCCGCGGGCACGGCGTGCACGAAGCCCCTCGGCTGGCCTTCGCCCATCGATTTGGGTACAGTCAGCCGGCCGGGGTGTTGAAACCCGGTGACGAGCCCCCATCGTCAGTGGACTTCCGGAGCCGCCATGAGCAACAAAGGGCAACTACTACAAGACCCGTTCCTGAATCTGCTGCGCAAGGAGCACGTGCCGGTATCGATCTATCTGGTCAACGGCATCAAGCTGCAAGGACAGATCGAGTCGTTCGACCAGTACGTCGTTCTCCTGCGCAACACCGTCACGCAGATGGTCTACAAGCACGCGATCTCCACGGTGGTGCCGGCCCGGCCGGTCAACTTCCAACCCGAGAGTCCCGAAAGCTGAACGCGCCGGCCGCCTCTTCCGATGCAGCCCTGCTGGTCGGCGTCGCGCTCGGCAGGGATCGCCTGAACGACGGGTCGCTCGACGAACTCGCTGCCCTTGCCACTTCGGCCGGCCACCGCCCGGTCGGCCGCCTGGTCTGTCATCGGCCGCGGCCGGATCCGGGGTTGTACGTCGGCAAGGGCAAGGCCGAGGAACTCGCCGCGCTGCTGCGCGAGACGGGCGCGGTGACCGTATTGTTCGATCACGAGATCTCGGCGGTCCAGCAGCGCAATCTCGAGCGGCTGTGGCAGGTGAGGGTGCTCGACCGCACCGAGCTGATCCTGGAGATCTTCGCGCAGCGCGCTCGAAGCACCGAGGGCAAGCTGCAGGTCGAGCTCGCCCGGCTTCAGCATCAGTCTTCCCGGCTGGTGCGCGCCTGGAGCCATCTGGAGCGCCAGCGCGGCGGCATCGGCGTGCGCGGCGGCCCGGGCGAGACCCAGCTCGAGATGGACCGTCGGATGATCGGGGCTCGGATCAGGCAGGTCCGCGAACGGCTCGATCGCAGCGAGCGCCAGCGGCGCACCCGACGGCGAGCCCGCGCGCGCGGCGAGGTGCTGACGGTCTCGCTGGTGGGGTACACCAACGCAGGCAAGTCCACGCTGTTCAACGCACTCACCGGTGCGGGCACCTATGCGGCCGATCAGTTGTTCGCCACGCTGGACACCTTGTCGCGCCGCCTCGAACTCGGCCCCGGAGTCGAGGTCGTGCTCTCCGACACGGTCGGCTTCGTCCGCGACCTGCCGCACCAACTGGTCGCCGCGTTCCGTGCGACGCTGGACGAGACCGCCGACGCGGATCTGCTGCTGCACGTGGTCGACGCCTCCGCCACGGATCGGGCCGAGCAGGTCGCGCAGGTCGATCGTGTCCTTGCCGAGATCGGCGCCGACCGGGTGCCGCAATGGCGGGTCTGGAACAAGATCGACGCCGCCGGCTTGGCTCCGGATGTCCAGCGGGGCGGCTGTGGTACGATCGAACGCTTGTCCGTGAGCGCCCGAACGGGCGCGGGGCTCGACCTCCTCCGACGCGCGCTCGAGGACGCGGCGAGGCGCGCGGCGCGCGACGGGTCGGCCTGCGGCGCAGCGGCCCAGGGGGCCGCGGCCGGCGCGGATCCGGGCTCGCCGGCGGCGGGCCCGTCCGGCTTCCTGCTACAGCATCTTCCCAACGGCACGCCAGATGTGGACCCGAATTCGCGCTCTGCTGTCGCTTAATGATCCCGGCTGGGGGCGCAGCGGCTCCGGTGGCCAGGACGATTCGCGCCCGCCGCAGCGGCCCGGCGGCGGGGGCGGCGACGGTCCGCCCGACCTCGACGAACTGTGGCGCGACTTCAATCGCCGCCTGAACCGCATGTTCGGCAAGGGCGGCGGTGAACCGCCGCGCCCGGGGGCGGCGAGCCCGGGCGGCCCGTCGATGAAGGGCGCCGGCGCCGGTCTGGGCCTGATCGGGGGCGTGGCGTTCCTGCTGTGGCTCGGCAGTGGCTTCTACATCGTGCAGGAAGGCCAGGCGGCCGCGATCCTGAGGTTCGGCGAGTTTCGTTCGATGGTCGAGACCGCCGGCTTCAAGTGGCGGCTGCCTTACCCGGTCGAGACCGCCGAGCTCGTGGATGTGCAGCGGCTGCGACAGGTCGAGGTCGGCTACCGCACCAACGTCAAGAACAAGGTGCCTCGCGAATCGCTGATCCTCACCGGCGACCAGGCGATCGTCGACCTGCAGTTCGCGGTGCAGTACCGCATCACCGATCCCAAGGCTTACCTGTTCAACAACAACCCCGGCGGTGCCCCGGAGGAATTGGTCCGCCAGGCGGCCGAGACCGCGATGCGCGAGACCATCGGCCGAACGAGCATCGACAGCGTGCTGTACGAGGAGAAGGAGGCGGTCGCGCGCGACGCGCTCAAGCTCGCCCAGTCGATCGCCGATCGCTACCGTGCGGGCATCGGCATCGTCGACCTGACGATCCAGCAGGCTCAGCCTCCCGAGCAGGTGCAGGCGGCGTTCGAGGATGCGAACAAGGCGGCGCAGGACCGCGAGCGGCTGATCAACGAAGGTCGGGCCTACGCGAACGACGTGATCCCCAAAGCCCGCGGTACCGCGGGTCGCCTGCAGCAGGAGGCCGAGGGCTACAAGCAGAGGACGATCGCCACCGCCGAGGGTGATGCATCGCGCTTCAGGCTGGTGCTGACCGAGTACCGCAAGGCGCCCGAAGTGACGCGCGAACGCCTCTACCTCGAGACCATGCAGCAGATCTTCGCGAACACCAGCAAGGTGTACGTCGATTCACGTTCCAACAGCAACCTGCTGTATCTGCCGCTGGATCAGTTGATGCGCCAGGCCGCGGCCGACGCGCGCAGCGCCGCGGGCGCGTCGGGCGAGGGGCGGGTCGACGCGCCGGCGCCGCAGCCTGCGCCGAGCCCGGTGCGCGAGGGTCTGCGCAACCGCGACCGCGATTCGGGTCGCTGAGGAGCCGCGCGATGAATCGAGTCGTCCCGTTCCTTGTCGGACTGCTGGTGCTGCTGGGGGTCGCCTCGACGACGCTGTTCGTCGTCGATCAGCGGCAGTACGCGGTGGTCTTCGCGCTGGGCGAGATCAAGCGGGTGATCTCCCAGCCAGGTCTGCACTTCAAGCTGCCTCCGCCGTTTCAGAACGTCCAGTACTTCGACAATCGGATCCTGACGATCGACACCGCCGACGTGGATCGATTCATCACGTCGGAGAAGCTGAACGTGCAGATCGATACCTTCGTGAAGTGGCGGATCGCCGATCCGCGGCGCTTCTTCGTATCGGTCGGCGGCAGCGAACTGATCGCCAGCGACCGGCTGCAGCGCAGCCTTCGCGATTCTCTGAACAACGAGATCGCGCGCAAGACGGTGTCGGACGTCATCTCGGGCAAGCGTCAGGAGCTGCTCGATGCGGTCGTGGCGAAGATGAACGAGGACGCGAAGCAGATCGGAGCCGAGATCATCGACGTGCGCCTCAAGCGCGTCGACTTCGCGCCCGAGGTGTCGGAGCGGGTGTTCGACCGCATGCAGTCCGAGCGCAAGAGGGTGGCCAACGAGCGTCGCGCCACCGGCGCGGCCGAGTCCGAGAAGATTCGTGCCGACGCCGACCGTCAGCGCGACGTGATCATTGCCGAGGCGTACCGAGACGCGCAGCAGGTCAAGGGCGAGGGCGACGCGCGCGCCTCCCAGCTCTACGCCGAGGCGTTCGGCCAGAACCCGGAGTTTGCGAGCTTCTATCGCAGCCTGGAGGCCTACCGGGCCACCTTCCGCAGCCGCGGCGACGTGCTGGTGCTCGACTCCTCCTCGGAGTTCTTCCGCCACTTCCGGAGCGCCGGCGGGTCTGGGTCGCGAGGCAAGTAGCCGATGGCGGCGAACCTGCTGGTCGCACTCGGTCTGATGCTCATCGCCGAAGGCTTGATGCCGCTGCTGTCGCCCGGGCGGTGGCGCGATACGGTTCGGCGCATCGCGGCGATGCGCGACGGCCAGATCCGCTTCATGGGACTGGGTGCGACCGTGGCGGGCGTGCTGCTCCTGTTCGTCGCGGCCTGAGCGCGCCCGCGCGCGCCCGACCCGACCATGCCCCGCTGGCTCCTGCCCGAGAACATCTCCGATGTGCTGCCGAGCGAGGCCAGACGCATCGAGATGCTCCGCAGACGGCTGCTGGACCTGTACCGGACCTACGGGTACGAACTGGTCGCCCCGCCGCTGATCGAGTACCTGGACTCGCTGCTGATCGGCAGCGGCCGAGACCTCGAGCTGAAGACCTTCAAGCTGATCGACCAGCTGTCCGGGCGGACGATGGGCCTGCGTGCCGACATCACGCCCCAGGTCGCACGGATCGACGCGCACCTGCTCGATCGTTCGGGCGTCGTTCGGCTGTGCTACGGCGGCAGCGTGCTGCATGCACGGCCTTCGGGCCCGCTGTCCACCCGCGAGCCTCAGCAGGTGGGCGCCGAGCTCTACGGCCACGCCGGTCTCGAGGCCGATCTCGAGGTGGTCGACCTGCTGCTGCGGTCACTGCAGGCAGCGGGTGTCGAGCGGGTGCGGATCGACCTCGGGCACGTGGGGCTCGTACGAACGCTGCTGGCGCGCGTGCAGGGGATGGTCGAGGACGACGTGTTCCCGCTGCTGCAGGCCAAGGATGCGCCCGCGCTGCGCGCCTTACTCGAGGGGGGGGGCGACGGTTCGATGCACCGCGCACTGCTCGCGCTTCCCGGGTTGTTCGGTCCGGCCGGCGACGTGATCGCCCGGGCTCGAGCCGAGCTGCCCGCTTCGCGCGAGGTCGACCGCGCGCTCGACGAACTCGAGCGGCTCGCCGAAGCCCTCGTCCGAATGAACGGCGGTGGCGGACCGGCCTTGGAGATCGCGCTGGACCTGGCCGACGCGCGCGGCTACCGCTATCACGGTGGCGTGATCTTCGCCGCTTACGTCGACGGTGTGCCCGATGCGATCGGTCGCGGCGGCAGGTACGACAACGTCGGCGCGGCGTTCGGTCGCGCACGGCCGGCGACCGGCTTCTCGATCGAGCTGCGCGAACTCGCTCAGCTCGTGCCCGATGATGCGCCGAGCCCCGCGATTCGCGCGCCTTGGGCGCTGGACGCATCCCTCGCGGCGGCCGTGCGCGCGCTGCGCGACCGGGGCGAGATCGTCGTACAGGTGCTGCCCGGGCACGAGCACGAGCAGCAGGAATTCCAGTGCGATCGCGAGCTCGTTCGCGCCGACGGGCATTGGGTCATTCGGCCGATGGGGGAGGGGTGATGGGCAGGAACGTCGTCGTCATCGGCACTCAGTGGGGTGACGAGGGCAAGGGCAAGGTGGTCGACTGGCTGACCGAGGAGGCTCAAGGCGTGGTGCGCTTCCAGGGCGGGCACAACGCAGGGCACACGCTGGTGATCGGGGGGCGCAAGCACGTGCTGCGGCTGATTCCGTCCGGCATCCTGCGCCCGGGCGTCACCTGCTGGATCGGCAGCGGAGTGGTGCTGTCACCGGACGCGCTGCTCGGAGAGATCGATGAGCTCGAGCGCGCAGGGGTCGCGGTGCGCGATCGGCTGCGGATCAGCGGTACCTGCCCGCTGATCCTGCCCTACCACGTGGCGCTCGACCGGGCCCGCGAGGCGCGCCGGGGCGACGCCAAGATCGGTACGACCGGCCGCGGCATCGGGCCGGCCTACGAGGACAAGGTGGCCCGACGCGCGGTGCGCGTGCGTGACCTGTTCGCGCCCGAGACCGTGCGTGCGAAGGTCCGCGAGGTTCTGGACCTGCACAACTTCGTGCTGGAGCGCTACTTCGGCGTGGCGCCGCTGGATGCCGACCAGGTGGTCGACGACGCGCTGCGGCTCGCGCCTCGCGTCGCGCCGATGGTCGCCGACGTGCCGGCCGAACTTGCGGCGGCGACCCGACGGGGCGAGCGTCTGCTGTTCGAGGGCGCTCAGGGGGCGCTGCTGGACGTGGACCACGGTACCTATCCGTTCGTCACCAGCAGCAACTGCATCGCGGGTGCCGCGGCGGCCGGCGCGGGTGTCGGCCCGCAGCAGCTCGACTACGTGCTCGGCATCGCGAAGGCGTACACCACGCGGGTCGGCTCGGGCCCGTTTCCCACAGAGCTCTTCGATGACACCGGCGCGCATCTCGCGAAGGTGGGCAAGGAGTTCGGCTCGGTCACTGGTCGGCCGCGTCGCTGCGGCTGGTTCGACGCGGCGGCGATGCGCCGCTCGATCCAGCTCAACGGCGTGAGCGGACTGTGCGTGACCAAGCTCGACGTGCTCGACGGACTGCCGACGGTGAAGGTCTGCACCGGATACCGGAGGGCGGGCCAGCCGGTCGATCTGCTGCCCTTCGGCGCCGAGGACGTGGCCGGCTGCGAGCCGCTGTACGAGGAGCTTCCCGGCTGGTCCGCCTCGACGGTCGGTGCCCGGGACTGGAGCGCGCTTCCAGCCGAGGCCCAGCGCTACCTTCGGCGCCTGTCGGAACTGGTGGGCGCACCGATCGACATGGTCTCGACCGGCCCCGACCGCGACGAGACCATCCTGCTGCGTCATCCCTTCCACGCCTGAGGCTGCCGCGATGCGCGACCTTCACGTCTCCTGGGACGAGTACAACCGGCTGATCGAGAAGCTGGCGATCCGTATCCACGACTCGGGGTGGAGCTTCGACGCGATCGTCTGCCTGGCGCGCGGCGGGCTCCGGGTGGGCGATGCGCTCTCGCGGCTGTTCCGTCGCCCGCTGGGAGTGCTGTTCACCAGTTCGTACCGCGAGCACGCGGGAACGATGCAGAGCCGGCTGATGATCGCAGAGCACATGAGTTGCGCCGAGCCGCTGCCGGGCACGCGCTGGCTGCTGGCTGACGACCTCGTCGACTCGGGCGCGACGCTGGTGGAAGTGATCCCGGCGCTCAAGGCCCGCTATCCGCAGGTCGCCGAGATCCGTTCCGCGGTGATCTGGCGCAAGGGCCAGTCGGTCGCCGAGCCCGACTTCTACGTCGAACATCTGCCGACCAATCCGTGGATCCACCAGCCGTTCGAGGAGTACGACCACCTGCGTCCGAGCGACCTCAAGGCGCGGTGGGCCCTGTGAGCGCTCGCCGGGCCATCGGTTGCGCGGTCGGTCTCCGAAAAGAAGAAGGCCCCGCATCGCGGGGCCTTCGTCGGCAACCTGGTGCCCAGAAGAGGACTCGAACCTCCACACCATTGCTGGCGCTAGGACCTGAACCTAGTGCGTCTACCAATTCCGCCATCTGGGCGAGTTCCTGCCGCGTCAGCCCGCAGGAAGGCGCGCAGTATAACCGCATGAACCGTTCTGTCAAACCGTGACTCGGGCCTGGACGCCACCCACCCGCGAGGAGGTCCTCGAGGCGCTTCGCACCGCCGATGCGCCGCTCACGCCGCAGGAACTCGGCGCGCGGCTGCAGGTGCCAGAACGGCATGTCTCCGCGCTCGAGCAGCGGATCGTCGCGATGGAGCGCGACGGCCTGCTGCTGCCCAACCGCAAGGGCGTGTTGCTGCTCGCAAGCCGGCTCGACCTGGTCGCGGGTCGCATCTTGGGGCACCGCGACGGCTTCGGCTTCCTCGTGCCGGATGCCGGCGGGCCAGACCTGTTCCTGGCCCCGCGCGAGATGCAGAAGGCGATGCACGGCGACCGGGCACTGGTCAAGCGCGTGGGGTTCGATCACCGCGGTCGGCCCGAGGGCGCGATCGTCGAGGTGACCGACCGTGGGCACCGCCGGCTGGTCGGGCGCCTGCTCCTCGAACGCGGCGTCACGGTGGTCGTGCCCGAGGACCAGCGGATCAAGCACGACATCGTGATTGCACCCGGCGACGCAGCCAAGGCGATGCCGGGCCAGGTGGTGACCGTCGAGATCGTGCAGCCGCCCAATGGGCATTCGCCGCCGATGGGACGCGTCGTCGAGGTGCTCGGCGCGATCGACGATCCCGGCATGGAGATCGAGATCGCGGTGCGCAAGTTCGACGTGCCGCACCAGTTCTCCGAGGCGGCGTTGACCGAGGCGCAGCGTCTGCCCGCGCAGGTGCGCAGTGCCGACCTCAAGGGCCGCGTCGATCTTCGCGACCTGCCGTTGGTCACGATCGACGGCGAGGACGCGCGCGACTTCGACGACGCGGTCTACTGCGAGCCGATGGCTGGAACCGGACGACGCGGCGGCGGTTGGCGGCTGCTGGTGGCGATCGCGGACGTCGGGCACTACGTGAGCCCGGGAGGTGCGCTGGATGCCGAGGCGCTCGAGCGCGCGACCTCGGTCTACTTCCCGCGCCGCGTGATCCCGATGCTGCCCGAGAAGCTCTCCAACGGGCTGTGCTCGCTGAATCCGCAGGTGGAGCGGCTGGTGCTGGTGGCTGACATGGTCGTCAGCCCTCGTGGGCAAGTGAAGGCGTATCAGTTCTACGAGGCCGTGATGTTCTCGGCGGCGCGGCTGACCTACGACGAGGTCTGGGCGGTCCTGTCGGGAAGAGATCCCGCGGTATCGCGCAGCCGGGCCGAGTTGGTGCCGCACCTGCAACACCTGTACGACCTGTACCGGGTGCTCGTGCGCGCACGCAGCGAGCGCGGCGCGATGGACTTCGAGACGGTCGAGACGAAGATCGTCTGCGATGCCGCCGGTCGTATCGAGCGGATCGTGCCGCGCAGCCGCAACGATGCGCACAAGCTGATCGAGGAATGCATGCTCGCGGCCAACACCTGCGCGGCTGATTTCCTCGCGCGCAGCAGGCACCCGGCGCTGTACCGGATCCACGAGGGCCCCACCCCGGAGCGGCTCGCACTGCTGCGCGAGTTCCTGCAGGGTCTGGGACTGTCGCTGGGCGGCGGCGACGATCCGAGCCCGTCCGACTACGCCGCGCTCGCCGGCCAGATCGCCGGTCGACCGGACGCCGGGCTGCTGCAGACCATGCTGCTGCGCTCGATGCAGCAGGCGGTTTATTCACCGCACAACGTCGGGCACTTCGGCCTTTCGTACGAGGCGTACACGCATTTCACGTCGCCGATCCGCCGCTATCCCGACCTGTTGACCCACCGGGTGATCAAGTCGCTGCTGCGCGGAGCGCGCTACGCGCCGCCGGCTCC
Source organism: Burkholderiaceae bacterium (assembly GCA_044359175.1). GTDB lineage: Bacteria > Pseudomonadota > Gammaproteobacteria > Burkholderiales > Burkholderiaceae_E > UBA4615. Next base: position 6,947 of record JBIKMO010000045.1, on the reverse strand, counting down.
CGCTGCGGACGCACCGGTGCTTGCGCCGCGCCCGCGGCGCGGCGGCGCTGCCGCAACCCTGTCGGACGCAGCCCGCGCGCGGGTCGACGAGCGCGTCTCGGCCCGCGCGCGCATGAGCGCACAGCAGCGCGACGAGATCGATCGCTGGACGATGCTCGGCGGGCTGTGTTCGGCTCACGAGCGCCGCGCCGACGACGCGTCGCGCGACGTCGAGGCCTGGCTCAAGTGCCAGTACATGCGCGAGCGCGTCGGCGAGCAGTTCCGGGGCCGGGTGACCGGCGTGGCCACCTTCGGCGTGTTCGTCACCCTCAACGACCTGTTCGTCGAGGGGCTCGTGCACGTGTCCGAGCTCGGCAGCGAGTACTTCCAGTACAACGAGGCCGCCCACGAACTGCGCGGCGAGCGCACCGGCCGTCGCTACCGGCTGACCGACGAGGTCGACGTGCAGGTCTCTCGGGTCGACCTCGAGGCGAGGCGCATCGAGTTTCGGCTGGTGCGCACCGAGGCGCCGCGACCGGAGCGGCGCGTCCCGCCGGTCCCCGGCGTGGCCGATCTCGGGCCGCCGCCGGCCGCGGGGCGCGGTAAGAAGGCGGCGCGCCCGAAGTCCGAGGCCGTTGCCCGGGCCCGCGCCGATCGGCAGGCGTCGAAGCGACGCGGCGGCGCCCGCCCTGAGCCGCGCGCAGGCAAGCGCACGCGCCGGCGACGACGCTGACCCCGGGATGCTGCTGCACGGATTCCACGCGGTCACCGCTCGGCTTCGCCAGACCGCCGGGACGGTCCGCGAGCTCTACGTCGATGCCCAGCGGGACGACGCCCGCATGCGCGAGTTGCTGCGGCTGGCGCAGCGCCTCGGTGTCGAGGCGCGCCGCGTGGATGCGGGCCGGCTGGACCGGTTGTGCCCGAACCGGCGTCATCAGGGCGTCGTCGCGCTCGTCGAGTCGCATCCTCCGTCGGTCACGCTCGAGGCGCTGCTCGACGGGCTGGGCGACGCCCCGCTGCTGCTGCTACTGGACGGGGTCACCGATCCGCGCAATCTCGGCGCCTGCTTGCGGGTGGCCGACGGGGCGGGCGTGCACGCGGTGATCGCGCCCAAGGACCACGCCTGCCCGCTGAACGAGGCGGCGATCCAGACCGCCAGCGGGGCTGCGGACAGTGTGCCGTACGTGATGGTGACCAACCTTGCGCGGACGATCGACGCTCTGCAGGAGCGGGGCCTCGCGGTGATCGGCACGGCGGACGCCGCGGCGCAGACGCTGTACGACGTGGCGATCCCGCCCGCGGTCGCCTGGGTGCTGGGTGCCGAGGGCGTGGGGCTGCGCCGCCTGACGCGCGAGCGCTGCGACCATCTGGTGTCGATCCCGATGGCCGGGCAGGTCGCGAGCCTGAACGTGTCGGTGGCCGCCGGGGTGGTGCTCTACGAGACCGTGCGGCGCAGACGCACCGTGCCGCGCGAGGCGTCGTGACCGGCGGCGGTCCCACGGACCTGCCGCGGTCGGCGCCGGGCGACGGCGGGCCTGGTGCGCGGCGGGCGGGGCCGTGGGGTGGGGGGCGTTCTCGGCGACACCGGATCGCGACGCTCAACCCGTGGGCGGCCGGGACGCCGCAGGCGCGGCCGGGCCCGGTGCCCGGTCGGTCTCGCGGCGCCGCATCCGCTGTCTGAATGCCCATGGCGGCTCTGGCGCGGTGTCCTCCCACAGCCCGATTCGCGCTGCGCGAGCCTGCTGCTCGGCACGCGCGTACAGCGCGAATTCCGTGGCTGACTGGTCGGCTCGGTAGCGGGTGAAGTGCCATGCCAGACCGGCTCGCAGCTGCGCGAGCGCGACGTCCGACTCTGGGGTGTCGCCGCGGCGGGTGCTCGCACGCGCGACCAGCCGGTCGTACGGGTCGCGCTTGACCGGCTCGAGCCGGATGCGCGCGTCGCGCAACAGTTCGCGCAGGCCGCGGCGCGCTCGCTCGCCGTGCGGCTGGTCGTGCTCGGGCGCGTCGATGCCCGACAGTCGGACGCGGATGCGGGCCCCGTCCGCGGCGCGAAACACGAAGGAATCGCCGTCGTGGACCTCGAGCGCGACGCCCTCGAGCGACGGCGCCGGTCGTGCGCACGCGGGCAGCTGGGTCGCCGGCACGGCCGCCCCGAACGCGACCAGCAGTCGGCGGCGGGGGGGCGGCATCGGGCCGGGGCGGGGCATCGCTCAGGGCTGGGACGTGGACCGGATCGCGCTCACCCTAGCACGCGCGGCGGGACGCGCCGTCGGCGGCGCGCGGCCTCGGCCTTCCGCGCTAGGATGCAGGATCAGTCTTGCGTTCGCGGAGCTCCGACGATGTCGACGCGTGCCCTACGGATCGGCCTGCTCACCGGCGGCGGGGACTGCCCAGGCCTGAACGCGGTGATCCGCGCGGTCACGCGTACCGCTGTCGGCCGATTCGGCGCGACGGTCGTCGGGATCGAGGACGGCTTCGAGGGACTGTACGAGGGCCGGCTGCGCGAGCTGGGCTATGGCGACGTCGCCGGGCTGATCGCCGAGGGCGGCACGGTGCTCGGCACGACCAACAAGGGCGACCCGTGGCACTTTCCGACGCGCGGTGACGACGGGTCGGTCGCGATCGCCGACGTGTCGCAGCGCACGCTCGAGCGCGTGCGCGAGGCCGCTCTGGACGGGCTCGTGGTGGTCGGTGGCGACGGCTCGATGCATATCGCGCAGCGCTTCGCGGCGCTCGGGGTCCGCGTGATCGGCGTGCCCAAGACCATCGACAACGATCTCGGCGCCACCGACACCACCTTCGGCTTCGATACGGCGGTGTCGATCGTCTCCGAGGCGATCGACCGCCTGCAGACCACGGCCTCGTCGCACCATCGGGTGATGGTGATCGAGGTGATGGGCCGGTATGCGGGCTGGATCGCGCTCGCCGGTGGGATGGCCGGCGGCGCGGACACGATCCTGATCCCCGAGATCCCGTTCCGCTGGGACGCGGTGTTTCGGCACGTGCGACAGCGCGCGCAGCGCGGGCGTCGCTTCTCGATCGTGTGCGTGGCCGAGGGCGCGCGCCTGCCCGACGGCGGCCAGGTGCTGCGCGGCCTGGACCAGAAGCGGACGGATGCGCGTCAGTTCGGCGGCGTGGGGGCGGTGGTCGCGCGAACGATCGAGGAGGGCACCGGGCTCGAGACGCGGGTCACCGTGCTCGGCCACCTGCAGCGCGGCGGCTCCCCGACCGCGTACGACCGCATCCTCGCGACCCGCTTCGGTGTGGCTGCTGCCGAATGCGCGTGTCGCGGCGACTCGGGCGTCATGGTGGCGCTGCGGGGCACCGAGATCGTGGCGGTCCCGATGTCCGAGGCGATCGCGGCGCTGCGTACCGTGCCACCCGACCATCCGCTGGTCGCGGCGGCGCGGGCGGTCGGAACCCGCTTCGGCGACGAGGTCCCTGGCCAGGGTGCACCGGAACCGCAGCCCGGCTGACTCACCAAATGCCGGCGAGCGTACCGGCGGCCAGGGTCGCGCCGAAGCGGCGGGCATGCGCGAGCGCCGGCGCGTCCGGATGCTTGGGCGCTGCGATCTGCTCGGGCGTCTGGGCGCCGGTCAGCACCAGACAGGGCTCGGCCACGCGCCTGAGCCGCCAGCCCGTGGCGATGCGGTCCACCTGCCGGATCGCACCGTGCCCGTCAGTGCCGGCGCAGACCAACGTCGCGTACGCGCGGCCGGCGAGGGCGCCGAGCACCGGGTAGTAGCAGCGGTCGAAGAACGACTTCATCGGCCCGGCGATCGAGCCCAGACACTCGGGTGTTGCGAAGACGAACGCATCGGCACGCAGCAGCGCTGCCGGCGCAACGCGGTCGCAGCGGACCGCGTGCAGCTCGAGGCCGCCGGACTCGTCGGCGAGGGCCGCGCAGGCGTCTCGGCCGGCGTCGACCGCCGCCTCGACCAGCGCCCGGGTCCCGCCGGTGTTCGACCACCACACGAGCAGCAGACGGCGCATGGTCGGGCCGTGTGGAGCGCGCGTGCGCGTACCGGCGCGGCGAGGTTCAGCGGCCGAAGAGGTTGCGCAGCGTGTTGATGCCCTCGCGCACGCCCTGCTCGACCGCGCCCGCCGCGCCACCAACCGGCGAGGCCGGCGACTGCGGCGGCGCGCCTTCAGCGGATGGGTTGCCGGCGGGGGCCGGGTCGCCCACGGGTGGCGCGCCCCCGGCCGCCGGTGCCGTGCCACCGCGGCGGCCACTCGCGCCCATGCCTTCGCCCAGCGGCAGCATCGTGGTCGAGCGCAGCCGAAGCTTGACCGCCCACTGCTGCTCCCAGGCGACCTTCGGGTCCTGCGGGCGGGGCGGGTGCACGAGGTTCAGCTCCTCGCCGTAGGCCACGCCGGTCAGCATGCCCGCGGGCATCGCCTGTACGACCTCGGCGGGCACGGTGCACTCGGTGATCGCCGGGGCGAGCACGACCTTCTCGCGAATCAGCCGCGCGACCTCGCCCGGCGGAACGTGCCCGACCAGCGCGCCGCCCATGTCTTGGACCGCGCTCGAGGTCCACAGCACCAGGTCCGAGCCCCCATCCCGACCTTCGCGCCCGCCGATCGCCGAGAGGAAGTAACCGGTAGCCCGGTCCACCGGCGCCCAGCTCAGGCGCGTCGCCGCGCCGGTGCGGGCCTGCTGGATCTCGAGCGCGCCCATGAAGTCATGCCGGTCCACCGTGAATCGGATGTCCGGCGAGTAGGTGCCGCGCACCTGGTGCTCGCCGCGCAGCGACGCCTGCACGGGCACCGCCTGGCGGTCTCGCTCGTTCGGCCATTCGCCGTAGCCGCGGCTTGCGCCGTAACTGGGGCCCCGAGGCACGCGCACCTCGCGCGAGGCGATCCGTGGCATGGGCGCACCGGCGCCCAGGTTCGAGAAATCGATGACGATCGGCTGCCCCGGGCCAACCTGGGGCCCGCATCCCCAGAAGATCAGCATCCGGCCCTTCGGACGCTCGACGCCTTCGGGCAGCTGCCGCTGCTCTTCGGGCTCGGTGCTGCGCGTCACCGACTGGCCGGGCTGCGGCGTGACCAGCGGCAACGACGGGCCCATGTGCATCGTCGACGGGATCAGGTGCTCGGCCTGCGGCGCGCCCGACGGCGCCTGGGACGATCCGAGCCGCAAGTCGAGCGTGCGCATCGGGCCCTGGGGGCCGCGGCCCATCATCATGCCGAACATGCCGGAGACGCCGCCGCCCATCATCGCGCCGAGTCCCGAGGTGGTGTCGGCGGTCATCCAGTAGGTGGCGATCGGTCCGCGGACGACCTGCTGAGGCTGCGACTGCGCGGCGGCGCCGGTCGTGATCGCGGCCAGTGCCGCGGCGGTCAGCGCTCGGACGCACGGGGTGTCGGGACGGGGGCGTGGCATCGCAGGGCCTTTCGGGCAGTACGGTGGGCCGATTCTATGCCGCGCGGTCACGACACGCCGCGCGCCGACCCCCCGGCACGCATGCCGCGGTCCGGATCGATCCCCCGGCGCAGCGGGCGCATTCGGGCGGGCGCAGGCCCCGGGGCGCCGCGGGTCGACCCCTGACTTCGGCCCGTCCGCGGGGCGCCCGGGGCGTTGGGCGTGTCCGAATCCCTGTCGGAGCGCGGGCGGGGCGGCGGTTCGAGGGTCGGGCCGGCCTCCGGGAGCGGTCGGTCGGCCGGCCGCCCGACGAATCCGGCCGCCACCCGCGTTAAGCGGTCGGCCACCGTCCGGCATAGGCCCTTCGTCGGTACCGCGCGATGGAAAACCAGCGCCAGTCGGGCGATGATGAGGGCCGAGGAGTCCGCCACTGTGTCCCCCCAGATCATCCTGCACACCGCGCAGCTCAGAGCGTTCGCGCTGTCCGAGCATTTGGAGCTCGGTCCCTATTCGCTGCGGGTGCGCGAGCTCACGGCCGAGCAGATGCCGGTGCGCCGCCGTCACGCGTGCCTCGACCTGACCCACGGGCGCATCCTGCTGCGCGAGGGCCTGACCCCCGCGCAGTGGCTTCGCGCGTTCGTCCACGCGACCGTGCGACTGGTGCACTACTCGCAGGCGGCGCTGATCCACGCGAGCACCGAGGAGCATCTCACGCACTCGCTCGCGAGCGGTCTGTCGCAGCTCGCGCGCCGTAACCCCGAATTGGTCTGGGCGCTGCTGCGCGCGATCAGCCCGCACGTGCGGCACGGCACTCGGGCGCCGCAGCGGGTGGTGCTCGGCCGCGCAACCTGGACCGTGCGCACGCTGACGGTCAAGACCGCGACGCGGCTGCGCGTGTTCGGGCAGGCCGATCTGCAGCGCCGCTGCATCGAGCTGGATCCGATGCTTTCCGGCACCCAGCTTGCGGTGATCTTCCTGCACGAGGCGATCCACGGCTTGCACCACGAGGCCGAGGTGAACGATCGCACGCCTCTGCGCACCGCGCACGCGCGCGAGGCCGACGCGCTGCTGCAGTTCTTCGGGTCCAATCCGCACACCGCGGGCTGGTGGTTCGGCCTGCTGCAGCCGCGCGCGGACGGGCAGCGGGTGGCGGCGTCGGCCCGGGCCACCGCCGCCCGGGACCGGCAGGCCGGGCGCTGACCCCCGACGGGCGGCGAGGGGGTGCGGCGCCGGCCGGTACGGGGCGCTGCGCCGGACAGCGGCGTGTCGAACCGTCGGCGGCGGCGGACTGCGTGCATGCACGCACACGCCCCCCTAGACGACGTGCCGTCGGGCATTCTTCCGAGATCTGCATGGACACGAGCGAGACCCTGCCGCACCACGAGATACCGGCGCTGGACGGAAACTCCGCGCCGGTTCTCGCCGAGGACGTGTTCGATGACCTGCGGCCGGAAGCCGGGGTCGTGCCCCCCGACCTCAACGGCCTGTACGTGCGCAACGGTCCGAACGCGTTCCACGCGCCCCACTGGCGGTACCACGCGTACGACGGCGACGGGATGCTTCACGCGGTGCGATTCGATCGGGGCCGCGTGTCCTATCG
>JBIKMO010000044.1:0-22973 GCA_044359175.1 Burkholderiaceae bacterium | reverse complement strand
CTCGCGCTCGATCCCGAGATGCTGCTGCTGGACGAGCCGACCTCGGGCATGGGTCACGAGGACATCGGCCGGATCTCCGCGCTGATCAAGCGGGTGGCGGCCAACCGGACGGTGCTGATGGTCGAGCACAACCTGTCGGTGGTGGCCGACCTGTCGGACACGATCACCGTGCTGTCGCGCGGCGAAGTACTGACCGAGGGTCCGTACGAGGCCGTGTCGAAGGACCCGCAGGTGATCGAGGCCTACATGGGGACCGGACTTGGCTGACGCGCTGCTCGAGGTGACCGACCTCCATGGCTGGTACGGCGAGAGCCACGTGCTGCACGGCATGGCGTTCTCGGTGCCGGCGGGCGAGGTGGTCACGCTGCTCGGCCGCAACGGCGCGGGTAAGACCACGACGATGCGTGCGGTGATGGGCATCCTCGCCAAGCGTCAGGGCTCGGTGCGTTTCGAAGGCGCCGAAACCTCGGGCATGGCCTCGAACCTGATCGCGCGGCTCGGCATCGCGTACTGCCCCGAGGAGCGCGGCATCTTCTCGAGCCTGAACGTGCGCGAGAACCTGGAGCTGCCCCCGGTGGTGAAGCCGGGCGGCATGTCGGTCGACGAGGTCTACCAGCTGTTCCCGCGGCTGCGCGAGCGCGCCTCCAGCCAGGGCACCAAGCTGTCCGGCGGCGAGCAGCAGATGCTTGCGATCGCCCGGATCCTGCGCACCGGAGCGCGCCTGCTGCTGCTGGACGAGCCCACCGAGGGGCTCGCGCCGGTGATCGTCCAGCAGATCGGCCAGATCATCCGCACGCTCAAGCAGAAGGGCTTCACGGTCCTGCTGGTCGAGCAGAACTTCCACTTCGCCGCCACCGTCGCCGACCGCCACTACGTGGTCGAGCACGGCAAGGTGATCGACATGATCCCGAACGACCAGGTCAAGTCCAACCTGTCGAAGCTCGAGGCCTACCTCGGCGTCTGACGCGGCGCCCGACCGCACCACCGCCACCCCACTCACCCCAGGAGACCACCCCATGAGCATCCAGAACACCGTCCTGCGCACCGCGATCGCCTCGGCGTTCGCGCTGGCTGCGGGCGCGGCGTCGGCCCAGTACACCGACGGCGTGATCCGGATCGGCGTCCTCAACGATCAGTCCGGCCTGTACGCCGACATCACCGGTCAAGGCTCGGTATGGGCCGCGCGCAAGGCGGTCGAGGACTTCGGCGCCGCAGCCAAGGGCATGAAGGTGGAGATCGTCTTCGCCGACCACCAGAACAAGCCGGACGTCGGCTCGAACATCGCGCGCCAGTGGCTGGACGTCGACCGGGTCGACGCGATCGCAGACGTCCCGACCTCGTCGGTGGGGCTGGCGGTCAACCAGATCGTGCGCGAGCGCAACAAGGTCCACCTGAATTCGGGTTCGGCGACCTCCGACCTCACCAACAAGGCCTGCTCGCCGAACACCGTGCACTGGGCGTACGACACGGTGATGCTGTCCAACGGCACCGGTCGGGCGATGGTCAAGACCGGCGGCGACACCTGGTTCTTCCTGACGGCGGACTACGCGTTCGGCCACGCGCTCGAGCGCGACACCGAGGCCGTGGTCCTGGCCAACGGCGGCAAGGTCCTGGGCAAGGTCCGCACGCCGTTCCCGGCCCAGGACTTCTCGTCGTTCCTGTTGCAGGCGCAAGCGTCGAAGGCGAAGGTGATCGGCCTCGCGAACGCCGGCGGCGACACGATCAACTCGATCAAGCAGGCGGCCGAGTTCGGCATCACCCGCGGCGGCCAGAACCTCGCCGGGCTGCTGGTGTTCGTCACCGACGTCCACTCGCTGGGCCTGCAGACCGCGCAGGGCCTGGTGCTGACCGAGTCGTTCTACTGGGACATGAACGACGCCACCCGCGCGTTCTCCCGCGAGTTCGCCGCGGCGAACAAGGGCCGCATGCCGTCGATGGTGCAGGCCGGCGTGTACTCGTCGGTGCTGCACTACCTGAAGGCGGTCGAGGCGCTGAAGTCGGACGCCGACGGCGTGAAGGTGGTCGAGCAGATGAAGAAGATGCCGACCGACGATCGCCTGTTCGGCAAGGGCACGGTCCGCGTGGACGGCCGCAAGCTGCACGACGCCTACCTGTTCGAGGTGAAGCGCCCGAACGAGTCCAAAGGCCCGTGGGACTACTACAAGCTGCGCGCGACCATTCCGGCCAACGAGGCGTTCCGCCCGCTGTCGCAGTCGGAGTGCCCGCTGGTCAAGCGCTGATCGTCCGCGGATGCGCGCTCCGGGCCGACGCCACGCCGCCGGCCCGGGCGCCGCAGGATCGGCGGCCCGCAGGGCCCGCTGCGCCCCGCCGACCTCCGCCCCGTCCCCGCCGACGCCCTCCCCAGCCGCCAACGCACCATGTTCGAACTGCTCGGCATCCCTCCGCAGGCGTTCTTCGGACAGCTGCTGCTCGGCCTGATCAACGGCGCGTTCTACGCGATGCTGTCGCTCGGCCTCGCGGTGATCTTCGGCCTGCTCAACGTCATCAACTTCACGCACGGCGCCCAGTACATGATGGGCGCGTTCGGTGCGTGGATGCTGCTCACCTGGCTGGGCATCCCGTTCTGGGCCGCGCTGGTGATCGTGCCGCTGGCGGTGGGCCTGACCGGAGTGGTGCTCGAGCGCCTGCTGCTGCGCCACCTGTATCACCTGGACCACCTGTACGGTCTGCTGCTGACCTTCGGTCTGGCGCTGATCATCGAGGGCCTGTACCGCCAACAGTTCGGCTCGTCCGGTCAGCCCTACGCGAACCCGATCCCGGGCGGCACCCACCTCGGGTTCATGTTCCTGCCGTACTACCGCGGCTTCATCGTCGTCTTCTCGCTGCTGGTCTGTCTGGCGACCTGGTACACGATCGAGCGCACCAAGCTCGGGTCGTACCTGCGCGCGGCCACCGAGCGACCCGACCTCGTCCAGGCGTTCGGCGTCAACGTGCCTCGGATGATCACCCTCACCTACGGTTTCGGCGTCGCGCTGGCGGCGCTGGCCGGCGTGCTCGCCGCGCCCGCCTATCAGGTCAGCCCGCAGATGGGCTCGAACCTGATCATCGTGGTGTTCGCGGTGGTCGTGATCGGCGGCATGGGGTCGATCCTGGGGTCCATCCTCACCGGCTTCGGCTTGGGGGTGATCGAGGGGCTGACCAAGGTGTTCTACCCGGAGGCGTCGAACACCGTGATCTTCGTGATCATGGCCATCGTGCTGATGCTCAAGCCGGCCGGCCTCTTCGGGAAGCAGAAATGAACGCCAACGCGCCGGGCGTGCCGAGCACGTCCCCGCCGAACGCGGCGCCACCCGCGCCCTCGGCCGTCGCCCCCGCCCGCCGAACCGGCACGGCGCTGTTCGCGGTATTCGTGGTCGCGATGCTGTTCGCACCGTTCGCCGGGTTCTACCCGGTGTTCCTGATGAAGGTGCTGTGCTTCGCGCTGTTCGCCTGCGCGTTCAACCTGCTGATCGGCTACGTCGGGCTGCTGTCGTTCGGCCACGCGATGTTCTTCGGCTTCGCCGCGTACGTGAGTGCGCACGCGGTCAAGGTGTGGGGCTGGACCCCCGAGCTGGCGATCCTCGGCGGCGGTGCGGTCGCGGCAGTGATGGGCCTGATCGCCGGCTCGATCGCGATCCGCCGGCAGGGCATCTACTTCGCGATGGTCACGCTCGCGCTCGCCCAGATGGTGTTCTTCGTGTGCCTGCAGGCGCCGTTCACCGGCGGTGAGGACGGCATTCAGGCAGTGCCTCGCCGGCCGCTGTTCGGGCTGATCGACACCAAGAACGACCTGACGATGTACTACCTGGTGCTCGCGGTCTTCCTGATCGGCTTCGCGATCATCCACCGTACGATCCATTCGCCGTTCGGCCAGGTGCTGAAGTCGATCCGAGAGAACGAGCCGCGGGCGATCTCTCTGGGCTATTCGGTCGATCGCTACAAGCTGCTCGCGTTCGTGCTGTCGGCTGCGCTCGCCGGCGTCGCCGGCGCGACCAAGGCGCTGGTGTTCCAGCTCGCCTCGCTCACCGACGTCACGTGGCAGATGTCGGGCGAGGTCGTGCTGATGACGCTGGTCGGCGGCATGGGCACGGTGTTCGGTCCGGTGGTTGGCGCCGCGGTGATCATCTCGATGCAGAACTACCTCGCCGGGCTCGGCGAGTGGGTGCTGGTGGTGCAGGGCGTGATCTTCGTCGTGGTCGTGATGCTGTTCCGCCGAGGGGTCGTGGGCGAGATCGCCGCCCGGCTCGGGCGCCGCTGATCTCCCGAAGCGCCGGCCCGCCGCGAGTGACCACCGGCGCCAGGACCTCCACGATGACCGACCCGCTCGCCGGCCTGCCGCGCGTCACGTACGCGAACGCCGTCGCCGACTTCTCCGCGCTGCACGCGGTGTTCGACCGCGAACTGCCCGCCTTCGAAGCCGAGGCGCTCGGCGGGCGGGCGCCGAATCGGGTCGGCGGTTCCGACGACGACCAGGGCCGGGCCTGGACGGTCGCCTCGCCGATCGACCGGCGCACGACGCTCGGCACGCTGATCGCCGCCGACCCCGCCGCGGTGGACCGCGCGGTGACCGCCGCGCGAGCGGCCGCGCCGGGCTGGCGCGCGCTGCCCTGGCGCGAACGGGTCGACCAGGTGCGGCGCGCCGCCGGAGTGCTTCGCCGCCACCGCCTGGAATTCGCGATGGCCGCGGTGCTCGAGGTCGGCAAGTCGCGCCTGGAGGCGATGGGCGAGGTCGAGGAGTCGATCGACCTGATCGACTGGTACTGCGATCAGCTCGAGGCCTCCGACGGCTGGGAGCGCCCCCTTGCACCGGGCCCCGGTGGAGAGCGCGGCGCGGATCGGCTCCGGCCCTACGGCACCTTCGCGGTGATCTCGCCGTTCAACTATCCGTTCGCGCTCGCCATCGGCATGACCACCGGTGCGCTGCTCGCCGGCAACGCCGTGGTGCTCAAGCCCTCGCCCGGCGCCGCGCTGAGCGCACCGCGCCTTGCCCGCCTGTGGCGCGAAGCCGGCCTGCCCGACGGGCTGTTCAACCTGGTCTGCGGCGACCGCGATACCGGCGAGCGCCTCGCCGCCCACCCGGGCGTGGACGGCATTGCTTTCACCGGGTCGCACGAAGTGGGCATGCGGCTCGCCCGCGCCGCGGTCGCCGGCGCGTTCGCGCGTCCGGTGCTCGCCGAGCTCGGCGGCAAGAACGCCGCATTCGTCTGCGCGAGCGCCGACCTGGACGCGGCCGCCGCCGGCGTCGCGCGCTCGGCGTTCGGACTGTCCGGACAGAAGTGCTCGTCCTGCTCGAAGGTGTACGTGCACCGGTCGGTGCGCGAGGCGTTCGTCGAGCGGCTGCTCGCATTCACGGCGCGGCTCGCGGTGGGCGACCCGCGCGACGCGGGCACGTTCACCGGCCCGGCGATCGGCGCGGCGAGCGCGGCCCGCTTCGAGACGGCGCTCGCGTCCGCCCGCGCGGCGGGCGCCTCGGTACTGACCGGCGGCGTTCGGCTCGATCGGGTCGGATCCCGGAGCGCCGGGGCGGAGCTCGCCGCCCACGGCGCGTATCTCGCACCGACGGTGGTCGCCGACGCACCCTCCGACCACGAGCTCAACCGGCGCGAACTCTTCGTGCCGCTGCTGTCGCTGCAGTCGTTCGACACGCTCGCCGCGGCGATCGACGATTCGAACCGCACGCCGCTCGGGCTGAGCGCGGGCGTATACGCGGCCGATCCGGCCGAGTTCGCACTGTTCGACGACCGGATCGAGGCCGGCGTGCTGTACGCGAACCGCGCGAGCGGTGCGACCACCGGCGCGTGGCCCGGCCACCAGACCTTCTGCGGCTGGAAAGGCTCCGGCCTCACCGGCAAGGGCGGGCTGGGCGCGCACTACGTGCAGCAGTTCGCGCGCGAGCAGTGCATGACCCGGGGCATGGCGACCTGACCCCGCGTCGCCCGACCTCCAGGGGCCTCCGTATCCGCCTGCACCCGACCTGCGGGCGGCCGGCGACGCGCTCGGCTACCATGCGGGCTGCGGCGCGCCCGGCGGACGCGTGAACCAGGAGAAGGTGTCGTGCAGGTCGTGTGCCTCGATCTCGAGGGCGTGCTGGTCCCCGAGATCTGGATCGAGTTCTCCCGGCGCACCGGCATCGCCGAGTTCGCGCGCACCACCCGCGACGAGCCGGACTACGACACGCTGATGCGCTTTCGCATCGAACTGCTCGCGCGGCACGGTCTGCGTCTCGCCGACATCCAGCGGGTGATCGGCGGCATGACGCCGATGCCTGGTGCGGTCGAGTTCCTCGATCGGCTGCGCGAACGCTTCCAGGTGGTGATCCTGTCCGACACGTTCTACGAGTTCGCCGATCCGCTGATGCGCCAGCTCGGTCGACCGACGCTGCTGTGCCACCGGCTCGAGGTCGACGCCGAGGGCACGGTGCTCCGGCACCTGCTGCGGATGCCCGACCCGAAGCGCGCGGCGGTGAACGCGCTGCGCGCGCTGAACTTCAAGGTGATCGCCGCCGGCGACTCGTACAACGACACCGCGATGCTCGGCGCGGCGGATGCCGGTTTCTTCATCCATCCGCCGGCGTCCATCGTCGCGCAGTTCCCGCAGTTCCCGGTGACCCGCAGCTACGACGAACTCGCCGCACGCATCGACGAGGCGGCCCGCCGGCTCGCCTGAAGCGGCCGAGGCGGCGGTCCGCCTCGGGTGAGGTTGCACCGGCGTGGCCCGGCCGAACGGCGGACCCCACGCTCCAGACGAGCTCGGGGCGCCGCTCGTGTGCACGGTCGTCGTGTATCGTCGCTCGCGTCGTTCGAATCCCGATTTCGTGACCGAGCCCTGCCATGCGGAACATCACCTTCAGCGCGGACGAGGATCTGATCGAGGCCGCCCGCGCGCAGGCCCGGGCCGACGACACCACGTTGAACGAGCCGTTCCGGCTCTGGCTGGCGGCCTACGCCCGGCGACGGCAGGTGGAGCGCTTCCTTGCCGTGCTCGGCGATCTGAGAGCCACCGTGCGCACCGGTGGCCGCCGCTTCACGCGCGACGAGATGGATGAGCGCTGATTTCCTCGACACGAGCGTGCTGGTCGACCTGTTCGACGAGACCGATGCACGCAAACGGACCATCGCCGAGCGGCTCGTCGGGGAGGCCCTCGCGGAAGGCACGGGCTGAAGATCGACGGACCGCGTGTGGCGAATCCGTTCCGGCGGTCCTGACCCGGCGCCGGAAGTCGCGCACGCAGCTTGAGGCGCACCCCCGGGCCTGGCCGCAGTGGGGTGGTCGCCGCATCGTCCCGCGTGGAGGGGCGAATCGCCCGGGCCCGACACCCCCCGCGTCGGTCAGCCCCGCGGCCCAGGCTCAGCCGAGCGTCTCGACCGCGTGGGTCTGGTTCGTGTAGATGCACAGGTCGCCGGCGATCGCCAACGCCTTGCGCACCACCTGCTCGGCCGACAGCTCGGTGTTGTCCAGCAGCGCCTTCGCCGCCGCCTGCGCGTACGGCCCGCCGGACCCGATCGCGATCAGCCCCTGCTCGGGCTCGAGAACGTCGCCGTTGCCGGTGATGACCAGCGAGTGCTGCGTGTCGGCCACCGCCAGCATCGCCTCGAGCCGCCGCAGCATGCGGTCGGTCCGCCAGTCCTTCGCGAGCTCGACCGCCGCGCGCAGCAGGTGGCCCGAGTGCCGGTCGAGCTTGGCCTCGAAGCGCTCGAACAGCGTGAACGCGTCGGCGGTGCCGCCGGCGAATCCGGCGAGCACCTTGTCGTGGTGCAGTCGGCGAACCTTGCGGGCGCTCGCCTTGACGACGATGTTGCCGAGCGTGACTTGCCCGTCGCCGCCGAGCGCGACCTGCGTACCGCGGCGCACCGACACGATCGTGGTGCCGTGGAACTGTTCCATCGGGGGTTCGGGGAGTTCGGCGGCGGGCCCCCGCGCCGATCAGTGCCGGCGCAGGCGGATCTCGGCGAGGTCGGGGATGCCCATCACCGCAAGCAACGCGGCGATCACGTGGTTCACGTCCCGGAACACAAGATACTTGCCGCCGGTGCGCAAGGCAACGATCTCGTTCAGCAGCTCGCCGGCGGCGACGAAGTCCAGCCGGCGCAGGTCCCGGCAGTCGATCGTCAGCTCGGCACGATCTGCGGCGGCGGCGCGCAGTGCCGCGATCAGCTCGCTCGCACGACCGCCGATCTCGCCGCGCAGGGCGATCGCGTCCGGCGCGACCGTGAAGCCCGAATCGGAGGGAGCGGTCGATCCCGAACCGTCGGCAGGCGCATCGCCGCCCGGCTCGGCCGCGCGGATCGATGCGGGCATCGGCTCCCAGGGCGGCGGCGACACCTCGTAGGTCACGCAATAGTCGATCGACAGGTCCTCGAACTCCTGCTGGCGGCCGAGCAGCCGGAACAGCTCGAGCTGCAGCAGCCAGCAGGCCTCGGTGGGATCGCGGCGACCGGTCTCGAGCGTGCCCGCGACCCGCTCCGACAGCCGGTCGGCACCCACGATCGCGAGCTCGCGCTGCGCCTTCGCGAACGCGAGCAGCACACGCCGCAGCAGGTCGGCACCGACCGGGTCGACCGTCGTGACCGCCGACGCATCCAACACCACCGCGCGGTTGCGCTGCGCGAAGCGCTGCACCTGCTCGAGCTGCTTGACCACCTGCGCATCGAGTGCCGGCGGCAGCGGCACCGTCGCCGGGCCGGTGGCCGAGCCAGCGCTCGCGGCTTCGGCCCGGTGCGGCGCGAACGCCGGGTCCCAGGTCGGGGGCGAGCTCTCGAACCGGGCGCTGTACTCGATCGCCAGGCTCTCGAACGCAGCCTGTTCGCCGCAGGCCTGATGCAGGTCGAACAGCATCGCCCAGGCCTGCCTCGCCTGGACTCCGGACACGCCCTCCCGGATCGTCTGCGACAGAATGGCCGCGGCCGCCTCGGCCTGGCCGTTCGCATACAGCACCGCGGCCTCCTCGAAGGCCGGGGGCAGCGCCGAACCCGCCACCTCGAGCGAGCCGGCGTCGCCCGACTCGCCCAGGATCACCGAGGTGTCCGGTTCCGTCGCCGGTGCGCGCTTGGCCTCCGTCACCGGAGCCGCGACCGGGGGCGACGGCACCATGGCAGCCGCCCCGCCGCCGGACGGCACGTAGACCGTGCCCGCCCGCCCGGGCCTCGCCGGCGGCGGCACCCCCCGCGCGCCGGCCACGGGCACCGGCCGCGGCGCGGCGATCATCTGGGACTCGATCTCGTCGATCTTCGCGGCGGTACGGCGGGCGACCTCCCGCGCGTCCGCCGGCCGCCCGCCGGGGGCGGACGCGGGCCGCGACGGCGCCGCGTCCGACTCGGATGGGCGTCGTCGCTCGTCCTTGGGGCCGTCCTTCTTGCCGAAGAGGGAGAAGATCACGTCGTGGAATCAAAGAGTTGCGATCGAGTCTAGCATGGGGCCCTGTTGCGCCCGGCGCGATGCCGACACCGCAGGTCGGCCGGCACGGCCCTGCCGTCGCCGCGTCCGCCGGATCGATTGCCACTCGATTGCACCTGCAACTCGACGGCATCCTGCCCCGGGGCCCGCTCCGCGGTCGGCCTGCTGGAAGGAGGCCGAGGGCGCGGTCAGCGCAGCGGCAGCGACTCGCCGTTCGTGAGCCGGTAATAGACGCCGAGCGGATCGTCGCGCAGGACCTCGAAGCGCCCTGCGATCAGGATCGGGTCGAAGGTGACCTTGACCGGCGTCTTCGCGCGCACCTCGACGATGCCCTCCGGGCCCGCGGGCACGCAGAACGCGCAGGTCTGCGACGTGACCGTGAGCAGGAAGTGGCTCTGCCGGTCGCCGGGCTGCAGCGGCAGCATGAACCCGACCAGGCGCACGTCCTGGCGGTTCAGCCGGCTCACCGCAGGCGGGAACTCCGGGATGAACCGGTCCTTGACCCGCGCGGTCTTCACCTGCCCGAGCAGCTCCCAGGGAATGGTCCCGGCCACCTGAGGCAGCGGCGCGGACACGGTCGGTGCGCCCGCGGGGGCGCCGCCGAACGGCGGCGGCGGGTTGCCGCCGATGATCACGCCGGTGCCCGCCGGCGGTGTACCGGTCTGTGCGGCCCCCGACTGCAGAGGCGTGGGCGAGGGCAGACCCGGGCCGCCCCGGGGCAGCTGCGTCTGCGCGCCGGCTGCGACGGCCCAAGCGAGCACGGTCAGCGCCGCGCTCCGCCACGCAGCGGCCCCCAGGTGCGCGACGCGCCGGGGACGGCGCGCGGCCGCGGGCAGGGCGCCAACCGGTCGGGGCGGGGACATCGGAGGACCTGCTCGACTCAGTGACCGTGCTTCATGCCGCAGTAGCGACCCACCGCGATGCCCTGGCAGGCCTTGCGCAGCGCCTCGTGGCAGGCGGACTCCTTTTGCCCCTGCTCGAGGCAGCGGGCCGCGGACTCGTGCGCCGCGGCGATCGCGCGGTGCTTGGCGATGTCCTCCTTGCGGTGCGCGTCGTCCGCCTTCGGGGCCGACTGCTGCGCCGAGAGGGGAGCCGCGAGCACCATCAGGGTCACGAATCCGGCCAGCAGCCGGGACGCGGCGAGGCTCACGCAGGAGCCGGTGGGGGACGTCGTTCCCGCGGTCATGGACACTCCGTTTCAGTCGTCGGCCAGCGCGCCCGCCAGCGGGGTGCGCGCCGCACGGAACGCCGGCAGCAGCGCCGCCAGCGCACCGAGGGCGACCGCGCCGAGCGCATACGCGATTTCGATGGTAACGAAGTCCAGGCCGCTCAGCGTCCATTCCCCGCGCGGCGACAGCCATCGGCCGGCCGCCTCGAGCGCCGCGTGTCCGAGCGCGACGCCGACCGCCGCCCCCACTGCGGTGACCGCCACCCCCTCGAGCAGCAGCAGCGAGAACAGCCGACGCGGCGCCGCCCCGAGCAGGCGCATCAGCGCGAGCTCGCGCCGCCGGTCCGACAGCGCCTGCAGCAGCGCGATGAACACCGACAGCCCCGCGGCCACCAGCAGCACCGCTGCGAACGCACGCACGCCGTCGACGCCGACGCCCACGAGCGAGAACAGCCGAGCGCTCTCGAGCGCCGGTGAGGCCGCCTGCAGCCGGTCGCTCGCGTTGATCGCTCGTGGCAGCGTGGCGGCCGCGAGCGGCGTCGCGTAACGCACCAGGACCATCGTGACCTCGCGCTCAGCCTCGAGGATCGCGCGCTCCTCGTCGTCGGCGGGGGTGCCCTCGTGGACCTGCCACACCGACTCCAGCGGCGTGAGCACCAGCCGGTCGATCACGCCGCCGGTCGGTGCCAGCACGCCGCTCACCGTGTAGACGGAGTCGTCATGACGCGGGCCGCCGGGCGCGAGGCCGTGCGTGCCGACGAACCGTGCGCCGACCTCAAGCCCGGTCGTGCGGGCCACGCGACTGCCGACGATCGCCTGCATCGGCTCGCGGAACACCTCGCCGCGCGCGAGCCGCGCACCGTGCAGCGCGAGGAATCCGGGTTCGGTGCCGACGATGCGGAACCCCTCGATGCTGTCGCCCAGCGACAGCGGGATCGCCTCGCGCACCAGCCGGTTCGCCCGCAGCTCGGCGAGCGCCGCATGAGGCACGTTGCCCGGCGGCACGTCCAGGTGATACACGCCGGCGAGCACCAACTGCAGCGGCGACCCCTTCGCGCCCACCACCAGGTCCACGCCCGCGGCATCGCGCGTCATGCGCGCCTCGGTCTGCGAGGTCAGCAGGGTCGCGGCGGTCATCGTCCCCACCCCGAGCGCGACCAGCATCACCGTGAGCAGCGCGGCCAGCGGCCGATCGCGCAGGTAGGCGAGCAGCAGCCGGGCGGTGCTCATCGGTCGGGCAGCGCGAGCACACGCTCGAAGCGATCGCGCACCCGCGCGTCGTGGGTCGCGATCAGCAGCGACGCGCCGCGCGCCGAGGCCTGGGCCGCGAGCAGCGACAGCACCTGCGCGGTGTGCGCGTCGTCCAGGTTCGCGGTGGGTTCGTCGGCGAGGATCAGCGCGGGACGGTTGACCAGCGCACGGGCGATCGCCACACGCTGCTGCTGACCGCGCGAAAGCTCGCGCGGCCGCCGGCGCTCCAGCCCGGCCAGCCCGAGCGCGGCCAGCAGCGCGAGCGCGTGGCCGCGATCGGCCGCACGCCCCGCGAACCCCTGTGCCGCGATCAGGTTGTCGAGCACATCGAGCACCCCGAACAGCATCGGCTGCTGCGGCACGAGCCCGATGCGGGTCGCACGGAAGCGGTCGACCGCGGCGGGCCCACGCGATGCGAGCGCCCCCAGGTCCTCGCCGGCCACGTCGACCCGGCCGGCGTCGTGGGCGAGCAGCCCGGCCAGCACCGACAGCAGCGTGGTCTTGCCGCAGCCCGACGGTCCGACCACCACCGCCTGGCCGCCGGCGGGCAGCTCGAAGGCCGGAAGGTCCAGCACGACGCGTCCGCCGCGCGCCACGCGCACGCCCTCGAGGCGGACCGCGAGGTCCGCGCTCACGGGCTCGCGGGCTGCAGACTGACCCATCGGCGGATCAGCAGCGGTCGACGCGCGCGGGCCCGGGGCCGCAGGCGAGCTGCCGCCAACAACGACGAAGGCGGGTCGCCCCGCCCTCGATCATCGCTTCGCCGGCGCGCACCCGGCCGTCCCGCGGGTCAGTCGCCGTAGAGCTTCTGGCGCAGCTCGCGACGCTGCTGCGCCTCGAGCGACAGCGTGGCCGTCGGGCGCGCGAGCAATCGCGGGATGCCGATCGGATCGCCGGTCTCTTCGCACCAGCCGTAGTCGCCCGAATCGATCCGCGCGAGCGACTGGTGGATCTTCTTCAGCAGCTTGCGCTCGCGGTCGCGCGTGCGCAGCTCGAGCGCGTGCTCTTCCTCGATGGTGGCGCGGTCGGCCGGGTCCGGAACGATCACGGTCTCCCGCAGGTGCTCGGTGGTCTCGCCCGCATTGGCGAGCAGATCGCGCTCCATCTGCTGCAGACGCTGCCGGAAGAAGGCCAGCTGCGCCTCGTTCATGTACGCCGACTCGGGCATCGCGAGCAGCTCCGCCTCGGTCAGGTGCTTCGGTGTCTTGGTCACGGCCATCTCGTGTCCTGCGTGTGCCATGCCCTGGCGCGAGCCCTCAGGCGAGACACTGTTGCAAACCCTGGATGAACAGGCTCTTGGGCAGTTTACGTCCGATGAACACCATCTTGCTCGACGGCTTCTCCCCGGCCTGCCAGCGGCGCCCGAGATCGGCGCCCATCATCATGTGGACTCCCTGGAAGACCATCTGCCGGTCGGAGCCCTTGACAAAAAGGACGCCTTTATACCGCAACATGTCCGAGCCGTAAACCTGCACCAGACCACCCAGGAACTCCTCGAGTTTGCGTGCGTCGAACGGCCGGTCCGAGCGGAACACGAACGAGCCGACCGCCTCGTCGTGCGCGTGCTCGTCGCTGTCGAGGAAGTCGGGTGAGATCTCCAGGATCGCGTTCAGGTTGAAGCCGCGCAGATCCAGCACCTCGGCGATCGGCACGTCGCCGAAGCGCACCGGACGGATCGGTGCGCGCGGATTGATCCGCTGCAGCCGCTCGCGCAGCGCGCGCTGCTCGTCCTCGCTCGCCAGGTCGGTCTTCGACATCAGGATCCGGTCGGCGAAGCCCACCTGCTCGACCGCCTCCTTGTGCTCGTCGAGCTGGCGCTGGCCGTGCCTGGCGTCGACCACGGTGATCACCGCATCGAGCAGGTAGTACTCGGCGATCGAATCGTCGATGAAGAAGGTCTGCGCGACCGGACCCGGGTCGGCCAGACCGGTGGTCTCGATGATCACGCGGTCGAACTTCGCGTCGCCCGACTGGCGCCGCTCGCGAAGGTCCCCGAGGATGCGGACGAGGTCGCCGCGGACCGTGCAGCAGATGCAGCCGTTGTTCATCTCGACGATCTGTTCGTCGCGCTCCTGCAGCAGCAGGTCGTTGTCGACGCCCTCCTCGCCGAACTCATTCTCGATCACCGCGATCCGATGGCCGTGCTGCTCGGTGAGGATGCGGTTCAACAGCGTGGTCTTGCCGCTGCCGAGGAAGCCGGTCAGGATCGTGACCGGGACGTTGGGTTGGGCCATGGCTCAGCCTCTAGGGTCGGTTGACGCGTTGAAGTGCGCGAACAGCGAGGATACATAGTCGCGCGTCAGGTGCTGCACGACGAAGACGATGCGGCTGCGGCGGCTGCCGGGTTGGACGCCGCCGCGGTCCCAGTGCGCCGGCCAACTCGGAAGCGGCACGAGGGGATACCGCTGGTGCTGAACCACGTGCAGCGCCACGGGCGGTTCGTCCAGCAGATCGACCACCCCCTTGACCCGCAGCAGCGCGCCGCCGTACAGCGAGGTCAGCATCTCCAGCGCGTCGTGCAGCGCGTCGCGCGCGATCGGGCGGTCGAGCTCGACCACGAAGCTGCGGATCGCCTCGCCGTGCCGGCTGCGCGTGGCCGCGTCCGCCGCCGTCTCGGTCGGCTGCGCTCGCAGCGCCTCGTCGCGCAGCCAGCGGCGTACGTCCGGTCCGCGGCTCGCCGGGTCGTACAGACCGAGCCCGAGCAGGTGCGTCGCATCGAGTTCGCCGCGCACCGCCGCGATCCGCCGCGCGCCGGGGTTCAGACGGCCGAGCTTGCGCTCGAGCGAGTCCACGGCCGCTTGCGCGGCGAGGTCGGTCTTCGTGACGACCAGCAGATCGGCAACCGCGGCCTGCTTGACCGACTCGAACCGCGACGACAACTGGGCTGCGCCGTGCACCGCGTCGACCGCGGTCACGACGCCCTGCAGGCGGCAGCGCTCGGCGAGCAGCGGGTCGGCGATCAGCGTGTGCAGCACCGGCGCCGGATCGGCAAGCCCGGTGGTCTCGAGCACCACTCGAGAAAAGGGCGGCAGCTCGCCGGCCTCGCGCGACAGAAGCAGCCGCGCGAGGGCCGAAGCGAGGTCGGCGCGGATCGAGCAGCACACGCAGCCGGACTGCAGCAGCACCGTGCGGTCGTCGACGCGCTCGACGAGCAGGTGATCGAGCCCGGTGTCGCCGAACTCGTTGATCAGCACCGCGGTGTCACGCATGGCCGGCTGGCGCAACAGCCCGTTGAGGAGCGTGGTCTTGCCGCTGCCGAGAAAGCCGGTGAGCACCGACACCGCCACGGGCGCGGGCGCGCCGTCGGCCTCGACGAGAGACCGTCGGGCGCTCAAGGCAACGCGTCCGCGCCGGCCGACGGATGTCGCGCCGCGCAGTCCGCGCAGCGCCCGAGCACGGTGAGCTCGACCTGGTCGCCCGCGAAGCCCTCGGGCAGCATCGCGCGCACGCTCCTCGCCAGCCCCGGCGATGCGTTCATGCAGAACACCCGGTCGCAGCGCACGCACTTGAAGTGGCCGTGTCGACCGTGCCCCGCTCCCAGCGGGCCGGCGTGCGCCGAGAAGCGCCCGACCCGATCCGGGCCGGCCACCCGATGCGCGAGGCCGGCCTCGACCAGCCAGTCGAGCACGCGGTAGACGGTCACCCGATCGAGGGCCTCGAGGCGATCGTCCCGCGCGAGCAGCCGCTGCACCTCGGCATGCGACAGCGCCCGGTCGGCCTCCAGCAGCGCAGCCAGCACCCGCACCCGCGCTCCGGTCAAGCGCGCGCCGGTGTCGCGCACCCGCTGCCGTGCCCGTTCGACCCAGGACGCCACGCCGCTCTCCGCAGTGCGAGGCGGCGATCTTACATCCGCCGCAGCATCAACCCCTTCAGGTACTCGCCCTCCGGATGGGTCATCGCCATCGGGTGGTCGGCACCGGCGGCCAGTCGCCGCACCAGTTGCGTGTCCACGCCGGAGTCGATCACCGCGCCGGCGACGATCTTCTGGAACAACTCCAGGCCGATCGCACCCGAGCACGAGAAGGTGAGCAGCAGCCCGTCGGGCGCGAGCAGCCGCAGCGCCTTCAGGTTGATCTCCTTGTACGCCCGAGCGGCGCGATCGACATGGCGGACCGAGGGCGCGAACTTGGGCGGGTCGAGCACGATCAGGTCGAACGTCCGGCCTTCCGCGAGCAGCGACTTCAGCGCGTCGAAGACGTTCGACTGCCACCACCGCGACGGCTCCCATCCGTTGAGCCGCTCGTTGGCCGCGGCCATCGCGAGCGCCTCGGCGCTGCTGTCGATCGACAGGACGTCGGCCGCGCCGCCGCGGCGTGCGGCGAGCGAGAAGCCGCCGGTGTAGCAGAAGCAGTTGAGCACTCGGCGGCCGGACGCGTGCGCGCACACCAGCGCACGGTTGTCGCGCTGGTCGACGTAGAAGCCGGTCTTGTGGCCGCCGACCACGTCGACCCGATAACGCACGCCGTGCTCGAGCACCTCGACCGGCGCAGGCACGCCGCCGCGCAGCGGACCGTCGCGCGCGCCCAGGCCCTCACGCTCGCGGGCCGCGGCGTCGGAGCGCTCGTAGACCCGACCGCAGCCGGTCGCCTCGGCGAGCGCCTCGACGACCGCATGCCGGAAGCGCTCGACGCCCGCGGCCAGGAACTGCACGACCAGCTGACCGGCGTAGCGGTCGACCACCAGGCCCGGCAGGCCGTCGGCCTCGCCGAAGACCAGCCGCAGCGCGTCGGCGTCGCGCTCGAGCCCCGCCCGCCGCGCAACCGCGGCGCGCACGCGTGCGGCGATCCAGGCCTCGTCCACCCGATCGTCCTCGCGGAAGCTCCAGGCGCGTGCGCGGATCGCCGAGCGCGGACTGTAGGCGGCCCAGGCGAGGAAGCGGCCGTCGGCGCCGACGACCCGCACGGTGTCGCCGGTGTCGACGCGGCCGCAGACCCGGGCGACCGCGCTCGCATAGACCCACGGGTGCCTGCGCAGCAGGGACTTCTCCTTGCCCGCGGCGAGGGTGAGCGTGGCCGCGGCGGCCATCGGATGCGAAGCGGTCAGCGGCGCACCCGGGCGCGCGGATGCGCGGCGTCGTAGACCGCCGCGAGCCGCTGGAAGTCGAGTGCGGTGTAGACCTGGGTGGTCGCGATGCTGGCGTGACCGAGCAGCTCCTGGACCGCGCGCAGGTCGCCGCTCGACTGCAGCAGATGACTCGCGAACGAGTGGCGCAACACGTGAGGGTGGACGCGGGCGGGCAGGTCGCGCTGCAGCGCGAGCCGCGCGACCAGCCGCTGCACCGCCCGGGCGCCGAGCCGCGCGCCCCGGCGCGACAGGAACAGCGCATCGCCGTCGGCCCGCGGTGCAGCTGCGAGGAAATCGGCGCGTACCGCGAGCCAGGCGTCGAGCGCGGCGAGCGCGGGTGCGCCCACCGGCACCGTGCGCCGCCGGCCGCCCTTGCCCAGCACGTGCACCTCGGCGGCGTCGCGCGCGAGCCAGCCGTCGGACCGGTGCGACGCTCGCGCGACGTACACCGCGTCCAGCCCGGTGAGCTCGGACAGCCGCAGCCCGCTCGAGTACAGCAGCTCGACGATCGCCTGGTCGCGGACCGGCTCGAAACCGATCGGCGGCCCGTCGGCCGGCGGCTGCACGAGCGCAAGCGCCTGGTCGGGCGCGAGGGCCTTGGGCAAACGCCGCGTGCGCCGCGGCGCACGCACCGCCCGCACGGGGTTCGAGGCGAGCTCACCGCGCGCCGCGAGCGCATCGAAGAACCCGCGCCAGGCCGACAATCGCCGCGCGATCGACGCAGCCGACAGACCCTCGCGCGAGGCTTGCGCGACCCAGCGCCGCACGTCGCCCTCGCCCAGCTGTGGCCACGGCCGCCCGGCCGCGAGCCGCTGCAGCAGCGCGAGCTCGCGGCCGTAGCCGTCGATCGTACGCGGCGAACAGCCGCGCTCGGTGCTCAGGCGGCGCAGGTGCTCGGCGATCGCCGGATCCGGCAGCCCCGGGACCGCGCCGGCCGGGCCCTCGCCGGCCGGGCCCGTGCCGACCGCAGGCTCGGACGCCGGACCGACGCCGCCCAATTCGATTGCGGCCGCAACCATCACCCGGCGCGGACCCGTGGGGTCAGGCCGGCAGCAGCCGCGACAGCGCGGCACTGCAGGTCTCGGCGATGCGCTCGAGGAAGGCGGTCCCCATCCCGGGGGCGAAGCGCGCCGGATCCGGCGAGCCGAGCACGAGCAGGCCGAACGCGTGCGGCGCGGCGCCCACGCGCATCGCCAGCAGCGCGATCGAGCGCGTCTGCGCGCCCCCGCCGGGCAGCCAGGTGGCCGGCCTGAGTTCGCCGTTGGGGCCGCAGTACGGCTGCCTCAGGCCATCGGCGAGCGCGCGGGCGTCGGCGTCGATCTCGGCCACGCAGTCCAGACCGCGGTAGGCCTCGTCCAGGCCCCAGAGCCTGAGCGCGACCTGGGGCACCGCGAAGCCCTCGCCCATGCCCGCCAGCAGCAACTCGGGCAGCCGCGCGAGTTCGCGTGCGCGCAGCAGCTCGCGGGTCAGCCGCTGCAGCCGATCGGCGATCGCATCGTTCTCCTGCCCGATCCGCAGCAGCTCGGCGAGCCGCAGCTCCAGGGCCTTGTTCTTCTCGCGCAGCAGGTCCACCTGGCGCTCGACCAGCGACACCGCGCGCCCGCCGTGCGGATGCGGCACCGTGATCGAGGCGAGCAGATCCGCGTGGGCATCGAAGAAGCCCGGGTTGTCGTGGAGGTACTGCGCCACCTGTTCGGCGCTGGCCGACTGCGTCATCGGTTCGTTTCCGGTTGCGGGCGAAGGATCGGGGATCATGCGGCGGCCAGCGCGTCCAGGTCGATCTCGCCGGCGTAGACCGACTGGGTCGGGCCGGTCATCCGGACCGCGCCGCCCCGCCATTCCACGGTGAGCATCCCGCCGCGCATGCGTACGTCCACGCGCGGCCCGAGCAGACCGCGCCGGATGCCGGCGACCACCGCCGCGCACGCCCCGCTGCCGCACGCGAGGGTCTCGCCGACGCCGCGCTCGTACACCCGCAGGCGGACCTCGGTGCGGCTCACGACCTGCATGAAGCCGGCGTTCACCCGCTGCGGAAACCGCTCGTGCGCCTCGATCAGCGGACCGTCGGTATCGACCGGCGCCGCATCGACGTCGGTCACGGTCTGCACCGCGTGCGGATTGCCCATCGACAGCACCGAGACCCAGCGCATGCCGCCGGGCAGCTCGAGCGGCCAGAGCCGGTCCTCGCCCTCGAGGCGCGGGGCGAGACCGCGGGTGTCGAAGGGTACGCGCTCGGGCTGCACGCCCGGTGCGCCCATGTCGACGCTCACTCGGCCATCGGCCTCCAGGCACGGTTCGATCACCCGGCCCATCGTGCGCACGCGCACCGCCCGCTTGTCGGTCAGGCCCTGCTCGCGCACGAACCGCACGAAGCAGCGCGCGCCATTGCCGCACTGTTCGACCTCGGCGCCGTCGGCGTTGAAGATCCGATAGACGAAATCGACGTCGGGACCGTCCGGCGGCTCGACCACCAACAGCTGGTCGGCGCCCACCCCGAGGTGGCGGTCGGCCAGCAGGCGACGCTGCTCGCGCGACAGCGCGAGCGGTTGGCGCACGCCGTCAAGCACGACGAAGTCGTTGCCCGCGCCGTGCATCTTCGTGAACTTGAGCCGCATGCCGGCGATTATCGCTCAACCCGAATAGGGGCTCGGCTCGCCCGGCGGACGCGTCTTGAATCGCCGGTGCGTCCAGTGGTACTGCTCGGGGCACGCGCGCACGCAGTCCTCGATGTACGCGTTCATCCGGCGCGTGGCCTCGACCTCGTCCGGGCCGGGGAAATCCTGCCAGGGCGGGTCGAAGCGGCCAACGTAGCCATCGGGAGTCATCCGCGTGACGAACGGCAGCACGGTCGCACCGGACAGCGCGGCGAGCCGGGC
Organism: Burkholderiaceae bacterium; assembly: GCA_044359175.1. Lineage (GTDB taxonomy): Bacteria > Pseudomonadota > Gammaproteobacteria > Burkholderiales > Burkholderiaceae_E > UBA4615. Next base: position 3,221 of record JBIKMO010000044.1, on the reverse strand, counting down.
CGTGCCGGTGACGGTCGCCGCGGGCACACCGAAGAACGGGACGAACACCGCATCGCGCGCACCCAGGTCCATGTCGGGCAGGTAGTAGAACGGCCGGCCCCGGCGCACCAGCCGCAGCGCGGCGCGCACGCCGTCCTGACGCGAGAGCACGACCGCGTTGCCGAAACGCTCCCGGCCGGCGCGCATCACCGCGTCGAGCACCGGATTCCTCTGGCGCTGGTACATGGTCACGAAGTCGTGCTCCATCGCCAGCCGCAGGCCGCCCGCATCCAGACCGACGAAGTGCGGCGCGAGGATGATCAGCGGCCGGCCCAGGTGAGCGTACAGACGGTCGAGGTGCTCGATGCGCACCAGCGTCCGGATCCGCTGCGGCGGCCCGCGCCACACGATGAAGCGCTCGAGGATGCTGCGCGCGAACGCACGGAAGTGCGCATGCCCGAGCCGGCGGCGCTCGCGCTCGCTCAGCTGCGGGAAACACAGCCGCAGGTTGACCAGCGTCACGCGGCGACGAGGCCACGCGAGCCACCACGCGAGGGTACCCGCCGCCCCGCCGATCACCCGCAGCGGCCGCAGCGGCAGGCGCGAGATCAGCGTGAGCGCCGCGATCGCGGCGCGCGTCGCCCAGCGACCCCGCGGCCGGGGCGACGAGGCCGCAGCCGGCACCTGCGCGTCGCCCGATGCGCGGGTGTCGCTCAATCGCGCATCCCGGCGCCGCGGACCGAGGCGCTCGTTTCGGCCGGCCGGTCGACGGCCGACGCCGGCTCGCCGTGACCCGGGGCCTCGGGCGCGCCCGCCCGCGGTGGGGCCTTGTAGCGGTTGTAGCCCCAGAAGTACTGGTCGGGCAGCCGGCGGATCATCACCTCCATCGCGGCGTTGACCGCCTGCGGTGTGGGCTCGACCGGCAGCGGCTCGTAGCGTACGCGCCAGCCCGCGCCGCGCGGCAGACGCTCGCCGCAGGCCATCAGCACCGCCGCACCGGTCAGCCGCGCGAGCCGCTGCGGCAGCGTCATCGTGTACGCGGGACGGCCGAAGAACGGCGCCCAGACGCCGTCGCCGTCGCTCGGCACCTGGTCGGGCAGCACGCCGACCGCCTCGCCCCGTCGCAGCGCCCGCAGCAGACCGCGCACGCCGGCGGCGGTGGCCGGCAGCGGCCGCACTCCGGGCGAGGCGCGCCCGGTCTCGACCAGCCGCCGCACCGCAGGCAACCGCGGCGGCTTGTACAGCACCGTGATCGGACCGTCGCGCGCCACCGCGCGGGCGGCCGCCTCGAAGCAGCCGAGGTGCGGGGTGAGCAGGATCACGCCGCGGCCGCGGCGACGCGCCTCCTCCAGGAGCGGCGCGCCCTCGACGCGGATCATCGCGTCCACCCGGGCGTGCGCGCCGAACCACACGAACGGGGTCTCGGCGGCGGCCTGCCCGAGCTGCGCGGCGGCCCGCCCGAGCGCGCCGTCGTCGAGCAGTCCGGCGGTCGCGAGGTTGTCCGCAGACTTGCGGCGCAGGCGCGGCGACAGTCGAAGCGCGAGCCGTCCGAGACCCGCGCCGATGGCCTGGGCCCAGGCGAGCGGAATCCGGGCGACGAGACGGGCGAGAAGGACAAGCATCGGACCGATCGATGGACGGCACGCGGCGACGGTCGCGATTATCGCCCGCCGGGGGGCCGTCGACCTGCGGCTATACTTTCGTTGCCGCCGAGTTAATGGGACAACTTGCGGGGCGGCCTAGAAATACTGCTAAAGCGTCGCCGCTTCGCTGGAAGTCGGCAACGCCGATATGGGTCCCGGACGGGGCCCTCGCCCGCCCGTGGCCCGCCTGTCCGCCGACCTCCACAGGAGCACGCAGCCTTGGCCACCGACTTCCTCTTCACCTCCGAATCCGTTTCCGAAGGGCACCCCGACAAGGTCGCCGACCAGATCTCCGACGCGATCCTCGACTCGATCTTCGAGCAGGACCGGTACTCCCGGGTCGCCGCCGAGACGCTGGTCAACACCGGCCTGGTGGTGCTGGCCGGCGAGATCACGACCGGCGCCCACGTCGACTACATCGAGGTCGCCCGCGAAGCGATCAAGCGTATCGGCTACGACAACACCGAGTACGGCATCGACTACAAGGGCTGCGCGGTGCTCGTGGCCTACGACAAGCAGAGCCAGGACATCGCCCAGGGCGTCGACGAGGGCCGCGGCATCGACCTCGACCAGGGCGCGGGCGATCAGGGCCTGATGTTCGGCTACGCGTGCGACGAAACCCCGGTGCTGATGCCGGCGGCGATCTACTACGCGCACCGTCTGGTCGAGCGCCAGAGCGACCTGCGTCGCGACGGGCGCCTGCCCTGGCTGCGGCCGGACGCGAAGTCGCAGGTCACGCTGCGCTACGTCGACGGCCGGCCGCACTCGATCGACACCGTCGTGCTGTCGACCCAGCACGCGCCGGACATCGAGCACGGCAAGCTCACCGAAGCGGTGATCGAGGAGATCGTCAAGCCGGTGCTGCCCAAGTCGCTGATCAAGGGCGAGATCCGGTACCTGATCAACCCGACCGGCCGGTTCGTGATCGGCGGCCCGCAGGGCGACTGCGGGCTCACCGGGCGCAAGATCATCGTCGACACCTACGGCGGCGCCGCACCGCACGGCGGCGGCGCGTTCTCCGGCAAGGACCCCTCGAAGGTGGACCGCTCCGCCGCGTACGCGGCGCGCTACGTCGCCAAGAACATCGTCGCGGCCGGTCTGGCGCGCAAGTGCCTGGTTCAGATCAGCTACGCGATCGGCATCGCCAAGCCGACCTCGGTGATGGTGACCACCGAGGGCACCGGCACCGTGTCGGACGAGAAGCTCGCCCAGCTGGTGCAGAAGCACTTCGACCTTCGGCCGAAGGGCATCATCCAGATGCTCGACTTGCTGCGCCCGATCTACCGCAAGACCGCGGCCTACGGCCACTTCGGACGCGAGGAGCCGGAGTTCACCTGGGAGCGCACCGACAAGGCGGCGGCGCTGAAGGCCGACGCCTGAGCGTCAGCTCGCGGCCCGGACGGCAACGGCCGCACGGGTCCGCGACAGGGACACGCAGGCGGGTCGTGCGGCCCGGCGCCGTTACGCCAGGCCCGCCTGCACCGCCCAGCGGGTCAAACTGGCCACGTCGTGCAGGTCCAGCCGCTGCATCAGCGCGGCGCGGTGGAACTCCACGGTCTTGGGGCTGATCGCGAGCTCGCGCGCGATCTCCTTGTTCGA
>JBIKMO010000229.1:0-7169 GCA_044359175.1 Burkholderiaceae bacterium | reverse complement strand
GGCGCAGCTCGAAGGCGGCGTGCCGGTCGCAGCGCAGCACGCTCTCGAACGGCGGGGGCACCTGCTCGCCGAACACGTGGGCGTAGAACCGCGCGCGCTGCGCGTCGGGCAGCGACGGGTAGCCGCGGAAGAAGCCGGCGAACGAGGTCCACTTGGACTTGTTGACCTGCGGCAGCACGGCCCGCCGGGCGAACATCACCACGCGGGCCGCCCCGTGCTCGAGCGCGCGTCCGGCGTTGTCGAACGCCGACGCACCGACGCCGAGCACGCCCACCCGCCGGCCGGCCCAGGCGGCGAAGTCGACGTCATCCATCGAATGGAACACCCGGGCGCGCGCATGCGGCGAGGCCGGATCGAGGCCGTCGAATCTCGGCCGACGCGGCAGCCCACTGCCCTCCCGGCCGAGTGCGAGCACGAGCTTTCGCGCGTGAACGGTCCGTTCGCCCCGGTCATCGCGCAGCGCGAGCTGCAGCCCGTGCGGCGCCGGGGCGACCGACACCAGCCGAACGCCGCCCTCGACCGCGACGCCGACCTGCCGCCGCACCCACAGCAGGTAGTCGCGCCAATCGAGCCGCCAGACCTTGTGCAGCGCCGCCCACTGCGCGGCGCCGTACCGCGCCTCGTACCACGCGCGGAACGTGAGCGACGGGACGCCGAGGTCCGGCCCGGTGAGGTGCTTGGGCGAGCGCAGCATCTCCATGCGGGCGAACGTGGCCCACGGCCCCTCCAGCCCCTCGGCGCGCGCGTCGATCGTGCGCAGCCCGCGAACGCCTTCGCGGATCAGTCCGAACGCCACGGTCTGGCCGCACATTCCGCCGCCGGCCACCAGGACGTCGAGCATCGGGGCGCCGTCCGGCCCGGGCCGGTCCGGCAGCCAGCGCGGCGGCGGATGGTTCAGGCAGGCCAGATCGTGCGCGACGCGCGCCTCGAGCGCGCGCAGCGCGGCCGCATCGTCACGCCGGCGCGCCCGCGCCGCGCGCGCGCCGGGCTCGGAGGCGAGCCAGCCGAGGTCGTGCGCCGCAGCGTCCGCGGGCGGCGGGTCGTCCGTGAAGGCTTCGGGTTGCGGCGAGGCGGGCGCGGCGCTCATGATGCCGCCATCGTACCCTCCGGACCGCCATGCCCGAACCCGCCGAACTCCACTGCTTCTACAGCCTGTCGTCGCCCTGGGCGTATCTCGCCGGCCCGCGACTGCAGGACGTGGTCCGACGTCACCGGGCCCGCCTGCGGCTCAAGCCGTACGACTTCCAGGCGATCGCACCGCGCACCGGCGGCGTGCCGCTGCGCACCCGTCCGGAGCCCCGCCGGACCTATCACGCGCTCGAGCTGGACCGCTGGCGACGCCACCTCGGCATGCCGCTGGTGCTGCAGCCGCGCCACTACCGCGCCGACGGCCAGCCGCCCGACTGGAACAAGCACGCCGGCTGGATGGTGATCGCCGCGCAGCTGCGCGGCGAGGACGCGTTCGTGTTGTCGCACGCGCTGCTGCGGGCGCTGTGGGCCGAGGAGCGCGACATCGCCGAGGCCGCGACGCGGATCGCGGTCGCCGATGAGAACGGCTACGACGGCGCGACGCTGCAGGCCATGGAGCGCAGCGCCGAGGTCCAGGCGGCGTACCGCGCGAACACCGACGAGGCCGAGCGGCTCGGGGTCTTCGGCGCGCCGACCTTCGTGCTCGACGGCGAGCGGTTCTGGGGCCAGGACCGACTGGACTTCGTCGACCGCGCACTCGCCCTGCGGGCGCGGTCCGACTGACGCACGCCACCCGAGCGCGACCCGCGCGCCGGATGACGCGCGCGGATCGAGCGGGCGCCCCGCGGCCGGCCGAGCCCCGGCCGCGCGCGGACGAGCACGACCGCGGCGGATCGCGGCCCGGCGGCCCTGCCGCGGTCGTGGCATCATCGCCGCACTCCCCTTCCGTACGACGCCTCCGAGGCCCCCTCACCGATGGGCAAGCTCTCCACGCACGTGCTCGACACCGCGCACGGCCGGCCGGCCGCCGGCGTCGCGCTCGAGCTGCTGGTCGCCGATGGCGAGCGCTGGACGCGCGTCACGCGCACCTCGACCAACGCCGACGGTCGGACCGACGCGCCGCTGCTGGCCGGCGATGCGGTCCGCCCAGGCCGCTACCGACTGGTGTTCGAGGCCGGCGACTACTTCCGCCGCGCCGGCGTCGCGCTGCCCGAGCCGGCGTTCGTCGACCGGGTGACCGTCGACTTCGGCATCGCCGAGGCGGGGGGGTCGTACCACGTGCCGCTGCTGGTGTCGCCGTGGGCGTGGTCGACCTACCGGGGCAGCTGATCCGATGGACGCCTACCTGCTCGAATGGCTGAACCTGCTCGGCCGCTGGTTCCACATGATCGCGGGCATCGCGTGGATCGGCGCGTCGTTCTACTTCGTGTGGCTGGATGCGCACCTGCGCTCGCCGCGCTATCGCGACGAGGCCGACCGCCTGGGCGTCGGCGGCGAGGTCTGGGCGGTGCACGGCGGCGGGTTCTACCGGGCACAGAAGTTCACGGTGGCGCCGCCCGAGCTGCCCGAGCCGCTGCACTGGTTCAAGTGGGAGGCGTACAGCACCTGGCTGTCCGGCATGTTCATGCTGGTGCTGATCTACTGGCTGGGTGCCGGCGTGTACCTGGTCGATCCGGCGGTGGCCGCGCTGTCGCCCGCGACCGCGGTCGCGATCGCCGCGGCGTTCCTGGTCGGCGGCTGGCTGGCCTACGACGGCCTGTGCCGATCGCGCCTGGGCACGAACGAGCCGGTGCTCGCGGCGCTGCTGCTGGTGCTGACCTCGGTGGCCGCCTGGGGGCTGTGCCAGCTGTTCTCGGGCCGCGGCGCGTTCATCCACTACGGCGCGATGCTCGGCACGATCATGGCCGCCAACGTGTTCTTCGTGATCATCCCCGGGCAGAAGGCGCTGGTGCAGGCCAAGCGCGAAGGCCGCCCGCCCGATCCGGTGCACGCGATCCGCGGCCGGCAGCGCAGCGTGCACAACACGTACTTCACGCTGCCGGTGCTGTTCACGATGATCAGCAACCACTACGCGACGCTCACCCAGCACGCCTGGAGCTGGCTCGCGCTGGTCGGCGTGTCGCTCGCCGGAGCACTGATCCGGCTGTACTTCGTGATGAGGCACCGCGATCGGCCCCGGCCGCTCCTGCTCGCGGCGGCCGCCGGCCTGCTGGCGGGCGTCTTCGCGCTGGTGATGCCGCGGCCGGCCCCGGCGCCCGCCGCGGCGGGGGCGACCTCGCCGGACTTCGAGCGCGTGCGGCAGGTGATCGTCGAGCGCTGCGCCGGCTGCCATGCCGCGCAGCCCACGTTCGCGGGCTTCGCGTCGCCGCCGAAGAACGTGCTGCTCGACTCCCCCGAGGCGATCGTCCGCCAGGCGCAGGTCGTGCACCAGCAGACCGTGCTCACCCGCGCGATGCCGATCGGCAACCTCACGCAGATGACCGAGGCGGAACGGGCGCTCGTCGACGCCTGGTACCGCGCGGGAGCGCGCCCGTGACGCCGCGGGCTGGGGCCCGCAGCCGACGCCACCCGCCCCGGCCCGGTGCGCTCGCGCACCACGGCCGCGCGTTTCCGCGACAATCCGTCGTCGGGCACGAGTCTTGCAGCCCAGTTTCGCCCCTCGGTCGTCCCGACCGGCTGCCCGCTCCCAGGAGAACCCCGCCATGACCTTCCGCCCGAAGACCCTGCGTGCCTGGCTCGGTGCCTTGGTCGGTGCCGCGCTGATCGGCGTCGCACCCGCCGCAGCCGCGCAGGAGACGAGGATCCGATTCCAGCTCGACTGGCGCTTCGAAGGGCCTGCGGCGCTCTTCACGCTGCCCGCGCGCAACGGCTACTTCAAGCAGGAGAAGCTCGACGTGACGATCGACGCCGGCAACGGCTCGGGCGGCACGGTCACCCGCGTGGCCACCGGCACCTACGACATGGGCTTCGCCGACCTCGCGGCGCTGATGGAGTTCTGGGGCAACAACCCCACCGCTCCGTCCAAGCCGGTGGCGGTCATGATGGTCTACAACAACACGCCGGCGGCGGTGCTCGCGCTGAAGAAGTCCGGCATCCGCACCCCGGCCGACCTGAACGGCAAGAAGCTCGGCGCACCGGTGTTCGATGCCGGCCGCAAGGCGTTCCCGATCTTCGCCAAAGCCAATGGCCTGGATGCCAGCAAGATCGCATGGACCGCGATGGATCCGCCGCTGCGCGAGACGATGCTGGTGCGCGGCGACGTGGATGCGATCACGGGGTTCTACTTCACTTCGCTGCTGAACCTGAATGCACGCGGCGTGAAGGACGAGGACATCGTGATCCTGCCCTACCCGCAGCACGGGGTGAAGCTGTACGGCAACGTGATCATCGTGCATGAGGAGTTCCTGAGGAAGAACCCCGAGGCCGTGAAGGCCTTCCTGAGGGCCTTCTCGCGCGGTGTCAGGGAGGTGATCGCCGACCCGGCCGGCTCGATCGCGAGCGTGCGCGAGCGCGACCCGCTGATCGACGTCGCCCTCGAGACCCGACGGCTGAAGCTCGCGCTTGCCGGCTCGGTGGTCACCCCGGATGCGCGGGCCGAGGGCTTCGGCGAGGTCAACCTGCCGCGGCTTGCGCTGATGGCCTCCCAGGTCAACGATGCGTTCGGCCTGAGGGAGCGGATCCAGCCCGACCGGATCTTCGTCCCGGGCCTGCTGCCGCCGAAGGACCAGCGCAACATCTTCGGCAAGTGATCCGCGCCGGCGTGCGGACGGGGTGCTCGTGAGCGACGCGTTCGTCGATTTCCGCGGCGTCTGGCTCGCGTACTCCGAGGAGGCCGCGCTTGCCGAGGACTTCGCGGTCGAGGACATCACGCTGTCGACCCAGCCTGGCGAGTTCATCGCGATCGTCGGGCCCTCGGGCTGCGGCAAGTCCACGTTCATGAAGCTCGCCACCGGCCTGAAGCGTGCGACCCGCGGCGAGGTCCGGATCGCCGGCGAGCCGGTCACCGGGCCGCTGAAGATCGTCGGCATGGCCTTTCAGGCGCCGACGCTGCTGCCGTGGCGCACCACGCTGGACAACGTGCTGCTGCCGCTGGAGATCGTCCAGCCGTATCGTGCGCAGTTCAAGCTGCGGCGCGGGGAGTTCGCCGAGCGCGCGCGGCGACTGCTCGCCACGGTCGGGCTGCAGGGCTATGAGGACAAGTTCCCCTGGCAGCTGTCCGGCGGCATGCAGCAACGCGCGTCGATCTGCCGCGCGCTGATCCACGAGCCGCGGATGCTGCTGCTCGACGAGCCGTTCGGCGCACTCGACGCGTTCACCCGCGAGGAACTGTGGAACGTGCTGCGCGACCTGTGGAGCGCACAGCGGTTCAACGTGATCCTGGTGACCCACGATCTGCGCGAAGCGGTCTACCTGGCCGACACGGTCTACGTGATGAGCAAGCGGCCGGGGCGCATCCTGGTGCGGCGCGAGGTCGACCTGCCGCGCCCGCGCGACCTCGAGATCACGTACACCGAACCGTTCACGCAGATCGTTCATGAACTGCGCGCCCGGATCGGCTCGATCCGCCGAGGCTGAGGAGCCCCTCGCGATGGCCGCGTCCCGCAACCCCGAACGCTTCGCGCCGCTGCTGCTGCTGGCGATCCTGATCCTGTTCTGGGAGCTCGCCTGCCGCGGGCTCGACATCAGCGATTTCATCCTGCCCGCGCCGAGCGCGATCGGCATCGCGCTGGTCGAGTACGCCGGACCGATCATGTTCAACGCGTGGCGCACGTTCTGGACCACGATGGTGGGCTTCGCGCTGTCGATCGTGGTGGGCGTGCTGCTCGGCTTCGTGATCGGCTCGTCGCGCTTCGCGTACGCGGCGATGTACCCGCTGCTCACCGCGTTCAACTCGGTGCCCAAGGCGGCGGTCGTGCCGATCCTGGTCGTGTGGTTCGGCATCGGTGCCGGGCCGGCCATCCTGACCGCGTTCCTGATCTCGTTCTTCCCGATCATGGTGAACATCGCGACCGGGCTGGCGACGCTGGAGCCCGAACTCGAGGACGTGCTGCGCGTGCTCGGGGCACGCCGGCTGGACGTGCTGCTCAAGGTGGGGCTGCCGCGGTCGATGCCCTACTTCTTCGCATCGCTGAAGGTGGCGATCACGCTCGCATTCGTCGGCACCACGGTGTCGGAGATGAGCGCCTCGAACGAGGGTATCGGTCAACTGCTGCTGACCGCCGGGTCGCAGTCGCGGATGCCGCTCGCGTTCGCCGGGCTGGTGGTGATCGGCGTGATGGCGATGGCGATGTACGAGCTGTTCTCGTGGATCGAGCGGCACACGACCGCGTGGGCGCACCGCGGGCAGCAGCCGTCGTGATCGGCGCCGAGGGCGCGTCGCTCGTGCGGCTGCGCGAGGCGATCGCGCTGTCGGCGCGGGCGCGGGCCGCCGGTCGCCATCCGTTCGGAGCGCTGGTGATCGCCGCCGACGGCGCCGAGCTCGCGCGCGCCGGCAACGAGTCGGCGGCGGGCGACGACCCGACCGCTCACGCCGAGCTGCTCGCGGTGCGTCGGGCGGCGGCCGATCACGGACTCGCGCGGCTCGCCGGCGCGACGCTCTACAGCAGTGCCGAGCCGTGCGCGATGTGCGCAGGTGCGGCGTACTGGGCGGGGCTCGGCGGCGTGGTCTACGCGCTGTCCGAGGCCCGGCTGCGCGAACTCACCGGTGCGCATCCGGAGAACCCGACGCTGGACCTGCCGTGCCGCGAGGTGTTCGCCCGCGGGCAGCGGCCGGTCCGGGTGATCGGCCCGCTGCTCGAGATCGAAGCCGAGGCGGTGCACGAAGGCTTCTGGTCGGGCCGCTGACGCGGCCGCGGTACGTCGCGCTCAGCCCTGCGGCGCGCCGATCGAGCGCGCCAGCTCGTCCACCCGCGTCCGGACCAGCGCGCGCTTGTCGGTCTTGTTCGCGCCGGTCTTGGGCAGGCGCTCGACCACGTGCGTGCGCACCGGCCGCTTGTAGCGGGCCAGATTGGCCTCGCAGTGCGCGGCGAGCGCGTCCGGATCGAACGCAGCCGCATCGGCGGGCACCACCCAGGCCTCGATCACCTCGCCGCGGTACGCGTCGGGCACACCCGCGGCCGCGCAGTCCGACACCGACGGATGCGAGAACAGCACCTCCTCGACCTCGCGCGGATACACGTTGTAGCCGCCGACGATCGCCA
>JBIKMO010000228.1:0-7212 GCA_044359175.1 Burkholderiaceae bacterium | reverse complement strand
TAGAACGAGAAGCGCACGTCGTGGCGCGCGTCGTCGTCGCGCTCGGGCTGCGCGAGCATCGTACGCAGCAGCATCGGCACCAGGCTGGTCAGCGTGCAGCGGTGGGCGCGCACCTGCTGCCAGAAGCGGCGGGCGCTGAACGACTCGAGCAGCACGATCGTGCCGCCGACGGTCAGCGTGGGTATCGCGCCGACGAACTGCGCGTTCACGTGGAAGAGGGGGAGCACCACGCAGGTCCGGTCGCGCTCGGTCATGCCGAACAGCATCGCGAGCGCGATGCCCTGGATCACCGCGCTGCGGTGGCTGATCACCGCACCCTTCGGTCGCGAGGTGGTGCCCGACGTGTAGACGATCAGCGACGGTGATTCGGGCGCGACCGCGACGACGTGGGACCTGCCGGCGCAGGCGGCGATCAGCTCGTCCAGCAGCTCGAAGCCGGCCACCGGTGCGGCCGCGCGTGCGGCGATCCGCACTCGCACCGAGGGGCAGTCGGCGGCGATCCGGTCCCACAGCGGCGCGTACCGCGGCTCCGCGATCAGCGCGACGCTCGCCGAGCTGTTCAGCAGGTAGCGCAGCTCGTCGGCCGCGTACAGCACGTTGACCGGCACCATCACCGCGCCGGCCTGGTTGATCGCGAACCAGGCGATCAGGAAGTCCGGGCAGTTGGACGTCATCAGCGCGACCGTGTCGCCCGCGGCCACGCCGCGCGCGCCGAGCGCAGCGGCAAGCGCGTCGGTCCGCGCGGCGAACTCGCGGTAGGTCAGCGTGCTCACCACGCCGGCGTCGTCCTCGTAGACGACGCAGGGCTGGTCGGGACGCGCAGACACCTGCCGCGCCAGCATCGTCGTCATCGTGGTGGTGCCGGATACCTCCATGCTCGGTCTCCCGCGGGGGCGCGCGTCAGTACGACCGAGGCAGCCCGCAGCCGGCCTGCGCGATGAAGTTCTTGGTCATCTCGTTGGTCACCGGCGCGAAGATCAGCTGCCGGATGTCGCGGTAGTACCGCTGCATGTGGTACTCCATCGTGAATCCGGCGCCCGCGAGCACACGCATGCCGCGGTCGGTCGCGCGGAACGCGGCCTCGGTCGCGTACAGTTTGGCTGCGGCCGCTGCGACCGAGCTGTCGCCGCCGGTGTCCATCAGCCAGGCCGCCTTGTAGGTCGCGAGCTGCGCGAGGTCCATCTCCACCAGGCTCTCGGCCAGCGGATGCTGCACGGCCTGGAACTGGGCGATCGATCGGCCGTAGGCACGTCGGTCGCGGGCGTAGGCGATCGCGTCCTCGAGCGCGCCCCGGCCCAGGCCGGCAGCGACCGCAGCGATGAAGACGCGCTCGTTGTTCAGCGTGTCGATGATCGCGTGCCAGCCTCGGCCGCGCGTGCCGATGATCCACTGTCGCGGCACGCGCATGTCCTGGTACGCCACTTCGTAGGAGTGCAGGAAGCGGGAGCCGACCTTGTCGATCTTGCGGAAGGTCATCCCGGGCGTGCCGACCGGCACCAGGAACACGGTGAGCCCGTACGACGGCTTGTCCTCGGACCGGTCGGTGCGAACCACGACGAACACGTGCGACGCGATGTTCAGACCGGTCGTGTAGACCTTCGCGCCGTTGACGATGAAGTCGTCACCGTCCTCGCGCGCAGTGGACTTCATCGCGCCCAGGATGTCGGTGCCGCCATCCGGCTCGGTCATGGACAGCGCGAAGTGCACGTCGCCGCGAGCGAGCCGCGGCAGGAACTCGGCGCGCTGCGCGTCGGTGCCGTGGCGAAGGATGGTCACCGCGCCGAAGCAGACGTCCATGCCGTAGGCGAGCGCCACCGAGGAGCTGTGCCGGGACAGCTCCTCGAGGACGATCACCTCCTCCATCACACCGCCGCCACTGCCGCCCCAGGCCTCGGGGATCGTCGCCCCCATCAGCCCGAGGTCGGCGATGCGGTCGAGAAGGTCCCGGGGGAATTCGTTGTCGCGGTCCCATTCGGCGACCGCGCTCTTGGGCATCTCCTTCTCGACGAATCGGCGGACGGTGTCCTGCAGCGCGCGCTGGTCGTCGGTCAGGCTGAAATCCATGGAGTCTCCCCGTCGCCGTGCCGATCGTCCGGCGCATACTGACGGGTAAGACTATCATTCGACTCGGTATGGCACAAGGACGGCAGGTCGTGCCAGCCGAACTCACCCGGCCTTCGGCGGGAACTTCGCGTACCAGAACCCGTACGCCCAGCATGCCGCGCAGAACGAGAACGCCCATTCGAGGAACGAGAAGGCGATCAGCACCGTGACCGGCACCTTCCACAGCGGGCTGCCGGCAGCGAGCAGCACGACCGCCACCGTCCCCGCGACGAACAGGATCTTCGCCGCGAACATCTTGGCGCCCGCGTTCTCGGGCTTGCCGGCGAGACCGCGCGACGACAGCAGGCGTTTCCAGAGGCCGTGCAGCGGCTCGCGGTGATGGCCGAGGAAGCCTCGCACGAAGGCCTGCAGCGCGAGCGGTGCCATCAGCCACGGCGCGCCGAGCAGCGCGGCGATGCACACGGCGAAGGTGATGAAGGCCTCCAGGCGTGCCACGTTGGAGGCGACCGGCGGAACGTCGAAACGAAGCATGGTGAGGAGCGTCCGTTGACCGGGCGGATTGCGGGGGAGACATGCGCGTCGCGCCCGGCGGCGATGCGCGCTCCCGCCCATGGTAGACCACCTGGGGGTCACCGGGCCGCCGCGACCGACCCGCGAGCGGCCGTGCCGGCGAGCGTCTTGGTGCGGCATGCCGTCAGCGGATCGCCACGCCAATTCGTTCCTCGCGAGACCGCGGCGGCGCGGTCAAGGTAGCCTGCGCGGACTGCGGACCGGGTCGCGGCGACGGCGTCGTGGCGGTCGCGCGGTCCTCCCGGCCTGGACCATGACCTCGTCCCGTCGCGTCGATCGATCCTCCGCCGCACCCGCTGCCGACGCGCAGGATCGGCACACGATGCGGGTGCTGGCGATCGCCTTCTTCGCGTCCGGCTTCTCGGCGCTGCTGTGCCAGATCGTGTGGCAGCGGATGCTGGGCATCTTCGCGGGCTCGGACACGGTCTCCGCGTCGCTGGTGGTCGGGGCGTTCCTCGCCGGCCTGGGCCTGGGGTCGGTGATCGGCGCGAAGGTGGCCGATCGGTTGTCGCCGCGCGCGGCGCTCTTCGGGTTCGTGGTCGCCGAGGCCGGGGTCGCGGCATTCGCGCTGCTGTCCCCGCCGTTCCTCTACGAGTTGCTCGCCACGCGGCTGGCCGGCGTGGTGGACGCGCCCGCGGCGATCTTCGCGCTGTGCTTCGCCGGCCTGGTGGTGCCGACCACGCTGATGGGGCTGTCGCTGCCGCTGTTGTCGCGGGCGGTGGCGACCTCGCTCGGCGACGTCGCCGAGCGCATCGGCCGGCTGTACGGTCTGAACACGGTCGGTGCGGGCGCCGGGGCGCTGCTCGGCGGCTGGGTGATCGTCGGCTCGGCCGGCTTCGTCGGTGCACTGGCGATCGCCGCCGCGCTGAACGTGGCGGCGGCGGCGCTCGCCGCGACGTTGCACCGATCGCTGCCGGGTGCGCCGGCCGCGGCCCGGGCGCGCGGTGCGGATGCGACGCCGGGGGCGTTCGGCGGGCTCGCGCTGTGGTGCGGGCTGGTGTTCGTCTCGGGTTACGTGATCGTCGCACTCGAGATCGTCTGGGTCCGCGTGCTCGGTCAGATCGGTACGTTCCACGCGTACCTGTTCCCGACCGTGCTCGGGATCTTCCTGATCGCCGACGGTCTGGGTATCGCGGTCGCCTCGCGGCTCGTACGCCGCTTCGCGGATCCGCGGCCGGCGTTCTTCGTCACGCAGGCCGGTGGCTACGCGCTGGCCGCGTTCCTGCTGCTGGCGGCCTGGTGGGCGGTGCCCGAGCGGCCGCTGGTGGACGTGCTGTCGGTGGACCTGGAGCGCGTGCGCCTGCTCGGGTTCGCGGTGATGCTCGCGCTCGCGATCCTGGTGGTCGGGCCGCCCGCGTTCCTGATCGGCATGACCTTTCCGTTCGTGCAGCGCGCGGTGCAGCAGGACCTGTCCCAGGTCGGCGCGCGGGTGGGCTGGGTGCAGCTCGCGAACATCGCCGGCAATGCCGCCGGCGCGATCGTGACCGGCTTGCTGACGCTGCACTGGCTGGGCACGGCGGGCACGATGCGCCTGCTGGCGCTGCTGTCGGTGCTGCTGGTCGTGGGCTGGCTCGCGGCGGGCTCGGTCCGCCGCCGCGGGCCGGAGATCGCCGCCGGACTCGCGTGCGCGGTCGCGCTGATGCTGTTGCCCGGCAACGCGGCGTTCTGGTCGCGGCTCCACCTGGAACGCCCGGGCGGTCCCGTCGCGTGGGCCGAGGACCGCTCGGGCGTCGCCTTCTACCGCGAGGATCGGGGCGCCGGCGGTGCGGTCGACGCGCCGTTCTTCATCCAGGGCTTCTCGCAGGGACGGGTGCCGTTCCTGTCGATCCACCAGTTCCTCGGCGCGGTCGGACCGCTGGTGCACCCGGACGCCCGGCGCGTGCTGGTGATCGGCGTGGGCAGTGGCGGTACGCCCTGGTCCGCCGGCGTGCGGCCGCAGACCCGCGTGGACGCGATCGAACTGGTCGGTCCCGTGCTCGCGCTGCATCGCGACATCGCCCGGATGCACCCGGACGGGCCGAGTGCTCGGATGCTGGCCGAGCCGCGCTGGCGTTTGGTCGAAGGCGACGGTCGTCGGTTGCTCGCCCGCGAGTCCGGCCGCTGGGACGTGATCGAGGCGGATGCGCTGCTGCCGGAAGCGTCGCTCAGCGGGCTGCTGTACAGCCGCGAATTCCTGCAGCGGGCCCGAGCCCGGCTCGCCCCCGGCGGGCTGTACGTGCAGTGGACGCCGACCTGCCGCAGTGTCGACACCTTCCGGCGCGTGTTCCCGCACGCGGTCCTGGTGCTGCCGGCCCGGGTGATGCTGGGCAGCGACGCGCCGATTGCGCCCGACGTCGATGCCTGGGCGCGTCGGTTCGCCGATCCGCAGGTGCGTGCGCACCTGTCGGCCGGCGGCGCGGACGCCCCCTCGTTCGATGCGCTGGCGCGTCGGGTGCTGCTGTGGCAGGGCACGGGCGATGCATCCGCCGCTCCGCTCACCGACCTGCATCCGCGCGATGAGTTCTTCCGGAACCACCCCCGTCGCTGGGTGGTGGGTGAACTGCCCGTCGACGGGGGAGGGCGCACGGCGCCCGACGTGGTGCATGTCGCCCCCGGCGCGGCCGACCCGCTCGCAGACGTGCCCGGATGCGGAAGCGGTGCGTCGGCGCGCTGACGCGACTGCGCGGCGCACCGCCGCCCCGCGCTGGGTTCGCGTGAGCTCAGTCACGCCACTCCTTCCCGCCGACCGGGCGCCGGCTCCTCAGCGCGCGCCGCGGTCCGGAGCACCCTGGTCCGCAGCGTCGCGCGCCTGCTCGACCCGACGCATGAGGTGGTCGAGCGCATCGCGCACCTGATCGACCAGCACCAGGCACAGGTCGCCCGCGTTCAGCCGATCGAGCGCGAGGTCGATCGCGACGAACTCGCCTCGAACTTCGTCGATGCGCGTGGTCCGGCGTGCGCCCGCGAGGCCCTCGCGCAGCAGGCCGACCACTTCGCCATCGGCGCGACCGCGCTGGGCCGCGTCCTGGTACAGGATCACGTGGTCGAACGCGTCGCCGAGGATGCGGGTCTGCGCGCGCAGGTCATCGTCGCGACGGTCGCCGGCGCCGCTGATCACGACCGACCGGCGCACGCTCGGCAGCGTGCCCACCGCCTGCACCAACGCGCGGATCGCATCCGGATTGTGACCGTAGTCGGCGATCACGGTCGCGCCGCGGTACTCGAACAGGTTGAAGCGTCCGGGCACCGTCCCGGCGTCCGCGGTGAAGCTGCGCAACCCTCGACGCACCCCGTCCCAGTCCAGCCCGATCGCCCACGCCGCGCCGACCGCCGCCATCACGTTGGCGACCTGGAACGCCACCATCCCGCCGCGGGTGAGCGGCACCTGCTCGAGTTCGATCCGCACTTCCCGCTCGCGCTGTGCGGCGACGATCCGAGCGCCGCGGCGGAACACGACCCGCCGGCCCGCGGCGCGGTGCCCGGCGAGCACCGGGTGGGCCTCGTCGAATCCGAAGACCGTGACCGCACCCGGACAGCGTTCGGCCATTGCGACGCACAGCGGGTCCTCGCCGTTCAGCACGGCCATGCCGTCGGGGGCGACGTTCTGCACGACCACCGACTTGACCTCGGCGACCTCCTCGGCGGTCTCGACATGGTTCAGGCCCAGGTGATCACCTTCGCCGATGTTGGTGACCACGCCGACGCGGCAGCGGTCGAAGCCGAGTCCCTCGCGCAGGATGCCTCCGCGGGCGGTCTCGAACACCGCCGCCTCGACGTCCGGGTGCATCAGCACGTTGCGCGCGCTCTTGGGTCCGCTGCAATCGCCCGAGTCGGTTCGGATGCGGCCGACGGTCACGCCGTTGGTATCGGTCACACCGACGGTCAGCCCGGTCTGCGCGATCAGGTGCGCGATCAGCCGCACGGTCGTCGTCTTGCCGTTCGTGCCGGTGACCGCGACCACGGGGATGCGGCCGTCCTCACCGGCCGGGTAGAGTCGATCGACGATCGCCTCGCCGATCGGCCTGGGCTTGCCGTAAGACGGCGCCAGATGCATCCGCAGGCCTGGCGCCGCATTGACTTCGACCACCGCGCCGCCCTGCACCTCGAGCGGCAGCGCGATGCTGCGGCAGACCATGTCGACGCCGCAGATGTCCAGGCCGACCATTCGCGCCGCCTCCACGGCCCGCGCGGCGACCTCGGGGTGGACCTCGTCGGTCACGTCGGTCGCCGTGCCGCCGGTGCTGAGGTTCGCGTTGTTGCGCAGCACCACCCGCCGGCCCCGCTCCGGTACCGAGTCCGCGTCCAAGCCCTGCGCCGTGAGCCGGGCGAGTGCGATCGGGTCGAGCCGGATGCGGGTGAGCGGCGTCGCGTGGCCGTCGCCGCGACGCGGGTCGCGGTTGACCTCGTCGACCAGTTGCCGGACCGTGCGCTCGCCGTCGCCGATCACGTGCGGCGGGTCGCGGCGCGCCGCGGCGACCAGCCGGTGGTGGACCACGAGCAGCCGCCAGTCGTCGCCCGGGATCCAGCGCTCGACGATCACGTCGTCGCTGATCGCGGTGGCAGCCGCCCAGGCCGACTCGAGTCCCTCGCGGGTCTCGA
>JBIKMO010000043.1:0-23164 GCA_044359175.1 Burkholderiaceae bacterium | reverse complement strand
CAGGCGATCTTCATCGAGCGCGGACTCTTCGGGTCCGTCGGCGGCTACGCGCCGATCCGTCTGATGGAGGACATCGAGCTGTGCGTGCGGCTGCGCCGCATCGCGCGTCCCGCCTGTGTGCCGCTGCGTGTCGAGGTGTCTGCCCGGCGCTGGGAGCGTCGGGGCGTGATGCGCACGGTGCTCGAGATGTGGGTGTGGCGGGCCGCGTACGCACTTGGCGCATCGCCCGAGTGGCTGCACCGGCGCTACTACGGGCGGCGATGATGCGCCGTCGACGCCTGATCGTCTTCGCGCGGCTGCCCGTGCCAGGCCAGGTCAAGACGCGACTTGCGGCGACCCTGGGGGCGACCGTGGCGCTCGACGTCCATCGGCGGCTGCTCGACGCGGCGGTGCTGCTCGCCGAGCAGGCGCCGGTCGATGAGCGCGAGTTGCGATTCGCGGCACCCGCGGGACCGACGGATCCGTCGGCGATGGCGCTGCCGCAGGCCCTTGCGGCGGCGGGTTGGCGAGTGGGGCCGCAGACCGGAGCGGACCTCGGGGCGCGGATGCACGTGGCGATGTGCGACGCGCTGGCCGCAGGGCGCCTGCCGGTGCTGATCGGATCGGATTGCCCGGTGCTGCGCGCGGACGACGTGGGCGCCGCATTCGATGCGCTCGCGACGCACGAGGCGGTGTTCGCCCCAGCCGAGGACGGCGGCTACGCGCTGGTCGGCGTGGCGCGGCCGCTGCCGACGGCGTTCCACGAGATCGCCTGGGGTACGGACCGGGTGATGGTGACCACGCGCCGCCGACTCGACGATGCGGGCGCACGGATCGCCGAGTTGCGGCGGGTCTGGGACGTGGACATCGAGGCCGACCTGCGCCGCTGGGAGCGAGGCGCCTGACCGGGTCGGGGCCCGGCGCGCGGGCAGGGCGGACGCCCCGAGTCCCCGGCCGCGCTCGGCCGCCTCAGACCGCGCGGTCGGTGCGCCGGTCCGGCTCGGCGGCGCTCGCCGGGGCGTGCTCGGCGAACTCGGGGAACGCCGCGAACAGTGCGCCGATCGGCTGCGGCCGCCCGAACAGGTCGCCCTGCAGCGAATCGACGCCGATCTCGCGCAGCCGCTCGAACACCGTGTCGCTGTGGACGTGCTCGGCGACCGTGCGAAGGTTCAGCCGCCGCGCGACCCGCACCGTCGACATGACGATTTCCTCGTCGATCGGACTGCTGGTGAGGTTGCGGATGAACGACCCGTCGATCTTCAGGTAGTCGAGCGGGAACCGCTTCAGGTACTCGAAGGTGGCCAGCCCGGTTCCGAAGTCGTCGAGCGCGATGCCGAACCCCTGCGATTTCAAGTCGTCGACCAGACGGGAGGCAGCCGCCGGGTTGCGGATGGCCTCGCTCTCGGTGATCTCGAACACCACCCGCTCCGCCGGGATCGCGTGGAGCGCCCGCTGCTGCCGGATGAACTCGGCGATCGCGCCGTCGCTCATCGTCGCTCCGGTGAGGTTGATCGAGCACCTGTGCGTCCGGGCGAGGGCCTTCGGATTCGAGGCGAGCCACTCGAACGCCCGCTTGACCACCGCCCGGTCGAATGCCACCGACATCTGAGCCTGGACCGCCAGCGTGAGGAACTCGTGGGGTTGGATCAGGCTGCCGTCGCGATCGCGCAGCCGGGTCAGCACCTCGTACGAGATCGTTCCCGGCGGCGTATCGCTGTCGACGACCGGTTGCGCGTACAGCTCCAGCCGCGTCTCCTGCACCGCCTCGCGGATGTGCTCGACCTTGCTCTGATGTGCGCGGCGCGAGTCGATCATCATCTGCGACAGGGGCTCGACGAACAGCTGGGGGTCGCGCACGCTCGCGGCAATCGCGAGCGCGTCCGACAGAGACGACAGGCAGTCCTCGCTGTTGATCAGCGCGTGACGGTCGATCTGAAGCCCGCCGACGCACACCTGCAGGCGCAGGCTGCCGTGCTCGGTGGCGAACAGCTGACCCGCGAGCTGGGCGTAGACGTCGCGAGCGACCGCACGGACCTGCGCGACCGTGTCGGCCTGGATCACGAGCGCGTAGCGTCCGGCGGATAGCCGCGCGGCGAACTGCGCACCCGGCTGGCGCAGCAGCAGTGCCGAGGAGGTCTGCTCGAGCTGCATCGCGGTGATCGTGCCGCACAGGTCGCCCAGCGCGTCGAAGTTCGACAGGTGCACGCCGATCAGGCCGAAGTTCGGCCGCTGCGGCGAGGCCAGCCGGTCGCCGAACTCCGACAGCAGTCCCCGGTCGTTCAGCAGACCGGTGGTCATGTCCTGCCTCGCCTGGCGCGCGACCCTCATCAGCGCGAGCCGGCGGTCGGCTGCGACCGCCTGCAGCACGAGCGCGACCGCGACCGAGCAGAACACCATCATCCCGGCCTGCGCGCCGATCGCGTAGCCGACGTCCCCGCCGCCGCCCTGCCACGCGCGTACCGCGATGAGGGGCAGCGCCGAAATCAGCACCGTGAGCGCGTGTGCGCGTTCCTCCATCCGCAGAGCGGTCCATGCGGCTGCGGGAAAGTACATGAACAGGACCATGGCCGCGTAGGCGTCGTGTCCGGTCGCGCCGAGCACCAGGCTCGCCGCGGCCAGCCCGAGCGCGAGCAGCACGCCCGGCAGGTCGAGGAACACCGCGTCCGCATCGGACGGACGATCGTCGAGCGGCAGCACGTCGTCCAGCCAGGCGAGCACCGCCGGCGCAACCAGCACCGTTCCGAGCGCGCAGGCGAGCCATGCGCCCATCAGCCGGTGGGGCAGCGGCGTCGTGGGCGGCTCTCCGGCCGCCAGCAGACCCAGGGTCGCGAGCCCGGCTCCGAGGGGCGCGCCGAGCAGCAGCGTCGTCGCGATGAACCGCATCACTGCTTCGAGCCGGTACTCGGCGGGTTTCCAGTCGCCCAGGCGCCGCAGCAGCAGCACGCTCGCGGCCGGGCCGGCCGCGGTCACCGCGGCCGCCGTGGCCGCGAGGATCGGCGAGGGCAATGCGAGCAGTCCGTAGGCCCCGGCGCCCGCGGCGGCCGGCAGTGTCCACAGCGGCCCATGACGCCAGGCGACCGCGAACGCGACGCCGCACGCCGGCCAGATCAGCAGGCGCAGCGCATCGCCGTCGGACACCAGCCTGGCGAGTGCGCAGAATGCGGCGGCGACCGCCGCCACGAGCAGCGCGCGGGGCACGGTCGGGCGGGAGACACCGGCATCGGCCGGACGGTTGAGCACGCTGCGGTGGAGACCTGGGGTCGCTTCAGTGTAACCCAGTGCCCACCGCCGAGCGTCGCGGCGGCGCGACCACCCGAGCCGGCGGCGGACGCCGTCCGTCGACCGGCCCGGGCCGAGCCACGAGCCTAGGCGGCCATCAGCTCGCGCAGCACGAACGGCAGGATGCCGCCGTGGCGGAAGTAGTCGACCTCGATCGGCGTGTCGATCCGCGACAGCAGGCTGATCCGGCGCGACGATCCATCGGCGCCGTGGATCGTCATCACGATGTCCTGCTGCGGCTTCATGTCGGCGGGGACCTCGATGTCGAACCGCTCGTCACCGCGGATGCCGTGCGATCCCCAGGATTCGCCCGCCTTGAACTGCAGCGGGAGCACGCCCATGCCCACCAGGTTCGAGCGGTGGATCCGCTCGAAGCTGCGAGCGACCACCGCCCGGACACCGAGCAGCTGCGTTCCTTTGGCGGCCCAGTCGCGCGAAGACCCGGTACCGTACTCCTCGCCGCCGAACACCACCGTGGGTACCTGCTCGGCGATGTAGCGCATCGCCGCGTCGTAGATGAACATCTTCTCACCGCTGGGCTGGTGCACGGTGAGCCCGCCTTCCTCTCGCGAACCGTCGGCCTTGGGGGGCAGCATCAGGTTCTTGATGCGCACGTTGGCGAACGTGCCCCGCATCATCACCTCGTGGTTGCCCCGTCGCGCGCCGTATGAGTTGAAGTCCGCCTTGAGCACGCCGTTGTCGATCAGATAGCGGCCCGCGGGCGACTGCTCCTTGATCGATCCGGCAGGCGAGATGTGATCGGTGGTGATGGAATCGCCGAACAGACCGAGCGCGCGGGCACCGACGATCGCATCCGCGGCGGACGGCGCCATACCGAATCCCTCGAAGAAGGGCGGTTCGGCGATGTAGGTGGACTTGGGCCAGTCGTAGATCTGGCCGCCGGCCGCGGGCACCGCGTTCCACAGCGCGTGGTCCTTGGTCAGGTCGCCATAGAGCCGCTTGAACGTCTTGGCATTCATCGCGTGCTTGAGCAATGCGTGCACCTCGTCCGAGGTCGGCCAGACGTCGCCGATGAACACGTCTCGCCCGTGGCGATCCTTGCCGAGCGGTTCGGTCATCAGGTCGACCATCATGTTGCCGGCGATCGCATAGGCCACCACCAGCGGCGGCGACGCGAGGAAGTTCGCCCGCAGGTTCGGGTGGATGCGCGCCTCGAAGTTCCGGTTGCCCGACAGCACCGCGGCGCAGACGAGGTCGTTGGCGGTGATCGCCTCGTTGATGTCCGGAGAGAGGTCGCCGGCGTTGCCGATGCAGGTCGTGCAGCCATAGGCCGCCACCGAGAAGCCCAGCGCGGACAGGTGCGGCAGCAGGCCGGTCTTCTCGAGGTACTCGGTGACCACGCGCGATCCCGGGGCGAGCGAGGTCTTGATGTGCGGTGCGACCTTGAGCCCGCGGGCCACCGCCTTCTTCGCGAGCAGCCCCGCGGCCAGCAGCACGCTCGGGTTGGAGGTGTTCGTGCAGGAGGTGATCGCCGCGATCAGCACGTCGCCGTTGCGCACGGTGGTGCCGGTCGACGTGACGAACGGCTTGCCGAGGTCGGCGGCAGGCTTGTTGAAGCCGTTGTCGGCTACCGGCTTGGAGAAGAGCTCGGCGAAGGTCGACTTCACCGCGCCGATCTCGATCCGGTCCTGCGGCCGCTTCGGGCCGGCGAGCGAGGGGGCCACCGTGGCGAGATCGAGTTCGACCACCTTCGAGTAGTCGATCGACCCCGCGGCGGGCACCCCGAACAGGCCCTGAGCACGAAAGTACGACTCGAACGCGTCGATTTCGTCCTTCGTGCGACCCGAGCCCTCGAAGTAGGCGATGGTGCGCTCGTCGACCGGGAAGAACCCCATCGTCGCACCGTACTCGGGCGCCATGTTCGCGATGGTCGCGCGGTCCGGCAGCGCGAGGCTCGCGGTGCCCTCGCCGAAGAACTCGACGAACTTGCCGACCACCTTCTCCCGGCGCAGCATCTCGGTGACCCGCAGCACGAGGTCGGTCGCGGTCACGCCTTCGCGCAGCCGTCCCTTCAGGTTGACCCCGACCACGTCCGGGGTGAGGAAGTACACCGGCTGGCCGAGCATGCCGGCCTCGGCCTCGATGCCGCCCACGCCCCAGCCGACCACGCCGATGCCGTTGATCATCGTGGTGTGGCTGTCGGTGCCGACCAGCGTATCGGGGTAGTAGAGCCTGCGCTTGCCGTCCTTGCGCGAATGCACGCCGCGAGCCAGGTACTCCAGATTGACCTGGTGGACGATGCCGATGCCTGGCGGTACCACCTTGAAGGTGTCGAACGCCTGCATGCCCCACTTCATGAACTGGTAGCGCTCGCGATTGCGCTGGAACTCGAGCTTCATGTTGAGGTCGAGTGCGTCGGGCGTGCCGAAGTGGTCGATCATCACCGAGTGGTCGACGACCAGGTCCACCGGCACCAGCGGCTCGATCCGCTTCGGGTTGCGGCCCATCTTGGAGGCGACGCTGCGCATCGCCGCGAGGTCGGCGAGCAACGGTACGCCGGTGAAGTCCTGGAGCACGACCCGGGCCACGATGAACGGGATCTCATCGACGCGCGTGTCGTTGGGCCGCCAGTTGGCGAGCTGCTCGACGTGGGCTGCGGTCACCTTCTTGCCATCGACGTTGCGCAGTACCGACTCGAGCACGATCCGGATCGACACCGGTAGCCGCGAGACGTTCGGGAAGGTCCTGGCCAGCGCCGGCAGCGAGTGGAAGCGGCCGGACTTGCCGGTCTTCAGCGTGAAGTCCTTGAGGGTCTTGAACGTATCGTGTGCCATCGTGGGCCTCGTCGAGGAGCGGGTGGGCGTGGAGGGTGGCGGAGGGTTCAACGGGGTGCCGCCGGTGATGCGGGCGGCGCTGCGGGTCGGGGCGGCGGTGCCGGGACGGTGGTCGCAGGCGCGCGTCGCCCCCGGGGCGACTCGGCGCGGAACGTGCCGTCCTCCATGTTGAGCGTGCCCATGCCCGGGATCACCAGATCACCCGGGCGCTGATCGGGATCGCAGGGACCGAGCCAGCGCGCGACCACCGCCTCCCGGTCCTCGCGGCGGGCGGACGATCCCACCGCGGAGTGCACGACGACCGTGTCGATCCGGTACTCGTTCTCGAAGTCGCCGGTGGCGATCGCGCGGCTCACCACCGTGGAGCGGCCCTCGCGGCACACCGACTCCGCGACCCAGGCGTCGCCGGCGCGGACGAACTCGCCCAGACTGCACGAGCCCCGCGCGCCGCTCGAGCGGTCGAGGTGGGACTGCGCGGTGTCGGTCCGTTCGCCGACGCAGAAGCGCGTGGCCGGCATGCCCAGCGCCTCCACACCCGCGCTGCGCACCTCCCACAGGCCGGGTTTACGCTTGGGGTGCGCCCCGGCCGCGCCAGCGGCGAGCAGCGCGAGAGCCCATGCGGCAACGAGCACCGGACGGGCGCGGACGCAGACGGCTCGGCTCATCGGCGCGCGATCAGATCGGGCGCGGGCCGAAGGCGCGAATCGGGTCGCGGCCGGCGACCCCGGGGCCCGTCTCGGCTCGCGGGCGAGGGCCGGAGGTCGGAGGTCGGAGCGCACATGCGCGGGGGTGCTGGGCGAGCACGGCGGGTCGGTCCGTCCGGCCAGCGGTCGGGCCTCACCGGTTCTGCGCCGGCGGCGCGTCGGACGCGGGCTTGTCGGTCGCCGTTGCCCGTTCGGAGCTCTCCTTCTCGGCGCGCTGGGCTTCGTGGATGCACTCGTCGACCAGGCGCTGGCCCGACTTGACGTTCATCAGCATCGACTTGTAGGCGATCTGCACCAGCAGGGCCTCGCCGCGCACGTCCTCGAGCCGGATCGCGCCGCTTCGGGAGAGCACGGGGGTCGTCACCCAGTTCTGGTTCTTGAACTTCAGGTTCGCGTAGCCAGCGTTGGCATCGTTGCGGTCGATGTCGAGGACCTGGTTGAACTCGCAGAGGTAGCGGCCGTAGTGCACCTGAGCGGCCGCCTCGAGCTGCTCGGCGCTTGCCGGGGCGAGCACCAGGGGCGCGGCGGCCGCCGCCTGTGCACGGCGACGCTGCGCGCCGCGTCCCGGGCAGTCGGGTTGCCCCGTCGGGCAGGCGCCGGGGCTGCGGCCCTGACCGGGCGCTGCCGCGGGCCGCGCGGCCGGCGCCGCGGCGCCCGGCGGTGCCGGCTGCTGGGCGCCTGCGGACGCGACCACGCCCGCCAGTGCCGCGGCCGCCGCCAGCGCGACGCGCAGCGATGCGGCGCTCACGTGCGCCGCTCCAGCGGCACGAACGGTCGGGTGTCGGGGCCCACGTAGTTGGCGCTCGGCCGGATGATCTTGTTGTCGATGCGCTGTTCGATCACGTGCGCCGCCCAGCCCGTGGTACGGGAGATCACGAACAGTGGCGTGAACATCGCGGTTGGCACCCCCATCTGGTGATAGGACACCGCACTGAACCAGTCCAGGTTCGGAAACATCCGCTTGACGTCCCACATCACGGCCTCGATGCGCTGCGCGATCTCGAACATCCGCAGGTCTCCGGCTGCGCCCGCCAGTCGGCGGGCGACGTCCTTGATCACCTTGTTGCGCGGGTCGGAGATCGTGTAGACCGGATGACCGAAACCGATCACCACCTCCTTGGCCTCGACCCGACGCCGGATGTCCGCCTCGGCCTCGTCCGGCGTCCGGTAACGCTGCTGGATGTCGAAGGCCGCCTCGTTCGCGCCGCCGTGCTTGGGTCCGCGAAGAGCGCCGATCGCACCGGTGATCGCCGAGTACATGTCGGCGCCGGTACCCGCGATCACCCGGGCGGCGAAGGTCGAGGCGTTGTACTCGTGTTCGGCGTACAGGTTCAGCGACGTGTGCATCGCACGCTCCCAGTCCGGCGAGGGCGGGCGTCCGTGCAACAGGTGCAAGAAGTGGGCCGCGATGCTCGCGTCGTCGGTTTCGACGTCGATCCGGCGTCCGTTGAAGGCCCAATGATGCCAGTACAGCAGCATCGACCCGAGCGAGGCCAGCAGTCGGTCCGCGATGTCGCGCGCCCCTGCCGTGTTGTGATCCTCCTTCTCGGGGATCTGGCAGCCGAGCGCCGACACGCCGGTGCGCATCACGTCCATCGGGTGGCTGGAGGCCGGTAGCGTCTCGAGCGCCGCGCGGACCGCGGCCGGCAGCCCACGCAGTGCGCGCAGCCTCGCCTTGTACGCCGCGAGCTCGGCTCGATTCGGCAGGTTGCCGTGGACCAGCAGATGAGCGATCTCCTCGAACTCAGCGGCTTCGGCGATCTCGAGGATGTCGTAGCCACGATAGTGCAGGTCGTTGCCGCTGCGCCCGACGGTGCACAACGCGGTGTTGCCGGCGACGACACCCGACAGGGCCACCGACTTCTTGACCTTCGGCGCTGCGGGTTGGGACTCGATGCTCATGCGGTCTCCCGGGGGCGGATCGGGGCCGGCTGGCGCGCGGGACGGCCGGCCCGTGGACGTCACTTTCGAGTGGCGAACAGGTCGTCGAGCTTGCGCTCGTAGTCCCAGTAGCCGATCGCGTCGTACAACTCCTGGCGTGTCTGCATCGCCGGCAGCACGGACTGCTGCGTGCCGTCCCGCCGAAGGACGCGGTAGACGTTCTCGGCGGCCCGATTGGCCGCGCGGAACGCCGACAGAGGGTACAACACCATCGCCGCCCCCGCGCCGCGCAACTCGTCGACCGTGAACAGCGGGGTCTGGCCGAACTCGGTGATGTTGGCCAGGGTCGGTACGCCGACCGCGTCGGCGAAGCGTCGGTACATCGACAGCTCGGTGAGCGCCTCCGGAAAGATGCCGTCGGCCCCCGCCTGCACGCAGGCGATCGCACGCTCGACCGCCCGTTCGAAACCCTCGACCGCGAGGGCGTCGGTGCGGGCCATCACGAAGAACGACGGATCTGGCCGGGCGTCGACCGCGGCCTTGATCCGGTCGACCATCTCGTCGAGGGTGACGATCTCCTTGTTCGGCCGGTGCCCGCAGCGCTTGGCGCCCACCTGATCCTCGATGTGCATGGCGGCCGCACCGGCCTTCACCAGCGAACGGACCGTGCGCGCGACGTTGAACGCCGAGGCCCCGAACCCGGTGTCGACGTCGACCAGCAGCGGCAGGTCGCAGACGTCGGTGATCCGGCGCACATCGATCAGCACGTCCTCCAGCCCGGAGATGCCCAGGTCCGGCAGGCCGAGCGAACCGGCGGCGACGCCGCCCCCGGACAGGTACACCGCCCGGTAGCCGGCACGGCGCACCAGCAGCGCGTGGTTCGCGTTGATCGCGCCGGGGATCTGCAGTGGTCGCTCGTCGGCGATCGCCTGCCGGAACTGCTGTCCTGGGGTCATCGGGGCCTCGGTCGGAGAGGGGGGCCAGCGGGAGGGTGCGGCTCGCGTCGCGCCCGCGGGACCGTCAGGGCAGCAGATGCGCGACCGCGTCGCGCTCCTCGAGCAGCTCCTTGAGCGTCGCGTCCATCCGCTCGCGGCTGAACGCATCCACCTCCAGGCCTTGTACGATCGCATAGTCCCCGCCCGCGCAGGTGACCGGAAAGCCGTACATCACGTCGGGCGGGATGCCATAGGAACCGTCCGACGGGATGCCCATCGTGGTCCAGCGGCCCGAGGTGCCCAGCGCCCAGTCGCGGACGTGGTCGATCGCAGCGTTCGCCGCCGATGCGGCCGAAGACAACCCGCGGGCGTCGATGACCGCAGCCCCGCGTTTGCCGACCGTCGGCAGGAAGGTGTCGCGGTTCCAGGCCTCATCGGCGATCATCGCCTTCACCGAGGCGCCGTCGACGGTTGCGAACCGGTAGTCGGCGTACATCGTGGGCGAGTGATTGCCCCACACGCACAGCCGTTCGATTGCCGAGACCGGCTTGCCGGTGCGCGCGGCGATCTGGGACAGCGCGCGGTTGTGGTCGAGCCTGAGCATCGCGGTGAAGCAGCGCTTGGGCAGGCTCGGAGCCGACTTCATCGCGATGTACGCGTTGGTGTTTGCCGGGTTGCCCACCACGAGGACTCTGATCGAGCGGCTCGCCACGGCATCCAGCGCCTTGCCTTGGGCAGTGAAGATCTGAGCGTTGGCGGCGAGCAGGTCCTTGCGCTCCATGCCCGGACCCCGGGGGCGGGCGCCGACCAGGAGCGCGTAGTCCGCGTCCCGGAAGGCTCCGGCGGGCTCGGAGTGCGCGCTCATCCCGGCGAGCAGCGGAAACGCGCAGTCGTCCAATTCCATCATCACGCCCTTGAGCGCCTTCTGGGCCTTCTCGTCGGGGATCTCGAGCAGCTGCAGCACCACGGGCTGGTCCTTGCCGAGCATGTCGCCGTTGGCGATCCTGAACAGCAGCGAGTAGCCGATCTGGCCGGCGGCACCGGTCACCGCGACGCGCTTGGCGGGAAGGGTCATGCTGGACCTCGGAGGTTGGGAAGGGGTCGGACGTTATCTTCCATTGTAGAAGGCGGTCTCGGACAGTGTCAATTCAATGCTCTATCTGATATAAGACAACAGACACTAGACAATCCCGCCGTTCGCGTGGTTCGATCTCGACGTGTCTACGGTCACCTTCAGCCCCCTGTACCGGCAGATCCGCGATCGCATCGTCGGTGCGCTCCAGGCCGGTGAGTGGCGTCCGGGCGACCTGATTCCGAGCGAATTCGAGCTTGCCGCGCGGTTCGGCGTGAGCCAGGGAACCGTGCGCAAGGCGGTCGACGCGCTCGCAGCCGAGCACCTGCTGGTGCGGCGCCAGGGGCGCGGTACGTTCGTGGCGAGCCATCAGGAGGCGCGTGCGCAGTACCGCTTCCTGCGCCTGCGACCCGACGAGGGCGAGCCGGTGCAGCCCACCAGCCGCTTCATCGAGTGCCGCCGCCTGCGCGCGCCGGCGGAGATCGCGCGCGCGCTCGAGCTCAGGCAGGGCGAGACCGTGGTGATGATCCGGCGGCTGCTGGACTTCTCCGGCGAGCCGAAGGTGCTCGACGAGATCTGGCTGCCGGGGGCGATCTTCCGCGGTCTGAGCGCCGAGCGGCTGAACGCCTACAACGGGCCGCTGTACGGTCTGCTGGAGGCCGAGTTCGGCACCCGGATGATCCGGGCGAGCGAGCGCGTTCGTGCGGTCGCGGCCGCTCCGGCCGAGGCGGCGCTGCTCGGCGTGCCTGCCGGCGCCCCCCTGTTGCTGGTCGAGCGGGTGTCCTGTACGTACGGGGACCGGCCGGTCGAGGTGCGCCGCGGCTGGTACGTGACGCGCGGGCATCACTATTTCAACGAGCTCGGCTGAGGATTGGTGCGGCGCGTGAATTGCGTCAGAATGAGGGGGTTTTGCCCGGGCGGTCCGGGCGAGGCGACCCGTCGGCGCCGCGAGGCCCCGACCGATCCGAACCCGCTCACGCACCGACGCAGTCCTGGCACTCCTCCGAGGCATCCATGGCCGATCTCGCCGCCAAGAAGGCGCGACCGCAGTTCCGGAACATCGCCGTCCCCCAGATCCTCAGCTACCGCCTGCCCCCGGCCGGGATCGTCTCGATCCTGCACCGGATCAGCGGCGCGCTGCTGTTCCTCATCGGGCTGCCGATCGCGCTGTACCTGCTGTCTACCAGCATCAGCTCCGAGCTCAGCTTCGAGCGCTACCGTGCGTTCGTGGGCAGCGTCTGGGTCAAGCTCCTTCTGCTGGCACTGATCTGGGCGTTCCTGCACCACGCGATCGCCGGTACCCGCTATCTGCTGCTCGACCGTCACGTGGGCATCCAGAAGGACGCCGCCCGCAAGTCCGCGATCGCGGTGCTCGCGCTGTCGCTGGCCTCGACCGTGGTGCTCGGGCTCAAGCTGTTCGGAGCGTTCTGACATGACCACCCGTCGAATCGTCGTCGGCGCGCACTACGGTCTGCGCGATTGGCTTGCGCAGCGGATCTCCGCGGTCATCGTGCTGTCGTACGCGCTGCTGCTGCTCGGATCGGTGCTGACCCTGCCCGAACTGAACTACGGTACGTGGGCCGGGTTGTTCGCGCGAACCTGGATGAAGGTGGCCACCCTGCTGGCGGTGCTCGCGCTCGTTTACCACACCTGGGTGGGCGTGCGTGACATCTACATGGACTACGTGAAGCCCACCGGCGTCCGCCTGCTGCTGCAGGTGCTCACGGTCGTCGCGCTGGCCGGGTACGCCCTGTGGGCGGTCATCATCTTGTGGAGGGTATGAGTTGGCCGAAGTCCTCAATCAGCTCGCGAATTCGCTGCCGCGCCGGCGTTTCGACGCGGTGATCGTCGGTGCCGGCGGAGCAGGCATGCGCTGCTCGCTTCAGCTCGCCGAGGCGGGCTACAACGTCGCGGTGCTGTCCAAGGTGTTCCCGACCCGCTCGCATACGGTCGCCGCTCAGGGCGGCATCGGCGCGTCGCTCGGCAACATGAGCGAGGACAACTGGTACTGGCACATGTTCGACACGGTCAAGGGCTCCGACTACCTCGGTGACCAGGACGCGATCGAGTTCATGTGCCGGATGGCGCCGCAGGTGGTCTACGAGCTCGAGCACTTCGGGATGCCGTTCGACCGCAACGAGGACGGTACGATCTACCAGCGCCCGTTCGGCGGGCACACCGCGAACTTCGGCGAGAAGCCGGTGCAGCGGGCCTGTGCCGCCGCAGACCGCACCGGGCACGCGCTGCTTCACACGCTCTATCAGCGCAACGTGCGTGCGCGCACCCAGTTCTTCGTCGAGTGGATGGCGCTGGACCTCGTACGCGACGCCGACGGAGCGGTCGTCGGCGTGGTCGCGCTCGAGATGGAGACCGGCGAGGTCATGGTCCTCGAGGCCAAGGTCACCGTGCTGGCCACCGGCGGGGCCGGCCGGATCTGGGCGGCGTCCACGAACGCGTTCATCAACACCGGCGACGGGATGGGCATGGCCGCACGGGCGGGTATCCCGCTCGAGGACATGGAGTTCTGGCAGTTCCACCCGACCGGCGTGGCCGGCGCGGGGGTGCTGATCACCGAGGGCGTGCGCGGCGAGGGCGGGATCCTGCTGAACAAGGACGGCGAGCGCTTCATGGAGCGCTACGCGCCGACCCTCAAGGACCTCGCGCCGCGGGACTTCGTATCGCGCTCGATGGACCAGGAGATCAAGGAAGGGCGAGGCTGCGGCCCGGATGCGGACTACGTGCTGCTCAAGCTGGATCATCTCGGCGCCGAGAAGATCATGAAGAAGCTGCCGTCGATCCGCGAGATCGCGATCAAGTTCGCGAATGTAGACCCGATCAAGGATCCGATCCCGGTCGTGCCGACGATCCATTATCAGATGGGGGGCATACCGACGAACTACCACGGCCAGGTGGTCGCGCCCCGGGGCGGGGACCCGAATGCGGTGGTCGAGGGGTTGTACGCGATCGGCGAGTGCGCCTGCGTGTCCGTGCACGGCGCCAATCGCCTCGGCACCAATTCGCTGCTTGACCTGGTGGTGTTCGGCCGGGCGGCGGGCAACCACATCGTCGAGTCCAAGCTGCGCGACCGGGGCCATCGCGCGCTGCCAGCGACCAGCGGCGACGCGACGCTCGGACGGCTGGCCCGCCTGGATGGCTCGACCTCGGGCGAGAACACCCAGGAGGTCGCCAACGAGATTCGGCGGACCATGCAGGCGCACTGCGGCGTGTTCCGGACCTCCGAGCTCTTGTCCCAGGGCGTGTCCCGGATCATGGAGTTGGCCGAGCGCGCCCAGGCGGTGCACGTGAACGACAAGTCCAAGGTCTTCAACACTGCCCGGGTCGAGGCGCTGGAGCTTGACAACCTGGTCGAGACCGCCAAGGCCACGATCGTGTCGGCGGAAGCCCGAAAGGAGAGTCGCGGCGCACATGCGCACCGCGACTTCCCGAACCGGGACGATGCCCACTGGATCCGCCACACGCTGTACTACAGCGAGGGCAATCGGCTCGACTACAAGCCGGTCAACATGAAGCCGCTGACGGTCGAGACCTTCGAGCCGAAAGCCCGCACGTTCTGAGCAGGAGCAGCCGTCGATGAACGCAGTCGTTGCCGAGCCCGTCGCCGAACGGACCACCGGCACCCGGACCGTCCGGTTCTCGATCTACCGATACGACCCGGACAAGGACACGAAGCCCTACATGCAGGAGCTTTCGGTGGAGCTGCAAGCCACCGACAAGATGCTGTTGGACGCGCTGATGCGCATCAAGCAGTCCGCCGACGACTCGGTGGCCTTCCGGCGCTCGTGCCGCGAGGGCGTGTGCGGCTCGGACGCGATGAACATCAACGGCAAGAACGGGCTGGCCTGCATCACCAACCTGCGCGACCTGAAGGAGCCGATCGTCCTCAAGCCGCTGCCGGGTCTGCCGGTGATCCGCGACCTGATCGTGGACATGACGCAGTTCTTCAAGCAGTACCACTCGATCAAGCCCTACCTGATCAACGACACACCGCCGCCGGAGAAGGAGCGGCTGCAGACGCCAGAGGAACGCAACGAGCTCGACGGCCTGTACGAGTGCATCCTGTGCGCGTGCTGCTCGACCTCGTGCCCCTCGTTCTGGTGGAATCCAGACAAGTTCGTCGGGCCCGCCGGCCTGCTCCAGGCGTACCGGTTCATCGCCGACAGCCGGGATCAGGCCACCAGCGCGCGGCTGGACGATCTGGAGGACCCCTACCGGCTGTTCCGGTGTCACACGATCATGAACTGCGTGGACGTCTGCCCGAAAGGCCTGAATCCGA
The DNA here is from genome assembly GCA_044359175.1 of Burkholderiaceae bacterium. Classification (GTDB taxonomy): domain Bacteria; phylum Pseudomonadota; class Gammaproteobacteria; order Burkholderiales; family Burkholderiaceae_E; genus UBA4615. The sequence goes on along the minus strand of JBIKMO010000043.1, from coordinate 8,225 downwards.
CGCTGGCGATCGGCAAGATCAAGGACCTGATGGTCCGCCGGGCGGTCTGACCCCCGGCCGGCGGCGATGTCCTCCGGGCCCGGCGATGCCGCCTTCGCCGCCGCGCGGCACCAGGACGATCCGGTCCGGCGCCGTCGGTTGCGCTGGCGCGCGCGTCGCGGACTGCTCGAGAACGATCTGGTGCTCACCCGATTCCTCGACGCCCACGAGCATCGGCTGACCGACGGCGAGGTGCTCGGGCTGGATCGGCTGCTGGATCTGACCGACAATGATCTGCTGGAGCTGATCCTGGCCCGCCGCGAGCCCGACGGGGAACTCGCGGTGCCGGACGTGCGGCGCGTGCTGGCCCTGCTGCGGTCGGCCTGACCGCAAAGCGGCTGCGGTCACGGCGACGCCACCCCCTCCTTCAACCGACTCCCTCCGACAGAACCCACGGGGCGCCCGATGAATCCGACGAAGAAAGCCACGCTGACCTTCTCCGACGGCACGCCGTCGGTCGAGTTCCCGATCTACGAGGGCACGGTCGGCCCGGAGGTGATCGACATTCGCAAGCTGTACGCGCAGACCGGCCGGTTCACGTTCGATCCGGGGTTCATGTCGACCGCGTCCTGCGACTCGAAGATCACCTACATCGACGGCGACAAGGGCGAGCTGCTCTACCGCGGCTACCCGATCGAACAGCTGGCGACGCAGTGCGGCTACCTGGAGACCTGCTACCTGCTGCTCTACGGGGATCTCCCCAATCGGTCCCAGCACAAGGACTTCGAGTTCCGCGTTACGCGGCACACGATGGTGCACGAGCAGATGACGCGTTTCTTCCAGGGGTTCCGCCGCGACGCCCACCCGATGGCGATCCTGGTTGGCTGCGTCGGTGCACTGTCGGCCTTCTACCACGACTCGCTCGACATCAACGACCCCGAGCACCGTCGTATCTCGGCGATCCGGCTGATCGCCAAGATGCCGACGCTCGTGGCGATGGCGTTCAAGTACTCGAACGGCCAGCCGTTCATGTACCCGCTGAACAAGCTGTCGTACTCGGCGAATTTCATGCGGATGATGTTCGGCACGCCGTGCGAGGACTACGAGGTCAACGACGTCCTGGTGCGCGCGCTCGACCGCATCCTGATCCTGCACGCCGATCACGAGCAGAACGCGTCGACCTCGACCGTTCGGCTCGCCGGCTCGTCCGGAGCGAACCCATTCGCGTGCATCGCAGCCGGCATCGCGACGCTCTGGGGGCCGGCGCACGGGGGCGCGAACGAGGCCTGCCTCGAGATGCTCGACGACATCCAGGCCCAGGGCGGCGTCGCGAAGATCGGCGAGTTCATCGCCAAGGTCAAGGACAAGAACTCGAGCGTCAAGCTGATGGGATTCGGGCACCGGGTCTACAAGAACTACGATCCGCGCGCCAAGCTGATGCGCGAGACCTGCTACGAGGTGCTCGGCGAACTCGGACTGCAGAACGACCCGCTGTTCGCGCTGTCGATGAAGCTCGAGCAGATCGCCCTGGAGGACGACTACTTCGTCTCGCGCAAGCTGTACCCGAACGTCGATTTCTACTCCGGGATCGTGCAGAAGGCGCTCGGCATCCCGACCTCGATGTTCACCTGCATCTTCGCGCTCGCGCGCACCGTCGGCTGGATCGCCCAGTGGAACGAGATGATCTCCGACCCCGAGCAGAAGATCGGTCGTCCCCGTCAGCTGTTCGTCGGCGCCACCCGCCGCGAGGTCAAACCGATCGATCAGCGCTGATCGGGCGTGCGCCCCCGCGGGCTGGGGGGCGCCCGCACGCCGCGGCCGCACGGCGTGGGCGGGGCCGATCGACGGACGATGACCCCGGCCGGTTGCGGGTCGTGGCGGGTTGGGTGCGTGCTACCATCGCGCCGCGGCGTCGTGCCCTGATCCCTGCGGGGTCTCGGCGAGACGCAGCGTTCGCGGACCGGTCGGAGCCGGCGAGCGGACGGGAAGACCGTCCAGGGCGGTGATTCCCACACTTTCGGCGAGAAACTCGCTCTGGGAGGTGATGCGCGATGATGAAGGCGTTCCAGGTCAACTCGTACCTGTTCGGCGGCAACGCGCCGTACGTCGAGGAGCTCTACGAGAGCTACCTGAACAACCCCGGGTCGGTGCCCGAGCAGTGGCGGGCCTATTTCGACACCATGCAGATGGTGCCGGCCTCCGACGGCAACCCGCAGACGCGGGACGTCGCTCACGCACCGATCGTCCGGTCGTTCGCCGAGCGGGCGAAGGCCGGCACGCTGCAGCCGCGCGTGATGGGCGGCGATGCGGCTACCGCCCGCAAGCAGGTCTTCGTCCAGCAGCTGATCGCAGCCTACCGTTTCCTGGGGTGCCGATGGGCTGACTTGGACCCGCTGAAACGCCAGGAGCGTCCGCCGATCCCGGAGCTCGAGACCGCCTTCTACGACTTCACCGACGGCGATCACGCGAACATCTATTCCGCGGCCAACACGTTCTTCGGTTTCGACAGTGCGACCCTGCGCGACATCGTGCGGGCGCTGCGCGAGACCTACTGCGGCACGATCGGTGCCGAGTTCATGTACATCACCGATCCGGCGCAGAAGCGCTGGATCCAGGAGCGCCTGGAGAGCACGCGGGCACGCCCGGACTTCTCGCGGGACAAGCGCCGCCGGATCCTCGATCGCCTGACCGCCGCCGAAGGCCTCGAGAAGTACCTTCACACCCGTTACGTCGGGCAGAAGCGGTTCTCGCTCGAGGGCGGGGAGAGCTTCATCGCCGCGATGGACGAGATCGTCCAGCGCGGCGGCGAGCAGGGGATCCAGGAATTCGTGATCGGCATGGCGCACCGCGGCCGGCTGAACGTGCTGGTGAACACTCTCGGCAAGAATCCGAAGGAGTTGTTCGCGGAGTTCGAGGGTCAGCACGCCGACGACCTGCCGTCCGGCGACGTCAAATACCACCAGGGGTTCTCCAGCGACGTCACCACGCCCGGTGGACCGGTGCACCTGTCGCTCGCGTTCAATCCGTCCCATCTGGAGATCGTCAATCCGGTGGTCGAGGGCTCGACGCGTGCCCGCCAGGACCGCCGCGGCGACGACGACGGCAGCCAGGTGCTGTCGGTACTGGTCCACGGCGATGCGGCCTTCGCGGGGCAGGGCGTCGTGATGGAGACGCTGAACCTCGCACAGACCCGGGGTTACGGGACAGGGGGCACGGTCCACCTGGTGATCAACAACCAGATCGGTTTCACCACCTCCGATCCACGCGATTCGCGTTCCACGCTGTACTGCACCGATGTCGTCAAGATGATCGAGGCGCCGGTCTTCCACGTGAACGGTGACGACCCCGAAGCCGTGGTGTTCGCCACCCGGCTCGCGATGGACTTCCGGCGCCAGTTCCGCAAGGACGTCGTGGTCGACATCGTGTGTTTCCGCAAGCTCGGGCACAACGAACAGGACACCCCGGCGCTCACCCAACCGCTGATGTACAAGAAGATCGGCCAGCACCCCGGCACCCGCAAGCTGTACGGGGACAAGCTGGAGGCGGCGGGTATCGTGGCCGCGGGCGAGGCCGACGGTATGGTGCGGGGGTTCCGGGCGGCCATGGACGCCGGTCGTCACACTTCGGACCCGGTGATCTCGAACTTCAAGAACAAGTTCGCGGTCGACTGGCTGCCCTTCCTCAACCGCAAGTGGACCGACGCCGCGGATACCGCGGTGCCGTTGGCCGAACTGCGGCGGATCGCCGAGCGGATCACCTCGATCCCCGCCGACTTCAAGCTGCACCCTCTGGTCGAGAAGGTGGTTGCGGACCGGCGCGCGATGGGTCACGGCGACCTGACGCTCGACTGGGGTATGGGCGAGCACATGGCGTTCGCGACGCTGCTCGCCTCGGGCTACAACGTTCGGCTGTCCGGGCAGGACTCCGGGCGGGGGACCTTCACCCATCGCCATGCGGTGCTGCACGATCAGAACAGGGAGCGGTGGGACTCCGGCGTGTACATTCCTCTGGAGCACGTCGGCGAGAACCAGGGCCGGTTCACCGTGATCGACTCGGTGCTGTCCGAGGAAGCGGTGCTCGGTTTCGAGTACGGCTACGCAACCGCCGAGCCCAACGCCCTCGTGATCTGGGAGGCCCAGTTCGGCGATTTCGTCAACGGCGCCCAGGTGGTGATCGACCAGTTCATCTCGTCCGGCGAGACCAAGTGGGGTCGCGCCTGCGGTCTGACGATGATGCTCCCGCACGGCTACGAAGGGCAGGGCCCGGAGCACTCGTCGGCTCGGCTGGAGCGGTTCCTTCAGCTGTGCGCGGAACACAACATGCAGGTCTGCCAGCCCACCACGCCCGCTCAGATCTTCCATCTGCTGCGGCGCCAGCTGATCCGCATGTTCCGCAAGCCGCTGGTGATCATGACTCCCAAGTCGCTGCTGCGGAACAAGGAGGCGGTGTCGCCGCTCGCCGACCTGGCTCGCGGCGCGTTCCACACCGTGATGGGCGAGACCTCGGATTCGATCGATCCGAAGGCGGTGCGCAAGGTCGTGCTGTGCACGGGCAAGGTCTACTTCGATCTGGTGGCGGCGCGGCGCGAGCGCGAGCTCGCGGACACGGCGCTGCTGCGCATCGAGCAGCTCTACCCGTTCCCGCACAAGTCGCTGGAGGCGGAACTGCGCAGGTTCCCGGCGGCCACCCAGGTGGTCTGGTGCCAGGATGAGCCCCAGAACCAGGGGGCGTGGTTCTTCGTGCAGCACCACATCCAGGACGCGCTCAAGGACGGCCAGCGGCTCGTGTATGCCGGTCGGCCCGCGTCCGCGTCGCCCGCCGTCGGCTACTACGACAAGCACTACGCGCAGCAGAAGGAACTGTTGTCGGCTGCGCTGGGCGACGCTCCCAAGCCCAAGACCCGTAAGGCCTCCTGATCATGGCGCTCATCGAAGTCAAGGTGCCGCAGCTGTCCGAGTCCGTGGCCGAAGCCACGTTGCTGCAGTGGCACAAGCGGCCGGGCGAAGCGGTCGAACGGGACCAGAACCTGATCGACATCGAGACCGACAAGGTGGTGCTCGAGCTGCCGGCGCCCGCAGCTGGCGTGCTCGCCCAGGTGATGAAGGGCGACGGCGGCACCGTGGTCTCCGGCGAGGTGATCGCGATCATCGACACCGATGCCGCTGCCGTGGCGGCGGGCACCCCAGCTCCGTCCGCCGCTGCCGCGCCGACGGCTGCAGCCGCTGCGGCGCCCGCGGGCGGATCGAAGGCGACGGTCGCGATGCCCGCCGCGGCGAAGCTGCTTGCAGAGGCCGGGATGGCGGCGACCGACGTCGCCGGCACCGGACGCGACGGGCGGGTCACCAAGGGCGATGTGCTGGCCGCGACCGCCGCGCGCGCCGCCCCGCCGGTCGCCGCGCCCTCGCCGATTCCCGTAGGCGCACCGATCGCGAGCCTGCCGGCCGTGCCGGCGCCGATCGACCCGAACAAGGTGATCGAAGGGCGTCCGGAGCAACGCGTGGCGATGTCGCGGCTGCGCCAGCGCGTCGCGGAGCGGCTGCTCCAGTCGCAGGCGACCAACGCGATCCTGACCACCTTCAACGAAGTGAACATGCAGCCGGTCATGGACCTGCGCAAGAAGTACCAGGAGCGCTTCGAGAAGGAGCACGGCGCTCGCCTGGGCTTCATGAGCTTCTTCGTGAAGGCGTCGGTCCACGCGCTGAAGAAGTACCCGGTGGTCAATGCCTCGATCGACGGGACCGACATCGTCTACCACGGGTTCTTCGACATCGGCGTCGCGGTTGGCTCGCCGCGGGGGCTGGTGGTGCCGGTGGTCCGCAACGCCGACCAGATGACCTTCGCTCAGATCGAGAAGCAGATCACCGAGTACGGTCGCAAGGCGCAAGATGGCAAGCTCGGGCTGGAGGAGCTGACCGGCGGTACGTTCTCGATCTCCAACGGCGGCGTGTTCGGATCGATGCTGTCGACGCCGATCATCAACCCGCCGCAGTCCGCCATCCTGGGCGTGCACGCGACCAAGGATCGGGCGGTGGTCGAGAACGGCCAGGTGGTGATCCGGCCGATCAACTACCTGGCGCTGTCCTACGACCACCGGATCATCGACGGCCGCGAAGCGGTGCTGTTCCTGGTGTCGATCAAGGAGGCGCTCGAGGATCCGGCGCGCCTGCTGCTGGATCTGTGAGGCCGAAGCGATGACGACCGAACGCTACGACGTCGTCGTGATCGGTGCCGGTCCGGCCGGCTACATCGCGGCGATCCGCGCGGCGCAGCTCGGCATGAGGGTGGCCTGTGCCGAGAAGTGGACCCGCCCGGACGGCGAGTTCGCCCTCGGCGGCACCTGCCTCAACGTCGGCTGCATCCCCTCGAAGGCGCTGCTGGCCTCCAGCGAGAAATACGAGGAGGCGCTGCATCACCTGGGCGAGCATGGGATCGAGGTTGCCGGTGCTCGGCTCGACCTGGCGAAGATGCTGGCTCGTAAGGACTCGATCGTCAGCAAGATGACCCAGGGCATCGCGTTCCTGTTCCGCAAGAACAAGATCGCGTGGCTAAAGGGCGCGGCACGGTTCACCGGTACCGACGGCACGGTGCATCGTCTGGAGGTGGCGCTGGCCGGCGGCGTTCAGCCGATCGAGGCCGCGCACGTGATCGTCGCGACCGGCTCGAGCGCCCGCCATCTGCCCGGCGTTGCGGTCGATAACGACCGGATCTGCGACAACGTCGGCGCCCTGTCGCTGTCCGAGGTACCCGGGCGGCTGGGCGTGATCGGGGCCGGGGTGATCGGCCTGGAGCTGGGCTCGGTATGGCGGCGGCTCGGGTCGGACGTGACGGTGCTCGAGGCGCAGTCCGCGTTCCTTCCGGCGTGCGACGACGCGGTGTCGCGGGAGGCCTGGAAGGTGTTCACCCGCCAGGGCCTGAGGATCCACCTCGGCGCCACGCTCGGCGCGATCACGAGCTCGAGCGCGGGCGTATCGATCGGCTGGACCGATGCGCAGGGCACGCCGCAGACGCTCGAGGTGGACCGCCTGATCGTGTCCGTGGGTCGGGTGCCGAACACCGACGGGCTGAACCTGTCGGCGGTGGGGCTGGCGACCGATGCCCGCGGCTTCATCCCGGTCGACGCACAGTGCCGCACGCAGGTCGCCAACGTGTACGCGATCGGTGACGTCGTGCGGGGGCCGATGCTCGCGCACAAGGGCGAGGACGAGGGCGTGATGGTCGCCGAGCTGATCGCCGGCCAGAAGCCTCACGTCGACTACGACACGATCCCCTGGGTGATCTACACCGCCCCCGAGATCGCCTGGGTGGGACGAACCGAGCAGCAGCTCAAGGCCGAGGGCCGGGCCTACCGGTCCGGACAGTTCCCGTTCGTGGCCAATGGCCGGGCGCTTGGAATGAACGCGACCGACGGCTTCGTCAAGATCCTGGCCGACGCGGCCACCGACGAAGTGCTGGGCGTGCACATCGTCGCGCAAGGCGCGTCCGACCTGATCGCCGAGGCCGCGGTCGCGATGGAGTTCAAGGCCTCGAGCGAAGACATCGCGCGGGTATGCCATCCTCACCCGTCGCTGTCCGAAGTGGTGCGGGAGGCCGCGCTCGCGGTCGACAAGCGTGCGCTGAACCTGTGAGCCCCGCCGGCTCGCGCCGGCGCGTACGGCTCGGGCCGCCTCGATGAACCTCCTCGAACGCTACGAGCACCAGCTCCGGCAGCGCGGGTACCGCGAGGATCCCGCGCAGCGCGCAGCCGTCGAGCGCCTGCAGCGAATGGTCGACGAATGGGTCGAGTACAAGCGCCGCCGCTCGGGGCGCCTGCGCAAGCTGCTGTCGCGCCCCACAGTTCCGCGCGGGGTCTGGATGTGGGGTGGCGTGGGTCGCGGCAAGAGCTTCCTGATGGACGCGTACTACGAGTGCGTTCCGGTGGTGCGCAAGACCCGGGTGCACTTCCACGAGTTCATGCGGGGCGTGCACCGGGAGCTGCGCGAACTGCGTCAGACCGCCGACCCGCTGGACGAGGTGGCCCGGCGGATTGCGAAGCGCCACCGGCTGATCTGCTTCGACGAGTTCCACGTCTCGGACATCGCTGACGCGATGATCCTCGAACGGCTGCTGCACGGCTTGTTCGAACACGGTGTGGCGTTCGTCATCACGTCGAACTATCGCCCGGACGACCTGTACCCGGACGGGCTGCACCGCGATCGGATCCTGCCCGCGATCGAGCTGCTGAAGACCCATCTGGACGTGGTCTCGGT
>JBIKMO010000042.1:0-23197 GCA_044359175.1 Burkholderiaceae bacterium | reverse complement strand
TCCTGTACCTCGCGTCGGACGATTCGGCGTTCGTCACCGGCAGCGAGCTGGTGATCGACGGCGGCCTGACCGCGCGCTGAGCCGCGCACCGACCCACCCGCGCGCGCCCGCACGGCGTGTCGGAGCGTGCACGCCGGCCAGCCCGGGCGAGCGCGTGGCGCCGGTCCGCGCGAGCGCCCTCGGCTTGCCGGCGCGGATGCGGACGAGCGCGTCCGTGCGGTCGAGCACGCCGATCGTCACGCGGCCGCCCGAAGCTCACGCGGATGAGCGGTGAGCAGCGCGTCTCGTCGTTGAACGGCCGCTTCGGATCCGGCAGCGGATCGGCCACGTCCGCGCCGGCGAAGCCCGCACTCTGCGTATCGCCGTCGGATCGGGCCTTCGCCAGCGGGCCGAGCGCACCGCCCCCCGGTGCCGCCAGGAGCTCAGACGATCGGCCAGCGGAACGCGGCGGTGGTGTCCCAGTCGGCCTCGCCGCGTGCGATCGCGGCATCCTGGAGGGCTGCGACCGCCGGCATCACCGCGAGGTGGACGCCGTGGCGAGCCGCCTCCTCGATCATCAGCCGCACGTCCTTGCGCGCCATCGCCACCTCGAACGTCGGCTGGTCCCACGGGCCGGCGGCGATCTTCGCGGCGCGCGCCGGCAGCATCGCGCCCGGGTTGAAACTGGAGAACAGGCCCATCGCCTCGGTCGGTGGGATGCCCACCGCGTGGGCGAGGCGCGCAACGTCGCCGAGCACGCCGCCGAGCCCGACCAGCACCAGGTTGCCGAACAGCTTGAACGACGCGGCGCGCTCGGGCTGATCGCCGAGCCAGACCACCTTGCCCGTCATCCGGGCCAGCACCGGGGTGATCTCGTCGCACTCGGCGCGGTCGCCGGACAGGATCAGCACGCCGGTACCCTCGTGGCAGTTGGCCGGCCCCATGAACACCGGTGCGTGCAGGAACCTCACACCGCGAGCGCGCCAGCGCGCCGCACGCTCGGCGGTGGGCGTGGTCGCGGTGGTGGTGTGATCGACCACCCACGTGCCCTCGGGCAGCACCGCAGCCAGCGGCTCGAGCACCGCGTCGACCGACGCGTCGTCGGCGAGCGAGACATGCACCCGCGCAACGTCGCGGACCGCATCAGCGGCCGACTCGAAGACCTGGACGCCGTGCGCAGCCAGGGGCTGGGCCCGCGCACGGTTACGGTTCCACGCATGCACGCGTTCGCCGAGCGCGACCTGTCGCAGGACGAAGCCGGTGCCCATCAGGCCCGTGCCCAGGAATGCGATGCTCATCGGTGGCTGTCCAGGGAAGGAGTTCGGGCCTCCATGGTAGCCCCGCACGAGCGGGCGCGAGCACGGGCCCGCGGCGCCGGCGTTCCGGGGACGCGCCGGCGTGTCAGTACAGCACGCGACAGCGGATCGTGCCCGGGATGCCGCACAGCGCGTCGTATGCGACCGCGCCGGCCTGGGCGTCGACGTCCATCACCACGTAGCCGACGTGCTCGTTGGTACGAAGGTACTGGGCGGCCACATTGATGCCCCCCTGGGAGAACAGCTCGTTGATCCGCGCGAGCATGCCGGGCACGTTGCGGTGGATGTGCAGCAGCCGGCTCTGGCCGGCCGGCTGCGGGAGCGACACCTCGGGGAAGTTGACCGCGGTGACCGTGGAGCCGTTGTCGCTGTAGCGGATCAGCTTGGCGGCCACCTCGCGACCGATGCTCTCCTGCGCCTCGAGCGTCGAGCCACCGATGTGCGGCGTGAGGATCACGGTGTCGAAGCGAAGCAGCGGCGATACGAAGGGCTGGTCGTTGCCCTCGGGTTCGACCGGGAACACATCGATCGCCGCACCCGACAGGTGTCCGGTGTCGAGTGCCGCCGCGAGCGCATCCAGGTCGACCACGGTACCGCGCGACGCATTGATCAGCGCCGCCCCGCGCTTCATCCGCGCGAGCTGCGCGGCGCCGACCATGCCGAGCGTGGCGGGCGTCTCGGGCACATGGAGCGTCACTACGTCGGCGGCCGCGAGCACCGCGTCGAGCGAGTCGAGCTGGCGGGCATTGCCCAGCGGCAGGCGGTTCTCGATGTCGCAGAACACCACCGACATGCCGAGCTGCTCGGCGAGCACGCCGATCTGGGTGCCGATGTGGCCGTAGCCGACGATGCCGAGCACCTTGCCGCGCGCCTCGAACGAGCCGGCCGCGCTCTTGCTCCACCCGCCGCGGTGCAGCAGCGCGTTCTTCTGCGGGATGCCCCGCAGCAGCATCACGGTCTCGGCGAGCACGAGCTCGGCGACGCTGCGGGTGTTCGAGAACGGCGCGTTGAACACCGGCACGCCGCGGCGCGCGGCGGCGGCGAGGTCGACCTGGTTCGTACCGATGCAGAAGCAGCCGATTGCGACCAGCTTCGGCGCCTGCTCGAGCACCGCCTCGGTCAGCTGCGTGCGCGAACGGATACCGACGAAGTGCGCGTCGGCGATTGCCTCGACGAGCGCGTTGCCTGCGAGCGCGCCGGGGTACGCGTCGATCGTGGTGTAGCCGTCTGCCGCGAGGACGTCCAGCGCGGAGCGGTGGATGCCCTCCAGCAGCGCGAACCTGAGCCGATCCTTGGGGACGGAGAGTCTGGAACCCATGGCCCGACTCTAGCAGCCCGCTCGCCGCCCGACGCCCGTCAGGGGCATCGGGCGACGACCGATCAGAACTTCGACAACACCGCGCGCAGGGTCTCGACGATCCGGTCGATGTGCGCCTTCTCGGCGACGAACGGCGGCGCGATGATCAGGCTGTCGCCGGTGGACTTCAGGTTCAGGTTGGCGTCGTACAGCGCCTTCTGCGCCTCGTGGCCACGCGCTCCGGGCGGCTGCCCGGCAGGCGACAGCTCGACCGCAGCCATCATGCCCACGCCGCGGATGTCCACCAGGCACGGCAGGTCGCGCAGCGAGTAGATCCCGTCGAGGAAGTACGAGGACATCGCCGCCGCGCGCCCGATCAGGTCCTCGCGCTCGAAGATGTCCATCATCGCGAGGCCGGCGGCGCACGAGGCCGGATGGGCCGAGTAGGTGTAGCCGTGGAAGAACTCGATGCCCTTGGCCGGACCGGCGTCGGTGATCGCGTCGTAGATCGCCTGCTTCGCCGCGACCGCACCCAGCGGCTGCGCGCCGTTGGTGATCGCCTTGGCCATCGTCAGCAGGTCCGGGGTCACGCCGAACGCCTGGGCGCCGAACGGCGCACCCATCCGCCCCCAGCCGGTGATGACCTCGTCGAACACGAGCAGGATGCCGTGCTGGTCGCAGATGGCGCGCAGCTTCTGCAGGTAACCCTTGGGCGGGGGCAGGCAGCCGAAGCTGCCCGCGGTGGGCTCGACGAACACCGCGGCGATGTTGTCGCCGCCCACCAGGGTGCAGATGCGCTGCAGGTCCTCGGCGAGGTCGGCGCCGGTCTCGGGCTGGCCGCGCACGAACTTGTTCTCGGGCAACGCGGTGTGGCGCATGAAGTGCACGCCCGGCATGCCGACGCCGAAGGTGCGCCGATTGTTGACCATGCCGGACAGCGCGACGCCGCCCATGTTGACACCGTGGTAGGCCCGCTCACGCGACACGAACAGCTGACGGTGACCCTGGCCGCGGATGCGATGGTAGGCGAGCGCCATCTTCATTGCGGAATCCACCGACTCGGAACCCGAGCAGGTGAAGAACACGCGGTTGAGCCCTTCGGGCATGAACGCCGCGACGCGTTGCGCGAGTTCGAAGGCCTTCGGGTGCGCGCGCGTGAACGGCATCGTGTAGTCGAGCGTGGACAGCTGGTCGTACACCGCCTTCGCGATCTCCGGGCGGCAGTGCCCCGCGGCGACGCAGAACAGCCCCGACGACGCGTCGATGACCTGCGTGCCGTCGGGCTTGTACAGCCACACGCCCTCGCCGCGGACGAACATCCGCGGCTCCTGCTTGAACTCCTTGTTGGGAGAGAACGGCATCCAGTAGTTCTGGCGCGCGTCGATCTCGATCAGCGGGTCGGCGTGTCCCATCGGGCGAAGCTCCGTCGGTTGTGACCGGCCCCGTGGGGCCGGCGCGGGGGGCGGGGTTACCAGTCGATCGTGGCGGTCATGGCCTCGGCAGCCTGCCGCAGCTGGGGCAGGTACTCGAGGCCCTGCTCGATGCGCATCCGTGAGATTGGCGCGTGCACGGCAACGCCCGCGACCACCTTGCCTTCGCTGTTGCGGACCGGGACCGCGATGCAGCAGATGCCGGGCAGGTATTCCTCGTTGTCGATCGAGTAGCCGCGCTCGCGGATCGCGTTGAACTCGTTCGACATCCGCTTCGGATCGGTGAGCGTATGGGCCGTGTGGCGAATGAGCGGCGTCTGCGCGAGGAAGCGGTCGCGACTGCGCTTGGGCATCGCCGACAGGAACAGCTTGCCGCTCGCCGACGCGTACAGCGGCACGCGCGAGCCCGGACCGAGATGTACGCGAAGCGGCCATGCGGTCTCGACCCGATCCAGGTACAGCACCGAGTTGCCGTTCGGGATGGTGAGGTTGCAGGTCTCGCCGATCTGCTCGACCAGCTCCTCGAGGATCGTGTGTCGGGCAGCGCGGTTCGGAGACCCGAGCAGCACCTGCCCGGCGAACCGATTGAGCCGTTCGGCGAAGCCGTATCGCTTGGTGTCCGGCTCGCGAGCGACGATGCCGGCGTGCTCGAGCGTTCCCAGGATGCGCAGCACCGTCGGCTTGGGCAGCGCGACCGCCTGGGAGATCTCGGCGAGCTGAGGCGGCCGTTCGTGGTCGGCCAGCGCCTCCAGGATCCGGATCGCCCGGAGGATTGCCGAGCCGGCGGGAATATCGACCTGATCAACGGCCAGCGTGCTCATGGATGCGCGTCTCCTCGATTCTGCGTTGCGGCCGTCCTCCCTGACGCCCGCGTTCGATCATTATGCGGAAATCGGAACCGCGCCGCATATGAAAATGGAATCCTTGGATTCGGTCCCACCAAACCATGGGTTGCGGGCGCACGCCGCGGCGGCGTATCCGCGGCCAATACGCGCCGTGCGCCGGCCGGATCAGCCGGCGGCGGCGACCGCGCCGCGGCGGCGCGGCGCGGCCGGCCGCGTGCGCCGTCCGCTCGCGCGCGACGCTCGACGCGATGGCGCGAGTGCGGCCTGCAGCGCGTCCAGCGCCTCGGCGCCGTGGACCGCCAGCCGCTGCAGGTGCGGGATCGCGTCGCGACAGCCGACGAACGCGAAGTTCAGCGTGTCGGCATAGCTCTCGCAGGTGACGTTCAGCGCCATGCCGTGCGAGATCAGCGAAATCGGGTAGATCGCCTCCAGGCGCGCACCGCGCCAGTACAGCGGCCGCTCGGGGCCCGGCACGTTGGAGACGGTCACGTTGAACATCGGCCGCACGCGCCCGCCGAGCGGGGTGAGCATCGACAGCACGCTCGGGGCCATCAGCAGCATCGTGTACGAGGTCATCGCGCCGCGCGGCAGGCTGCGTGCGTGCTCCTTCGCACGGCGGGTCGACGCAACGACCGCCTGCAGCCGCTCTTTCGGATCCTCGACATCCGTACCCATCGAGGCGACGATGAAGGTGATCGCGTTACCGGTGCCTTCATCGTCGGCCGGACGAACCGACACCGGCACGCCCGCCGTCAGCGGCTTGGCCGGCAGCGCACCCTCCTCGAGCAGGAAGCGGCGCAGCGCACCGCCACAGATCGCCAGCACGACGTCGTTCAGCGTGCAGCCGGCGGCCTCGGCCACCGCGCGCAGCCGCGGCAGCGCCAGCTGCAGCGTCGCCACCCGGCGCTGCCCTCGCACCCGTCCGTTGAGGGTCGAGCGGGGTGCGTCGAACGGCACGGCCAGCGTGTCTCCGCCCGAGCGCGCGGCCTCGGCCATCGTGCCGAACGCCCGCATCAGCGCGGGCGCCGAGCGCAGCTGCTCGCCCAAGCCGACGGCGAGCGAGCGCAGCGCCGCATCCAGCGTCGGGACCGGGCGCCGCGGGGCACGCTCCCGGGAACCGTCGCCGGCGCTCCAGAACGCGGGCAGCGAGCGGCTCGCGTCGCGATCATCGGACATCGACCGCATCAGCAGCCGCACGCCCGAGATGCCATCGAGCAGCGAGTGATGGATCTTCACGTAGATCGCGAAACGGCCGCCTTCGAGGCCCTCGATCAGGTGGAATTCCCACGGCGGACGGCTGAGGTCCAGCGGCTGACTGTGCAGGCGCGCGACCAGCTGACCGAGCTCGCGCTCGCCGCCCGGACGCGGCAGCGCGGAGTGCCGCACGTGGTACTCGAGATCGACCTCGTCCTCCACCCAGGAGGGCATCGGGTGGCGCACCCCGGGCGACAGCAGACGGTAGTTCCACGGCGGCGCGAACCGGCGCGTCGTGCGCAGCTCGCGCATCAGCGACTGCAGGTGATCCGGCCCGGCGTCCGGTGCCGGCGAGAACGGCAGCAGGCCGGCGACGTGCATCGGCGTCTCGCGAGACTCCACCAGCAGCCAGGATGCGTCCAGCGGATTGAGCCGATGGGTCTGCATGACGGGCGAGTGTAGCGCGCAGGGCGGCCGATGGACACGCCCGCGCACCGCGCGCCCTGTCCGCCCCCCGGACCGGCCCCGTCGCTCCGGCCGAAGCGCCGCGGCCGCGGCTCGGCGCACCGCCTAAGTGCTTGATTCTCCGCCGGTCTCGCCGCGGCGCCCGCTATACTTCCGGGTTTCGCCGTTTCGTCCCGCCGAATGCAAGACCGCTACGTTCCCGCCGAAGTCGAATCCTCCGCCCAGCGGCACTGGGCCGCGATCGATGCCTACCGGGCGGTCGAGCACGACCCGCGCTTTACGCGCGGCAAGTACTACGCGTGCTCGATGCTGCCCTATCCGTCGGGCAACCTGCACATGGGGCACGTGCGCAACTACACGATCAACGACGTGATGGCCCGCCATCTGAGGATGAACGGCTGGAACGTGCTGATGCCGATGGGCTGGGATGCCTTCGGCCTGCCCGCCGAGAACGCCGCGATCAAGCGCGGCGTGGCGCCCGCGAAGTGGACCTGGGACAACATCGCGCACATGAAACGGCAGCTCCAGGCGATGGGGCTGTCGATCGACTGGTCGCGCGAGGTCGCCGCCTGCGACCCGAGGTACTACCGCTGGAACCAGTGGCTGTTCCTGCGGATGCTCGAGCGCGGCATCGCCTACCGCCGCACGCAGGTGGTCAACTGGGACCCGGTGGACAATACCGTGCTCGCCAACGAGCAGGTGATCGACGGCAGGGGCTGGCGAACCGGCGCGCCGGTCGAGAAGCGCGAGATCCCCGGCTACTACCTGAAGATCACCGACTACGCGGCCGAGCTGCTCGAGCAGGTCGAGCATCACCTCGAGGGCTGGCCCGAGCGGGTTCGCGTGATGCAGTCGAACTGGATCGGCCGCTCGAGCGGCGTTCGGTTCGCGTTCACGCACGAGGTGCGCGGCACAAACGGCGCGCGGGTCGGCGACGGTCGGCTGTACGTGTTCACCACGCGCGCGGACACGATCATGGGCGTGACCTTCGTCGCGGTCGCACCCGAGCATCCCATTGCCGCGGCGGCCGCGGCCCGCGACCCGGCGGTGGCGGCCTTCGTCGACGAGGCGCGCCGCGGCACGGTCATGGAGGCCGACCTCGCGACCATGCAGAAGAAAGGCGTGGCCACCGGGCTGCAGGTCTTGCACCCGCTCACCGGCGAGCGCATCGCGGTGTGGGTCGGCAACTACGTGCTGATGAGCTACGGTGACGGCGCGGTGATGGGCGTGCCCGCGCACGATGAGCGCGACTTCGAGTTCGCGCGCAAGTACGGACTGCCGATCCGGCAGGTGCTCGCCCGCACCGGCGCGCCGCGCGACGGCGAGTCGGCGTTCACCGACGCGCACTGGCAGCCGTGGTACGAGGACAAGGTCGACGTCGCCTGCGTCAACAGCGGCCGGTATGACGGCCTGGGACACGCGGCTGCGGTCGACGCGGTGGCGGCAGACCTCGCCGACCGGGGGCTCGGCGAGAAGAAGGTCCAGTACCGGCTGCGCGACTGGGGCATCTCGCGGCAGCGCTACTGGGGCACGCCGATCCCGATCATCCATTGCGCCGACTGCGGTCCGGTGCCGGTGCCCGACGACCAGTTGCCGGTGGTGCTGCCCGAGGATCTGGTTCCCGACGGCAGCGGCAACCCGCTCGCGAAGGACGAGCGCTTCCTCGCCTGCAGCTGCCCGAAGTGCGGCCGGCCCGCGCGGCGCGAGACCGACACGATGGACACGTTCGTCGACTCGGCCTGGTACTACATGCGCTACTGCTCGCCGGACAACGACTCGGCGATGGTCGACGCGCGGACCGACTACTGGATGCCGATGGACCAGTACATCGGCGGCATCGAACACGCGGTGCTCCACCTGCTGTACGCGCGCTTCTGGACCAAGGTGATGCGCGACCTGACCGGCCACGTCCCGGGCGACGCGGCGCGCGGGCTGGTGAGGGTCGACGAGCCGTTCACCCGGCTGCTGTGCCAGGGGATGGTGCTGAACCACATCTACTCGCGCCGCAACGAACGCGGCGGCATCGAGTACTTCTGGCCCGAGGAGGTCACCGACGTGCACGGGCCGGACGGCCGCGTGACGCACGCGGTGCTGCGGTCCGACGGCTCGCGCGTCGAGTACGAGGGCGTCGGCACCATGTCGAAGTCCAAGAACAACGGGGTGGATCCGCAGGCGCTGATCGACACCTACGGCGCCGATACCGCGCGGCTGTTCGTGATGTTCGCGAGCCCGCCCGAGCAGACGCTCGAGTGGTCCGACAGCGGCGTCGAGGGCGCGAGCCGCTTCCTGCGCCGGCTGTGGGCCTTCTGCGCGACCGCCCGCGAGTCGATCGCATCGGCCGGTCGCCTGGAGGCGGTCGAGCTGCCCGAGTCCGCCCGGCGCCTGCGGCGGGAGATCCACGCGGTGCTGCGTCAGGCGAGCTACGACTACGACCGGCGCCAGTACAACACCGTCGTGTCGGCCGCGATGAAGATGCTGAATGCGCTCGAGGGCGCGAGGCTCGGCGACGACCCCGCGAGCCGCGCGGCGCTGCGCGAGTGCGTGTCGATCGCAATCCGCACCCTCTACCCCGTGGTCCCGCACGTGACCCATGCGCTGTGGACCGGGCTGGGCTACGCCGACGAGTCCGGCGACCTGCTCGATGCGCCCTGGCCGCAGGTCGACGAGGCGGCGCTGCGCCAGGACGAGCTCGAGCTCGTCCTCCAGATCAACGGCAAGGTCCGCGGTGCGCTGCGCGTGGCCGCGGACGCCGACCGCGCGGCGATCGAGGCTGCAGCGCTGGACAGCGACGCGGTGCGACGGCACGGCGAGGGGCGACCGCCGCGCAAGGTGGTCGTGGTCCCGGGCCGGCTGGTCAACGTGGTGGTCTGATGCGCTGCGCGCGCGGCAGCCGGCGGCGCGCGCTGCTGTGCGTGGTGCCGGCGCTCGCCGCGGCCGGCTGCGGCTTCCAGCTGCGCGGCACCCAGGCGCTGCCGTTCCGGACCTTCTATCCGGGCGTGCCGGCCGGCTCGCCGCTGGGGGCCGAGCTGCGCCGAGCCGTGCGGCTGCAGGGCGCCAGCGTCGTCGAACGTCGCGACGATGCGCAGGTGCGCTTCGACCTGCTGGGCGAGGCGCTCGAGCGCGAGATCACCGCGCTGTCGATCAGCGGGCGTCCACGCGAGTACCAGGTGCGACTGCGGGTCCGTTGGCAGGCGCGCGACACCTCGGAGACCGACCTGATCGGCGCGACCGAGCTCACGCTGCGCCGACCGATCACCGCGATCGACGCGCAGGGCGTGGTCAGCCAGGACGAGGAGGCGGCGCTGCTGCGGGACATGCGCGCAGATGCGGTCCGGCAGATCCTGCGCCGGCTGTCCACGGTCAAGGTCGACGGATGATCCGGGGCGCGGACGCGCTCGGCGAGCGGCTGCACCGTGGCGACGCGCTGCCCCCGCTGGTGTGGATCGCCACCGACGAGACCCTGCTCGGGCTGGAGGCCGCCGACGCGGTGCGTGCGGCTGCGCGGGCCGCGGGCTATGACGAGCGCCGCGTGTTCCACGCCGAGCGCGACCTGGCGCTGCCGGATCTGCTGCTGGAGCTCGACTCGCCGTCGCTGTTCGCCAGCCGTCGGCTGATCGAGCTGCGACTCTCCGGCAAGGCCGGCAAAGGCACGGGCGAGGCGCTCTCCGACCTTGTGCCGAGGATCGGCGACGACGTCCGTCTGCTGGTGTCCGGACCGCGACTCGACCGCCAGGCGACCGAGTCGCCAGGATTCGCCCGGATCGACCGCGCCGGCTGGGTGGTCGCGATCGCCGAGGTGGACCGTGCCGCGCTGCCCGACTGGATCGGCGCCCGCCTCGCACGCCAGGGCCAGCGTGCGGATCCGGCCACGCTGCGGCTGATCGCCGATCGGGTCGAGGGCAACCTGCTCGCCGCCGACCAGGAGGTGCGCAAGCTCGCGCTGCTGCTGCCGGCCGGTCCGCTCGCCGCCGATGCGGTCCGCGCGGCCGTGCTCGACGTGGCGCGCTGGGACGTGTTCGACCTGGTCGAGGCGGCGCTCGGCGCCGACGTGCCGCGCGCGCTGCGCTGCCTGCAGGGGCTGCGCGCGGAGGGTACGGCCGGACCGGTGATCCTGTGGGCGCTGGCCGACGCACTGCGCGCGCTGCTTCGGGTGGACGCCGCCCTGCGCCAGGGCCGCCCGCTCGCCCAGGCGCTGCGCGACGCGCGGATCTGGGGGCCGCGCGAGCGGCTGGTGCCCGCGGTGCTGCGCCGTACGACGCCCGCGCTGCGGCGCCGGCTGCTGCGGGACTGCGCACGCGCCGATAGAATCCTCAAGGGCCTGGAGCGCGGCGACGACGACGCCGCGCTGCGGGCGATCGTGCTGGCGCTGGCAGGCGCGTCGGCGCCGGAGGCCGACGCCCGGCCGGTCTGAGCCCGCCCGCCTTCGGAGAGCCGCAATGAACCCGATCGACATTCCCGTGTACGTCGCCGAGGTCGGCCGGCGCGCCCGCGTGGCAGCCCGTCACGCGGCACGCGCGGCCACCGCAGCGAAGGACGCGGCGCTGCTCGCGGCCGCGGCCGCGATCCGCCGCGAGGCCGCGGCGCTCGCCGTCGAGAACGCGCGTGACCTGGCGGCAGCCCGGGAGGCCGGACACGAGCCGGCGTTCGTCGACCGACTCGCGCTCACCCCGTCGGTCGTCGAGTCGATGGCGCGCGGCCTCGAGCAGATCGCAGCGCTGCCCGATCCGATCGGCGAGATCTCCGAGCTGAGGTTCCGGCCCTCGGGCATCCAGGTGGGCCGCATGCGGGTGCCGCTCGGCGTGATCGGCATCGTCTACGAGAGCCGGCCGAACGTCACCGTGGACGCGGCCGGCTTATGCCTGAAGTCCGGCAACGCCACGGTGCTGCGCGGCGGGTCGGAGGCGATCCACAGCAACCGCGCGCTCGCCGCGCTGATGCGCGAGGGGCTAGAGGCGGCCGGCCTGCCCCAGGACACCGTGCAGCTGATCGAGACCACCGACCGCGCGGCGGTCGGCGCGCTGATCGCGAGCCCCGAGTGGATCGACGTGATCGTGCCGCGCGGCGGCAAGTCGCTGATCGAGCGCATCACCCGCGAGGCGCGCGTGCCGGTCATCAAGCATCTCGACGGCATCTGCCACGTCTACGTCGACGATGCCGCCGACCTCGAGCGCGCGATCCGGATCGCCGACAACGCAAAGACCCAGCGCTACTCGCCGTGCAACACGATGGAGACGCTGCTGGTGGGCCGCGGCATCGCCCCGCGGCTGCTGCCTCCGCTCGGCCGCATCTACGTCGGCAAGGGCGTCGAACTGCGCGGCTGCGATGCGACCCGCGCGATCCTCTCCGCCGCGGGCCTGCCGTGCCTCGCCGCGACCGACGCCGACTGGGCCACCGAGTACCTCGCCCCGATCCTGTCGATCCGCGTGGTCGACGGGCTGGATGCGGCGATGGACCACATCGCGCGCTGGGGCTCGCAGCACACCGACGCGATCGTCACCGACGATCACTCGCGGGCGATGCGGTTCCTGCGCGAGGTGGACTCCTCCAGCGTGATGGTCAACGCGTCGACCCGCTTCGCCGACGGGTTCGAGTACGGGCTGGGCGCCGAGATCGGCATCTCGACCGACAAGCTGCACGCGCGCGGGCCCGTGGGGCTCGAGGGGCTGACCTCGCAGAAGTGGATCGTGCTCGGCTCGGGTCAGGTGCGGACCTGAGCCGACCCGGCCATCGGCGGTCGCCGAGCGCATGCCGGATCGCGGCCGCTCGATGAGCGAGCGGCCGGTCCGCGGTCAAGCCAGCTGAGGTACCGGCCCGAGATAGTCGCGCTTGCCGACGTCAACGCCGTTGTGGCGCAGGATGTCGTAGGTGGTGACCACGTGGAAGTAGAAGTTCGGCAGCGCCCAGTGCAGCAGGAACGTGCGCCCGTCGAACGCGTAGGTCGCCATCCGGGTCGGCACCTCGACGCGCCGCGTATCGGCGCCCTCGAAGGCGGCGGCGGGCACGCCGTTCACGAACGTGCGCGCGGCCTCGATGCGCGCCTTCAGCTGCTCGAACGTGGTCTCGTCGTCGGCGAACTTCGGAGCCTCGGTCGCGGTGAGGCGGGCGACGCCGAACTTGGCCGCGTCGGTGGCGATCTGCACCTGCCGGGCGAGCGGGAACATGTCTGGCGCCAGCCGAGACTGAAGCAGCACGGCAGGATCGTAGCCCCGGGCCGCGGCGTGCGCCGCGCCCTTGTCGAGCAGGTTCGACAGGTTCCTCAGCATCGAATCGAACACCGGCACCGCGGCGTCTCGCAGGGTCGTGGCCATACCGTCTCCTCGTGGAAGCCAGCGATTCTAGCGCCGGGCGCACCGGCGGCGCGGTGCGTCGTTCCGGGACGAGCCGCTACAATCGCCGCATGCTCTGGGTGAAGACTCTGCACATCGTGTTCGTGACCAGCTGGTTCGCCGGCCTGTTCTATCTGCCGCGCATCCTGGTGAACCTCGCGATGGTGCACCCGGAGTCGGTCGCGGAGCGCGACCGTCTGCTGCTGATGGCCCGCAAGCTCTACCGTTTCATGCTGCCGCTCACGGTGATCGCGCTGGCCTCGGGCGTGTGGCTGTGGCTCGGCTGGGGGTTCGGCGGCGGCTGGATGCACGCGAAGCTCGCGCTGGTGGCGGTGCTGCTGGTCTACCACCACGCGTGCGGCCTGCTGCTCGCCCGCTTCGAGCGGAACGCCAACCGTCGCTCGCATATCTGGTTCCGCTGGTTCAACGAGATCCCGGTGCTCCTGCTGGTGACGATCGTCGTGCTGGTGGTGATCAAGCCGTTCTGAGGGCCTGGCCGAGATGAAGACCGTCACCTACTACCTGAGCCCGATGTCCCCGTGGTCGTACTTCGGCCACCCCCGGATCGTCGCGCTGGCGCGGCGCTACGGGGCGCAGCTCGTGCCCCGGCCCATCGACCTGGGCCGCGTGTTCCCGGCCTCCGGCGGCCTTCCGCTCGCCCAGCGTCCGCAGCAGCGCCAGGCCTACCGGCTGCACGAGCTGCGACGCTGGCGCGAGTTCAACGACGTGCCGCTGAACCTGCACCCCAAGCACTTCCCGGTGCCGTCGGACGCCGCAGCATGCACGATCGTCGCGGCCGGACGGGTGGCGGGAAGCGAGCGGGCGCTGGAGGTCGCGTACGCGCTGATGCGGTGCGTGTGGGCCGAGGAGCGCGACATCTCCGATCCGGCGACGCTCGCGGCCGTGGCCGCGGCGCACGGCGTCGACGCGGCCGCGCTCGCCGAGCAGGCGCAGGCGGCACGCGCGGAGTTCGACGCGAATACCGACGAAGCGATCCGCGACCGGGTGTTCGGCGTGCCCTGGTACGTGGTCGACGGCGAGCCCTTCTGGGGACAGGATCGGCTGGACTTCGTCGAGCGGGCGCTCGCCCGCTGAGCCGCACGGAGATCGACGTCGACGCTGCACTGAACTTCTTCGCGCCCTGCCCGCGCGGGCTCGAGGAGGCACTCGCAGACGAGCTGCGCGTCATCGGCGCCGAGGTGACCGGCACGACCCCGGGCGGGGTCGCCTTCGAGGGCGATGCCCGCTGCGGGCTCGCGGTCAACCTGCACTCGCGGCTCGCAAGCCGGGTGTTGCAGCGGGTCGCGCACGCGCCCGGCCGCGCCGAAGACGACCTGTACCGGCTCGCTCGCGACACGCCTTGGGAGAGCTGGCACGCGCCGCTTGCGTCGCTGCGGGTGGACACCACCGTGATCGGCGCGGGGCCGCCCGATCCGCAATTCGCGAACCTGCGCGTGAAGGACGGCATCGTCGATCGGCTGCGCGAGCGCTTCGGCGAGCGCCCGTCGGTCGATCGCCAGCGCCCGCAGCGGCGCGTCTTCGCGCACGTGGATCCGAGGGGCTGCACGCTGTACCTCGACTGGTCCGGCGAATCGCTGTTCAAGCGCGGCTGGCGCCGCGACGCGTCCGAGGCGCCGCTGAAGGAGAACGTGGCGGCCGGGCTGCTCGCCCTCGCCGGCTGGCGCCCCGGGGAGCCGCTGCTCGATCCATTCTGCGGCTCCGGCACGATCGTGGTCGAGGCGGCGATGCGCGCCGCCGGCGTGCCGCCCGGCGCGCGCCGGCGCTTCGGGTTCGAGCGGATGCTCGGGTTCGAGCGAGCGACGTGGGACCGGATGCGCGCGCACGCCGTCAACGCGGCGCCTCGCGAGCCGGCGATCTTCGGCTCGGACGTGTCCGAGGCCGCGATCGCCGCGGCGCGCGCCAACCTCGAGCGTGCCGGCGTCGACGCAGGCTGGGTCCGGTGGCGACAAGTGGACGCGCTTCATCTGGCGGAGGCGCCCGCGACTGCCGGCCTGCTGCTGTCCAACCCGCCCTACGGCGAGCGCCTGGAGGTCAAGGGCCGTCAGTCGGTGGCCCAGTCCGAACGCTTCTGGCCCGAGTTTTCGACGGTGCTGAAGCGGCACTTCGCGGGCTGGAGCGTGTGCCTGTTCACCGCCGACCTGGAGCTGCCGCTGCGGCTGCGGCTGAAGCCCGCACGCCGCACGCCGCTGCACAACGGTGCACTGGAGTGCCGGCTCTACCGCTTCGAGATGGTGGCGGGCTCCGCGCGCGGGGCGCGCGGCCAGGGGGTCGACCCCCCGAGGGTCACATGATCCCCAGGTGTTCGGTGCCGGCGTGCAGGTCCTTCGAGCTGCGTTTGCTGTTCAGCTTGATGTTCAGCCGCAGGTCGTTGACCGAGTCCGCATTGCGCAACGCGTCCTCGTACGACACCTTGCCCGCCTCGTAGAGGTCGAACAGCGACTGGTCGAAGGTCTGCATCCCCAGCTCGCGGGACTTCTTCATCACGTCCTTGATCCCCCCGACCTCGCCCTTGAAGATCAGATCGCCCACCAGCGGCGAGTTCAGCAGGATCTCCACGGCCGGCACCCGGCCCGTGCCGGTCACGAGCGGCAGCAGCCGCAGCGAGATCACCGCCCGAAGGTTCAGCGACAGGTCCATCAGCAGCTGCTGCCGGCGATCATCGGGAAAGAAGTTGATGATGCGGTCGAGCGCCTGGTTCGCGCTGTTCGAGTGCAGCGTCGCCAGGCACAGGTGACCGGTCTCGGAGAAGGCGATCGCGTGCTCCATGGTCTGCCGATCCCGGATCTCCCCGATCATGATCACGTCCGGCGCCTGCCGCAGCGTGTTCTTCAGCGCGACCTCCCAGCTGTCGGTGTCCACGCCCACTTCCCGGTGCGTGACGATGCAGTTGCGGTGCGGGTGCACGAACTCCACCGGGTCCTCGATGGTCACGATGTGGCCGTAGCTGTTCTCGTTGCGGTAGCCGACCATCGCCGCGAGCGAGGTCGACTTGCCCGAGCCGGTGGCACCGACCATGATCACCAGGCCGCGCTTGGCGAGCGCGAGATCGCGCAGGGTCGCCGGCAGGTCCAGGTCCTCGAAGCGCGGGATGGTGCTCTGGATCGTGCGCAGCACGACCCCGACGCGGCCGAGCTGCATGAAGACGTTGACCCGGAAGCGACCGACGCCCTGCGGGCTGATCGCGAAGTTGACCTCCTTGTGCGCCTCGAACTCGCTCGCCTGCCGGTCGTTCATCAGCGCGCGCGCCAACTCGACCGTGTGTTGAGGCGTGAGCGGCACGTTCGACACCGGCGTGAGTCGCCCATCGACCTTGATCGCCGGTGGGAACTCCGCGGTGAGGAACAGGTCGGAGCCGCGCTTGTGCAGCATCAGCCGCAGCAGGTCCTGCAGGAACCTGGAGGCCTGCTCGCGCTCGATCGTTCCGGAGCGGCCGGCGACCGGCGGCGTAACGACGGATTTCTGATCGGGGGGCATCATGGCGACGGCTCTCGAATCATCCCGGGAAATTGTCCTTGTTCGCGGCCGCGCCGCGAGCCTCGGCCATCGTGATCACATTGCGTCGGACCAGATCGGTGAGGCACTGGTCCAGGGTCTGCATGCCCATCGACGCGCCGGTCTGGATCGCTGCGTTCATCTGCGCGACCTTCGCTTCGCGGATCAGGTTACGGATCGCCGGCGTGCCGATCATGATCTCGTGCGCGGCCACCCGCCCGTTGCCGTCCTTGGTCTTGAGCAGCGACTGCGAGATCACCGCCTTGAGCGACTCCGACAGCATCGCCCGGACCATCTCCTTCTCGGCGGCCGGGAACACGTCGATGATCCGGTCGATCGTCTTGGCGGCGCTGGACGTGTGCAGCGTGCCGAACACGAGGTGACCGGTCTCCGCGGCGGTCAGCGCGAGTCGGATGGTCTCGAGGTCGCGCAGCTCGCCCACCAGGATGATGTCGGGGTCCTCGCGCAGGGCACTGCGCAGCGCGTTGGTGAAGCTGAGCGTGTGGGGGCCGACCTCACGCTGGTTGAGCAGGCACCGCTTGGACTCGTGGACGAACTCGATCGGATCCTCGACCGTCAGAATGTGACCATACAGATTGTCGTTCACGTGATTGATCATCGCGGCCAGCGTCGTTGACTTGCCCGAGCCGGTCGGTCCGGTCACCAGGATCAACCCACGCGGCTGCAGCGACAGCTCGGCGAAGATCCTGGGCGCCTTGAGCTCCTCGAGGGTAAGGATCTTCGAGGGGATCGTCCGCATCACCGCCCCGGCGCCGCGCTGCTGCTGGAACGCGTTGACGCGGAAGCGGGCGAGGCCCGGGATCGCGAACGAGAAGTCGCACTCGAGGTTCTCCTCGTAGTCCTTCCGCTGCGCGTCGTTCATGATGTCGTAGATCATCCCGTGCACCGCCTCGTGCTCCATCGGCGGCAGGTTGATCCTGCGGACGTCTCCGTGAACCCGGATCATCGGTGGCAGACCGGCGGACAGGTGCAGGTCGGAGGCCTTGTTCTTCACAGCGAATGCGAGCAGCTCGGCGATGTCCATGAGTTCCCCAGAGAACGGCTTGCGGCCCGAGGGCCATCGTAGTGCGCCGCCCGCAGCCGGCGCCGCGCCGCCCGCAGGCGCGTCGACGGTCACGACGGACGGTCCGGACGCGTTGCTCAACCGCCACGCCGCCGTGCTCGCCCGGATCGCCGCCGCCTGCGCCGCCGCCGGCCGCCACCCCGGATCGGTCACGCTGCTCGCGGTATCCAAGACCTTCGACGCGGATGCGGTCGTCGCGCTGGCGGCTGCCGGTCAGCGCGCGTTCGGCGAGAACTATGTGCAGGAAGCGCTGCCCAAGATGGCAGCGGCGCGCGACCGGTGGGCGACCCGGGCATCCGGGCGGTCGGACGACGCGCTCCAGTGGCACTTCATCGGTCCGCTGCAGGCGAACAAGACACGGGCGGTCGCCGAGCAGTTCGACTGGTGCCACTCGGTGGACCGCGAGCGCATCGCCCGCCGGCTGTCGGAGCAGCGTCCGGCCGAGCGGCCGCCGCTGCAGGTGTGCCTGCAGATCGACGTCAGCGGCGAGGCGACCAAGGGCGGGTGCGCACCCCATGAGGCACCGGACCTCGCGCGGGCGGTGGCCGCGCTGCCGGGATTGCGACTGCGCGGGGTGATGGCGATCCCCGCGCCGACCGACGATCCGGTGCTCCAGCGCGCTCAGTTCGCCCGTGTGCGGGCGGTCTGCGAAGCGATCCGCGCCGCCGGGGTTCCGGTCGACACGGTGTCGATGGGGATGTCCGGGGACCTGGAGGCCGCGATCGCGGAGGGCTCGACCCTGGTCCGGGTCGGCACGGCGCTGTTCGGGGCCCGCCCGGCGCGCACGCGCGAGGCCTGATCGGCCGCTGCGCGGCCGCCGGCCCCGAACGCGTCAGGACGGCATGCGACGAATCGCCGCGTTCAGCCGGCTCTTGTGCCGGGACGCCGCGTTCTTGTGAATGATGCGCTTGTCGGCAATGGTGTCGATCACGCTCGTGGACGCGCGAAGCTGCGCGGCCGCAGCGGCCCGGTCGCCCGAGGCCACCGCCTTGCGCACCGCCTTGATCGCGGTGCGAAGCCGCGAGCGCAGGCTGGAGTTGTGCGCGTTCTGCTTGACGGCTTGGCGTGCGCGCTTGCGAGCCGAAGCGATGTTGGCCATGCGATACTCTCGTTCCGGAACGTTCGGGAAAGCCTTGAAGTATAGGTCGTCCGTCGTGGCAGCCGCAAGGGCGCATCCGGCCGGACCCCGGGGAGCGCGTGCTTGAACCTGCTGAAGTCCGCCGCCACGATCAGCGGATTGACGCTGCTGTCTCGGGTCACCGGACTGATCCGCGAGACGCTCACCGCCGCGGTGTTCGGCGTCTCGGCACTGACCGACGCGTTCTTCGTCGCGTTCCGGCTGCCGAACCTGCTGCGCCGGCTGTTCGCCGAGGGCGCCTTCTCGCAGGCCTTCGTTCCCATCCTTGCCGCGAGCCGGGAGTCCGGCGACGCGCGGGCGATGGTGCGCCTGGTCGACCACGTGGCCACGGTGCTCTTCTGGGTGCTGGTGGCGGTCTCGGCCGCCGGCGTGGTCGCCGCCCCGGTGCTGGTGTGGGCGATGGCCTCCGGCCTGCGCGCGCAGCCCGATGCGTTCGACGCCGCGGTCACGATGACCCGCTGGATGTTCCCGTACATCCTGCTGATCTCCATGGTCGCGCTGGCGGCGGGCGTGCTCAACACGTGGCGCCGGTTCGCCGTACCCGCATTCACGCCGGTCCTGCTGAACCTGGCGTTCATCGCCGCGGCGCTGCTGATCGCACCCCGCGTGGAGCCGCCGGTGTACGCGCTGGCGATCGGGGTGCTCGTCGGCGGACTTGCGCAACTGGCGCTGCAGGTGCCTGCGCTGCTGCGGATCGGCATGCTGCCACGGCTCGGCGGGAACCTCCGCGCGTCGCTGTCCGACCCCGAAGTGCGCCGCATCCTGCGCCAGATGGGCCCGGCGGTGCTCGCGGTCTCGGTCGCGCAGATCAGCCTGATCATCAACACGCACATCGCGTCGCGGATCGGGCCCGGTGCGGTGTCCTGGGTGTCGTTCGCCGACCGACTGATGGAGTTCCCCACCGCGCTGCTCGGCGTGGCACTCGGCACGGTGCTGCTGCCCAGCCTGTCTCGGGCGCACGCCGCCGGACGCCGTGACGAGTACAGCGACCTGCTCGACTGGGGGCTGCGGCTGACCGCGCTGCTCGCGCTGCCCTGCATGGTCGGGCTCGCGCTGATGGCCACGCCGCTCACTGCCCTGCTCTACCACTACGGGAGATTCGATGCGACCGACCTCGAGATGACCTCGCGCGCGGTGCTCGCCTACGGGGTGGGGCTGTTCGGGCTGGTCGCGGTGAAGATCCTCGCCCCGGGTTTCTACGCGAAGCAGGACGTGCGCACGCCGTTCCGCATCGCGCTGCTGGTGCTGGCGATCACCCAGGGTCTGAACCTGATCCTGGTGCCCTGGTTCGGACACGCCGGGCTCGCGCTGTCGATCTCGATCGCGGCGCTGGCGAACGCGGCGCTGCTGCTGGCCGGGCTGATGCGGCGCGGGATCTACGCGCCGCGGCCGGGCTGGGGCCGGTTCGCCGCGCAGCTCGGCGTCGCGCTCGCCGTGCTCGCGGCGCTGCTCGCGCTCGCGGTGCCTCAGGTCGACTGGGCGGCGATGCGGGCGCAGCCGTTCATGCGGATCGGTCTCACGCTCGGTGTGGTCGCCGCCGGCGCAGCGGTCTACCTCGGTACGCTGGCCGCACTCGGGCTGCGCCCCCGCCAGTTCGTTCGACGCTCCGGAGACTGACCATGGACCCTGCTTCGACCTCCAACCGCATCGTCTTCGTGGGCGGCGGCAACATGGCGGCCGCGCTGATCGGCGGGCTGCTCGCGCGCGGCACGTCGCCGACGACGATCGCGGCGATCGATCCGTCGGCAGCTCAGCGCGACGCGCTCGCCGCGCGCTTCGGCATCGCGGTGCACGCGGCGGCGGACGCCGCCGCGATGGACGTGGATCTGATCGTGCTGGCGGTCAAGCCGCAGCAGATGCGCGAAGCGGTCGCCGCGATCGCGCCGTGGGTCGCGAACCGCCTGCTGCTGTCGGTGGCGGCGGGGGTGCGCGCCGCCGATCTGTCGCGCTGGCTGGGCGGCCACGCGCGGATCGTCCGAACGATGCCGAACACGCCGGCGTTGATCGGTCTCGGCGCGACCGGGCTCGCGGTACTGCCGGGGACGGGTGCCGAGGACCGGGTCCGAGCCGAGTCGATCCTCGCTGCGGTCGGCTGTACGGTGTGGGTGGACGACGAGGCCGCCCTCGATGCGGTCACCGCGCTGTCCGGCAGCGGGCCGGCCTACGTGTTCCGCCTGATCGAGGCGATGATCGACGGCGCGGTGACGCTCGGGCTCACGCCGGCTCAGGCACGCACGCTTGCCTTGCAGACCGTGCTCGGGGCGGCCCAGCTCGCCGCGAGCTCGGACGAGTCGCCCGCGGTGCTGCGCGAGCGAGTGACCTCGCGCGGCGGTACGACCGCGGCGGCGCTCGAGGTCCTGGAGGCTGCCGACTTCGGCGGACTGCTCGCTCGCGCGATGCACGCCGCGTGCGCACGGTCGCAAGCCCTCGGACGCGAATACGGCGCGTAGCCGCGGGCAGCGCGGGCGCGGCGCGAGCGCCCCCACCCGACCTCGCCCGCGTCAGCGCCGCGCCAGGTCGGCGACGATGCCGGCAAAGACCGCGAAGCCGAACCAGGTGTTGTGATTGAACGCCGCGAAGCAGCCGACCCGCGAGCGATCGCGGATCAGCGTCCAGTGGTAGACCGCGATGCAAGCCGCGGCCGCGAGGCCCACGTGGTAGACCGCGCCCAAGCCGGCCAGCGTCCCCGCCCACGCGAGCAGCGCGAGCGCGGCAGCGTAGGCGAGCATCACCGCCGCCACGTCGAACCGTCCGAAGGTGATCGCCGAGGTCCGGATCCCGATCCTCAGGTCGTCGTCGCGGTCGACCATCGCGTATTCGGTGTCGTAGGCGATCGCCCAGCAGACGTTCGCCGCGAGCATTACCCACGCGACCGCTGGCAGCGCGCCCAGCACCGCCGCGAACGCCATCGGAATGCCGAAGCCGAACGCGATGCCCAGATACGCCTGCGGGATCGCGAAGAAGCGCTTGGTGAACGGGTAGCTCGCCGCCAGGAACGCCGCGACGAACGCCAGCGCCCATGCCAGCCGGTTCATCGGCAGCACCAGCAGCGCCGACAGCAGCGACAGCCCGGCGAACAATGCGAGCGCCTCGTTCGGCGACACCCGCCCCGCGGTCAGCGGTCGGTCGCGGGTACGCTCGACATGGCGGTCGAAGTCGCGGTCGGCCCAGTCGTTGATGGCGCAGCCGGCCGAACGCATCAGCAGCGTGCCGACGCAGAAGGCGAACAGCAGGTACGGATCCGGCCAGCCTCCGGAGGCGACGATCAGCGCCCAGAGCGTCGGCCACAGCAGCAGCAGCGTGCCGATCGGCCGGTGCAGCCGCAGCAGGTGCGCGTAGAGCAGCAGCCGGGCCGACACGGACGGCTCGGACCGCGGCGCGCGAGCGGAAGACATGGCGCGCCGATCATGCCACAGGGAAGGCTGCGGCCGGACGCCCCGCTGCACCGCATGGCGAGCCGCGTTGCGGTGGCCGGCGACGCGGCGCACCGGTGGCCGGCCACGGTGGGACCCAGGGCCGGCGCGCCCGGCGCTCCGGCGCGGTTGCCGCGCCGTTCCCGACGCGCAGTCACACCGGATCGCTACGGCCGCGCCCCCGCCTTGGGCGCCTCGGCCTTCGGTGCCGCCTTCGGGTCGGCCTTGGCGCCGGTCGTGGAATCGGGCTTCCCGGTCGCCGCGCGCGACGGCCCCACGGTGAGCCCACCGGCAGCCATCTTGCGGATGCTTGACTCGCCGACGCCCTTCACCCGCGCCTGGAGGTCGTCCAGGCTCTTGAACGGACCATTGCGGCGTTCCGTGACGATGCGCTGTGCAATCGCCGGGCCGATCCCCGGGACCGCCTGGAGATCGTCGGCCGAGGCGGTGTTCGCGTTCACCGCGGCGACCGCGGTTCCGAGCGAGACGAGGAGCGCGCACAGCGCGGCGATCCAGCGGTTCATCGTGTGTCCTCCGGTACGGGGAAGGCGCCCGACCGCCGGACGCCGCCGCGAACCCGCCCCGAGTCGACGGCGCCGGCTGCGGCGCCCTCGCACCCGTGCGGGCCGGTCGCGTCCGCACACTGTGCCAGGCCTGCGTCGGGCCGAGCTCGGCCGGATGGACGAGGCCGCTCGGCCGTCTCAGGCCTCGGAGTCGAGCGCGTCGGTACGACGCGGCGGGTAGCTGTCCCAGTGGTGGCAGCCCGGGCACTGCCAGTGGAAACTGCGGGCCTTGAAGCCGCAGTGACCGCAGACGAAGCGGGCGAGCCGCGTCGCCTGTCGCTCGATCAGCGCCTCGGTGAGCGCGGTGTCGGCGCTCCCTGCGGGTTCGGCTCCGGACGCACGCTGCAGCGCGAGCAGTTGCTGCAGTCCGAGCAGCGACGGGCTGCGCCCGAGTGCGGCGCGCAGCCAGGCGGTCGCCGCCGCGGGGCCGTCGCGCCGCACCCGACCCTGGGCGATCGCCCGCAGCGCGTCGATCGCGGGATGCGCGTCCTGCGCCGCCTCGAGCCGGGCCAGACCGGCGTCGGCGCGGCCGACCCGCTCGTGGGCTTGCAGCCAATGCTCGGCGCTCAGCGCCAGGTGGGCCGGGCTGATCCTGGCGAGCTCGTTCCAGGCGGCGATCGCGTCCTCCCACGCT
>JBIKMO010000227.1:0-7264 GCA_044359175.1 Burkholderiaceae bacterium | reverse complement strand
CCGTCTGCCGACGGCCGCGCCGGGGCGTTCACCGCATCCTCCCGACCCAGGCGAGCATCGCCACCCCGACGCCGAGCGCGAACAGGCTCGGGATGCTGACCGACAGCCACGGCGGCCAGGTGTTGAGCAGGCCCAGGTGCGAGAACAGGCCGTTCATGAAGTGGAACACGACCCCGAGCATGATGCCGGCGAACACCTTGTAGCCGATGCTGCCGGCGCGCACCTGCAGATAGCCGAACGGCAGCGCGAGCACCATCATCACGATCACCGCGAGCGGATAGACGATCTTCTTCCACAGCGCGATCTGGTAGCGCTCGGCGTTCTGCCGGTTGTCCTTCAGATGGCGCGTGTACTGCACCAGGCCAAGCAGCGACATCCGGTCCGGCTCGAGCATCGCGACCCGTACGATGTCCGGACCGAGGTCGGACGGCCAGGGGCGGGCGTCCTCGCGGACGATCTCCGAGCGCAGCGTCGGCACCCGGTCGTCGGTGCGGCCGGCGATGAAGCGGGTCTCCTCGATGCCGGCCAACTGCCAAAGCGCGCGCTCGTCATCCCACTCGGCCCGTTGCGCACGGATCACCGAGCGCAACGTGAAGTCCGGGTCGAACTCGAAGATCTGCAGGTTCTCCAGCGTTGCATCGGGGCGCAGCGTCCCGATGTTGACGAACCGCAGCCGCTCCGGGGCGCCGCCGGCGTCGCGCAGCGTGTCCTTGATCCACATGCCGGAGCGGAACTGACCGGCCACGGTCGTACCCAACGCAGACAGACGCACGCTCTGCGCGAGCCGTTCGGCGCGGGGCGCGACCG
Organism: Burkholderiaceae bacterium; assembly: GCA_044359175.1. Taxonomy (GTDB): domain Bacteria; phylum Pseudomonadota; class Gammaproteobacteria; order Burkholderiales; family Burkholderiaceae_E; genus UBA4615. The sequence continues at coordinate 6,457 of JBIKMO010000227.1, read as the reverse complement.
CTTCGCCGATCACCGCCGTGGCCAGTGCGAACACCGCCCCGCACAGCACCACGCCGCGCAGCGCGAACGTGCGACCCATGCCGGCGGCACGCATCGCGGTGAACTCGGAGTGCGACGCGAACTGGGCAAGCGCCCAGATCGCCCCGATCAGAGCGGCCACGGGCATCAGCTCGTAGACGTGGTTCGGCACCGACAGCGCGACGAACGCGAGCGCGTGCTGGATCCGGTAGCCGCCCCGACCCAGGTCGTCGAGCTCGTTGACCAGATCGAAGAATGCGAACAGTGCGAGGAACCCGAACAGCACCGTGCCGACGCCGACCGAGATCTCGCGCGCCAGGTAGCGGCCGAGGACGAGCATCAGGCCCCGCGCACCGGCAGCGGCCAGCGCAGCCAGGCCGGCCACAGTCTGACCATCGAGATCCGCCGCCAGAACAGCCATGCGGCCACGAGCAGCACGGTCGCATGGGTGGCGAACACGCCGACGAAGAACGGTACCCGCTCCTGCGCGACCCAGGCCTGCATCAGGCCGTTGAAGTTGTTGTAGGTGACGTAGATCAGGATCGCGACCAGCAGGTTGATCGACTGGCCCGCCCGCGGATTCACGAACGCGAGCGGGATCGCCAGCAGCGCGGCCACGATCGCGGACAACGGCAGGCCGACGCGCCAGGCGAGTTCGCCCAGATGCGCGGGCTGCGGATCGGCGATCAGCTCGTGGGTCGGCTTCAGGCGCGCCGACTGGTCGGCGAGCGTCGAGGCCTTGGCCTGCAGGCGCACGCCGTAGCGCTCGAACTCCATCAGCCGGTACTCGCTGCCCCCCCAGGGACCGTCCCACCGGCGGCCGTCCTCCAGCACCAGGTAGCGCTCACCGTCGGGCCGGGTCACGATGCGCCCTCCCGAGGAAGCGACCACGGTGAGCTTGCCGTCCTGCACCTGCGTGACGAACACGTTGCGCACCTCGGTCTGATCGTCGCTGATCGATTCGACGAAGAACACGCGGTTCGCGCCGGCCGATTCGCGGAACTGACCGGCGGCCACCCGGGAGACGTCTTCTCGCTGCTCGAATCGCTGGCGGTACTCGGCGGCCTGGCGCTGCGCCCAGGGGCCGACCACGAAGGCCACGCCCGCGATCACCACCACGAACGGCGCCGCGAAGCCGAGCACCGGGCGCACCCATGCGGTCAAGCTCTGGCCGCTCGCGAACCAGATCACCATCTCGGAGTCGCGCCACGCGCGCGACAACGCCATCAGCACGGTCACGTAGACCGTGAGCACCAGCAGTACGGGGATGTAGTTGATCGACGCGAACGCGATCAGTGGCAGCACGTCCGCGGTGGACACGCGGTTGCTCGCCGCCCGCCCGAGCACTCGGATCAGCGTCGTGGTGACCATGATCGTGAACAGCGCGGCGAAGACCGCGCCGGCGAGGTTGATCAGGTCGCGACGAAGCGCCCGCGTGAACAGCATCGTCGGCTGGGAAGGCTGCTATGATCGGCCGCGGTTGCCCGAGACCCGCTCCCAGGACCTGCCGCGATGCAATTTAGCACAAAGACTTCCGCGCCCGAGAAGACGCGCAGCGGCTGCGCGATCGTGGCGGTGATCGGCGGGCGTGCGGGCGAAGCGGGTGCGGCGATCGACGCGGGCGCCGACGGGGTCCTCGCCCGGGCGCTCGCGCGCGGCGATCTGCCCGCCAAGATCGGCTCGACGCTGCTCGTGGGCACCGGCGGGCCGAGCGAGCGCGTGCTGCTGGTCTCGATGGGCGACGGGCCCGGCGTGTCGGTCAAGGCGTTCACCGACGCGAGCCGCGCGGCGATGCGCGCGCTCGCGGCGACCGCGGCCAAGGACGCTGTTTCATGGCTCGGCGAGGTCCAGGTCGACGGACGCGACGCCGGCTGGAAGGCGCGCACGGTCGCACTCGCCGCGCGCGATGCCGGCTACCGCTTCGATCGGATGAAGAGCAAGCCCGAGCCCGGGCCGCGTGGTCCGTCCGCGATCGCGATCGGCTGCACGCGCGGCGAGGCGGCCGCGATCGGCCGAGCGCTCACGGTCGCCACCGCGATCGCCGACGGCACCGACCTCGCCAAGGACCTCGGCAACCTGCCGGGCAACGTCTGCACCCCGACCTACCTCGCGCAGACCGCGCGTTCGCTCGCACGCGAGCACGGCCTGAAGGTCGAGGTGCTCGAGCGCAAGCAGATGGAGGCGTTGAAGATGGGCGCGCTGCTGGCGGTCGCCCAGGGGTCCGAACAGGCCCCGAAGTTCATCGTGCTGCGCTACCAGGGCGGCGGCGCGAAGCGCCCGCCGCTCGTGCTGGTCGGCAAGGGGATCACCTTCGACACCGGCGGCATCTCGATCAAGCCGGCCGCCGAGATGGACGAGATGAAGTTCGACATGTGCGGCGCGGCATCGGTGCTGGGCACGATGCGCGCGATCGCGACGATCCGGCCGCCGATCGACCTGATCGGGCTGATTCCCACCTGCGAGAACATGCCCTCGGGCCGCGCGACGCGCCCTGGGGACGTGGTCACCAGCATGTCCGGCCAGACCGTGGAGATCCTGAACACCGACGCCGAGGGCCGACTGATCCTGTGCGACGCCCTGACCTACGCCGAACGCTTCCGGCCGGCGGCAGTCGTCGACATCGCCACCCTCACCGGCGCCTGCGTGATCGCACTCGGCAACCACCACAGCGGCCTGTTCGCCCGGGACGACGCGCTCGCCGACGAACTGCTCGCCTGCGGCCGAGACGCCGCCGACACCTGCTGGCGCATGCCGCTGGACGACGAGTACCAGGACGCGCTCAAGTCCAACTTCGCCGACATGGGCAACGTCGGCGGACGCGCGGGCGGCGCGGTCACCGCCGCCTGCTTCCTCGCGCGCTTCGCGAAGGCCTATCCGTGGGCGCACCTGGACATCGCCGGCACCGCCTGGCGCTCCGGCGCGAGCAAGGGCGCGAGCGGACGCCCGGTGCCGCTGCTGGTGCGTTTCGTGCTCGGCCGGGCCGGCGTCGCCTAGACACGCGCGCGGGGGCTCGCGGTGACCCGCATCGACTTCCACGTCAACGCGCCCGACCGGCTGCTGTACGCGTGCCGTCTGGTGCGCAAGGCGTGGCGCAGCGGTCAGCGCGTGGTCGTCTGCTGCGACGACCCGGCGCGGCTCGCCGCGTTCGACACCGCACTGTGGACCTTCGCACCCGAGGAGTTCGTGCCGCACGTGATGGCGAGCGACCCGCTCGCGTCCGAGACGCCGGTCGTGCTGTCGGCCTCGGGCGAAGCGGCGCCGTGGCACGACGTACTGGTCAACCTCGGCGACGGACCGCCTGCGGGCTTTTCGCGCTTCGGCCGGCTGCTCGAGGTGGTCGGTGACGACGGGCGCGACCGCGACCTCGGCCGTGCTCGCTACCGCTTCTACCGCGACCGCGGCTATCCGCTCGGGACGCACGACGTCGCCGCCGCCGATGCGCACTGACGCTCCGCGCGGTCCGACCCCCGATCCGAACCGCTTCCGCGACGTCGATCCGGCCGACGCGCCCGCGCCGACGCGCGGCACGGGCGCGGATGACCCGATCCCGATGCTCACCGAGATCGTGCAGGAGCCGCGCTACGTGCCCGAGGACCTGCCGGTGGCGCTGGGCGACGTCGAATGGGCGGGCCTTGCCGAACGGGTGCGCGAGAACGTGACCGAGCGGCTCGCACGACGCTCGGAGGCACTGCTGGACGCGCAGCTGCGCGAGTCGCTGCAGGCGGTGATCGACCGGGCCGCCGAGGCGCTGGCGACCGAGCTGCGCGCGTCGCTGTCTCAGACCGTGCGCGACGTGGTCGCACGCGCGGTCAACGAGGAACTGACCCGGCTGCACGCGGAGATCGCCCGGCGCCAGCCGTGAAGCGCGTGCAGCGCGAGGCCGGCGGCACGAGCGCCCGCCTATAATCGCCGGTCGTCTTTCGCCCGCTCCCTTCACGATGAACGCCCCGCAACCGCAGGGCGCGGCCGCCGCCGCGCTCGCCAAGAGCTTCGAGCCGGCCGCGATCGAGGCCCGCTGGTATCCGCTGTGGGAGTCACGTGGGTTGTTCGAGAACCCTCCCGCCGACGCGGCCGCGGCGCAGGCCCAGCCGGCGCGGGCACCGGGCTGGTGCCTGCAGCTGCCGCCGCCGAACGTGACCGGCACGCTGCACATGGGCCACGCGTTCCAGCAGACGCTGATGGACACGCTGGTGCGCTGGCAGCGAATGAAGGGCTCCGACGTGAACTGGGTGGTCGGCACCGATCACGCAGGGATCGCGACCCAAGTGGTGGTCGAGCGCCAACTTCAGGCGCAGGGCCTGACCCGGCACGACCTCGGCCGCGACGCATTCGTCGAACGGGTCTGGCAGTGGAAACAGCAGTCCGGCGCGACCATCGTCGGCCAGATGCGCCGGCTCGGCGCATCCGCCAACTGGCGATACGCCGACGCCGACGGCAGCCGCGCCGGCTACTTCACGATGGATCCGGCGATGAGCGCGGCGGTGCTCGAGGTGTTCGTGCAGCTGCACGAGCAGGGCCTGGTCTACCGCGGCAAGCGCCTCGTCAACTGGGACCCGACGCTGCAGACCGCGGTCTCGGACCTGGAGGTGGACAGCGAGGAAGAGGACGGCCGGATCTGGGAGATCCGCTATCCGCTCGCCGGAGCGCCGCTCGAGCTGACGCTGCCGGCGAGCGGTGACCTGCCGTCGCGCACGGTGAACGTCGACTCGGTGGTGGTCGCAACCACGCGGCCGGAAACGATGCTGGGCGACACCGCGGTGGCGGTTCACCCGGACGACCCCCGGTGGGCCCCGCTGGTCGGACGTCGCGTCCGTCTGCCGCTGTCGGGCGACTCGCCCGAGGCGTGGCGCGAGATCCCGATCATCGCCGACACTTACGTGGACCCGGCGTTCGGCACCGGCTGCGTGAAGATCACGCCGGCGCACGACTTCAACGACTGGCAGGTGGGCGAGCGCCACGGCCTGCCGGCGATCTGTGTGCTCACGCTGCAGGCCGCGGTGTCGGACGCCGCGCCGATGCGCTTCCGGGGCCTGGACCGGGAGGTCGCGCGCGCGCGGGTGCTGCACGAGCTGCGCGGGGCCGGGCTGCTGGTGTCGGACCGGCCGCACCGTCTGACCGTACCCCGCTCGGCACGCACCGGCGTGGTGGTCGAGCCGATGCTCACCGACCAATGGTTCGTCGCGATGAGCCGGCGCGACCACCACAATCCGCGCCATCCGGGCCGCTCGATCGCCGACGTCTGCCTGCAGGTGGTCGCCGACGGCCAGGTGCGTTTCGTGCCCGATCACTGGCGCGCGACCTACGACCACTGGATGAACACCATCCAGGACTGGTGCATCTCCCGCCAGCTGTGGTGGGGGCATCAGATCCCCGCGTGGTACAAGGCGGACGCCACGGGCGCGCCGATCCACGACGGCGCGGTGTTCGTCGCCCGCGACGAGGCGCAAGCCCGTGCTCACGCCGCGGCCGCCGGGTGGTCCGGCCCGCTGGTGCGCGACCCGGACGTGCTCGACACCTGGTTCTCGTCGGCGCTGGTGCCGTTCTCCTCGCTCGGCTGGCCGCGGGCGACGCCCGACCTGGACCGCTACCTGCCCTCGGCGGTGCTGGTCACCGGCTTCGACATCATCTTCTTCTGGGTCGCCCGGATGGTGATGATGACCACGTTCTTCACCGGCCGCGTGCCGTTCCGCGACGTGTACATCAACGCGATCGTCCGGGACGCCGAAGGCCAGAAGATGTCCAAGTCCAAGGGCAACACGATCGACCCGCTCGACCTGATCGACGGCATCGACCTGGACGCGCTGCTCGCGAAGTCGACCCAGGGCCTGCTGCGCGACGACCACAAGGCGCGCATCGAGGCGCAGATCCGCAAGACCTACCCGGACGGCATCCCGGCGTACGGCGCGGATGCGGTGCGCTTCACGTTCGCCTCGCTTGCGAGCTTCGCGCGCACGCTGAACTTCGATCTGAACCGCTGCGAGGGCTACCGCAACTTCTGCAACAAGCTGTGGAACGCGACCCGGTTCGTGCTGATTCAGACCGAGGGCCGCGACTGCGGGTTCGCGCCGCACACTGCCGAGCAGTGCGTGCCCGGCGGCTACCTGCACTTCACGCCGGGCTCGCGCTGGATCACCTCGCGGCTGCAGCGCGCCGAACTGGCGATCGAGCAGGCGCTCGGCGAGTACCGCTTCGACGTGGCGGCCCGAGAGCTCTACGAGTTCGTGTGGAACGAGTACTGCGACTGGTACCTCGAGCTCGCCAAGGTCGACCTCGGATGCGCGGACGAGGCGGTGCAGCGCGCCACGCGCCGCACGCTGCTGCGGGTGCTCGAGACCGTGCTGCGGCTTGCGCATCCGATGATCCCGTTCATCACCGAGGCGCTCTGGCAGAAGGTCGCGCCGCTCGCACAGCGCTACGGCGAGCGCGGCGTGCAGCGACT
>JBIKMO010000226.1:0-7298 GCA_044359175.1 Burkholderiaceae bacterium | reverse complement strand
CGCGCCGGCGCCGCCCAGCGCGCTCGCCCCCTGGGCAGCCGCGAGCGCGGCGGCGAGCGCGATGCCCAGCGTCAGTGCAAGGTTGTGCTGCGCCACCGCCCGGCTCCACGCACCGGCGCCCCGGTCCGCGCCCCGGTCGGCCCCGTCGCGCGCGCTGTCGTCCGCACCCGGCGGCCCGTCGTCGCCCGCCGCAGCCGCGATGGTCGCCGCCGCGGGCGGTACCGCCGTGCCGGCGGTTGGCATGCCCGCTGCGCCGTCCGTGAGCGCCCGGGCGGTCGCCCGCGCCGGCACCATCGAGATCGGTGTCAGCGGCTCGCGGCGACGCGCCGCTCCGATCAAGCCGAGCAGCACCACCGTCCATCCGAACGGCCGCAGCGCCTCGAGCACGCTCGCCACGGTGGTCGGTACCAGTCGCGGAGAGGCGGCGCAGGCGAGCGCCCACGACGCCTGCACGGCGATCGCGGCGAGCACGAGTGCACCGAACCCGCGCGCGTGTCCGCGCAGCGCCAGCAGCGCCGCGAGCGCGAGCCACGCGAGTGCCGCGAGCCCGTAGCCCACCGATGCGATCAGTGCGGGTTCGATGGTGCGCCCACCTTTCGGGACGGCGTCCGGCGTGGTGCGCGAACGGTTGACCGCTGCCCTGAGCCGCGGACGGTCAGGATCGCAACGCGCGTCAGGGGGCCACGAGACGGGCGGAGAGCGACTGCATCCGGCATGCGCCGATGGTAGGGCGCATGCGCACGGGCGCCGCTGCGTCGCCGCACGACCGGACGACGCCGCGCTACCGGCGGGCCCCGCCGTCGTCCGGGCCGCGATCGCGCGGCCCGAAGTACGCGTCGAATTGCGCTGCGAGTTCGGGAAACGCCTGCCGCAGCCGGTCCGGATCGACGAAGTGCACCTCACCCGCGACCGCGAAGAACTCGGCCTCGTCGGTCGCGGCGTACGGGTCCAGCGGCAGGCTCGCGTACCAGGGGTCGGCGGCGTCGCTCTCCGGGTCGACGTCCGCGGGGATCGAGTCCTCGACCTGCCGCAGCGCCTCGCAGAAGCGGTCGTAGGCGCGGTGCAGGACGTCGAGCCATGCCCGACGCCGCGCCCAGGGCAGCGGCGGGCAGCCGTCGGCCTCGCCGTCGGCCAGATCGAGCTTGTGGACGAATTCGTGGATGACGACGTTGGCTTCGATCGGGGCAGCGGCTCCGCCCGAGTCCTCCCAGGACAGGACGATCGGTCCGCCGTCCATGGCCTCGCCGGCGAGCACGTCGTCGAATTCGTGGACCAGCCCGTCGTCGTCGGTGATGCGCCGGTGCACTGCGAAGGCCGACGGATAGACGACGATCTCGACGAAATCGTCGTAGTGAGCCAGACCGAGGTGCAGCACCGGCAGGCAGGCCTGCGCGGCGATCGTCAGGCGCATGTCGTCGTCCGGCTGCAGTCCGTGCGTCCCGGTGAAGGTCTTGCGCGACAGGAACTCGGCCACCCGTTCGCGCAGGCGCCGTGAATCGTCCGGATCGAGCCGGGCGAGGAAGGGCAGCCGAACGACGACGCGTCGCCAGGCTTCCGGGTCGACGGGAAGGGGACGCGCAGCGGCGCCGAGGGGCCAGATCATCTTCGGTGGGCATCGGGGCGGCGATCAGGACCGCCTGCCTATAATGCCGGCTCCGTGCCCAAGTCGGCACGCGTGGCCGGCCGTGCCGCATGTCATTCCACTCCCGCGCCCGGATCGTTGCCGTGCCTCGCCCCGCCGCCGCGCTTGCGCAGGAGACCGGGCCTGGGCCGACCGAACGCGCGCTGGAGATCGCGACCACCCGGGCCGCGGTCGAGTCCGACGGCCGCGGCGAGCCGATCGTCGCGCACGCGCGCGGCACGCTGGCGATCCTCGAAGACCTGCGTGTCGACGAGCCCACGCGGGTGGCTGCCGTGCTGTTCGGGTTGGGCGCGAGGCTCCCCGCCGAGGAGATCGAGCGCGAGTTCGGCGAGGAGGCCAGGCTGCTGGTCGACGGCATGCGCCAGCTGCTGCGGCTCGAGGACCTGACGCTGCGCGCGAACGTGGCGGGCGGCGGCGTCGATCTGGAGACGCTGCGCCGCATGACGCTTGCGATGGCGAGCGACATCCGCGTGGTGCTGCTGCGGCTCGCCTCGCGTCTGCAGACGCTGCGTCATCATGCCGAGATCCGCCTGCCGCCCGAGGCGGCAGTCGCTCACGATACCCTCGAGGTGCTGGCACCGCTCGCCAACCGGCTGGGCCTCGGGCAGCTCAAGTGGGAGCTCGAGGATCTGGCCTTCCGGTTCCTCGAGCCCGAGATCTACAAGGGCATCGCGGCCCAGCTCGAGGAACGCCGCGTCCAGCGCGAGGCGTTCGTGCGCTCGGCGATCCAGCGGCTGCGCGCGGCGCTGCGCACGCACGGCATCGAGGCCGAGGTGAGCGGCCGGCCCAAGCACATCCACAGCATCTATCACAAGATGCGGACCAAAGGCCTGAGCTTCGGCGAGGTCCAGGACCTGCGGGCTTTCCGCGTGCTCGTCGACGACGTGCGCGACTGCTACACGGTGCTCGGCGTGGTCCACCAGATCTGGCCGCCGATCCCCAGGGAGTTCGACGACTACATTTCACGGCCGAAGCCGAACGGCTATCAGTCGCTGCACACGGTGGTGACCGCCGAGGACGGGCGGGCGTTGGAGGTCCAGATCCGCACCCGCCAGATGCACCAGCACGCGGAGTTCGGCGTCGCCTCGCACTGGCGGTACAAGGAGGCCTCCACCGGAACGGGCGCGGGTGCTGCGGCGGTCGCACCGCGGCGCGGCGGCGGCGCCCGTGCGGCCGGCCACGCCCAGGACGAGCGGATCGTCTGGATGCGGCAGCTGCTGATGTGGCAGCAGGAGATGGGGGCGACGCTTGGCGGACGCGTCGCGACCTCGGCCGAGGGCGGAAGGATCTACCTGCTGACGCCGCAGGCCAAGGTGGTTGAGCTGCCCGCCGGATCCACGCCGGTCGACTTCGCCTACCACGTGCACACCGAGCTCGGCCACCGCTGCCGCGGTGCACGGGTCGACGGACAGATGGTCCCGCTCAACACGGTGCTGCGCAACGGCCAGACCGTGGACATCGTCGCCGCCCGCGCGGGCAGCGGCTCGGACGGCCCGTCGCGCGACTGGCTGAATCCTCAGCTGGGCTACGTGTGCAGCCAGCGCGCGCGGATGAAGGTCCGCCAGTGGTTCAATGCGCAGGAGCTCGCGCGCGATCTCGCGCTTGGCCGTGAGAAGGTCGAGAAGACGCTGCAGCGCGAGGGCCGCACCGCGCTCGCGTTCGACGAGGTCGCGCGTCGGCTGGGCTACGGTCGCCCCGAGGATCTGTTCCTCGCCGCGGCCCGCGACGAGGTCGGGCCGCGGATGCTCGAGGAGGCGGTGCGTGGGGGTGCCGACGCGCCCCGAGGGGAGGCGTCGCGGTCGGCGCGTGCCGTTGCTGGCGGCAGTCCCGCGGCCGAGGCGGGTGCGCGGGTCGTGCCCGAGCCCGCATTGCGGCCCGCGCGCGGCGCGCGCACCGACGACGGTGCCGGCGTGCTCGTGGTCGGCGTGGACTTCCTGATGACGCAGCTCGCACGCTGTTGCCGACCGGCCCCGCCCGATCCGATCGTCGGCTTCGTCACCCGGGGGCACGGGGTGTCGGTGCATCGCGCGGCGTGCCGCAGCTTTGCGGAGATGTCCCGGCAGGCTCCCGAGCGCGTGCTGGAGACCAGCTGGGGCGACTGGCGGGCCCCTTCGCAGCGGCCCGGGGCCGCAAGCCGTACGTATCCGGTCGACGTGCACGTGCGCGCGCGCGACCGCCAGGGACTGCTGCGCGACGTCTCCGACGTGTTCGCACGCGACCGGCTCAACGTGACCGCGGTGCGGACGCTGTCGCGCGACGGCGTCGCGCAGATGCAGTTCACGGTCGAGGTCGGCGACGTGCCCCAGCTGCAGCGCACGCTCGGCTCGGTGCGCGAGGTCGACGGCGTGATGTCCTGCGGCCGTCGCTGAGGTTCAGCGCCCAGCGGGGCGGGGCGCGGACTTCGGGCGGAACGCGCGGCAGACCGCCTCGTGGGTCTCGACGTACGGTGCGCCGATCAGGTCCAGGCAGTACGGCACCGCCGCGAAGATGCCCGGCATGATCACCGTGCCGTCGGTACCTCGGACACCCTCGAGCGTCTCCTGGATCGACTTCGGCTGACCGGGCAGGTTGACGATCAGCGCACGGCCGCGGATCACCGCGACCTGGCGCGACAGGATCGCGGTGGGTACGAAGTGCAGGCTGATCGCACGCATCGCCTCGCCGAATCCGGGCATCGTGCGCTCGCCGACCGCGAGGGTCGCCTCGGGGGTCAGGTCGCGGGGTGCCGGCCCGGTGCCGCCGGTGGTGAGCACCAGGTGGCAGCCGGCGACGTCGACCAGGTCGATCAGCGCGCGCTCGATTACCGGCCGCTCGTCGGGAATGAGCCGGGTCTCCGCGCTCCAGGGGGATGCGAGCGCGCGACCCAGCCACGCCTGGAGCGCGGGGATGCCCGCGTCCGCGTACACACCGCCGGAGGCGCGGTCGGAGACGGAGACCAGACCCACGCGCAGCGGCGCGTCCTCGGTGGCGGCGATCGGGGCGTCAGGCATCGTCGTTCGGTCCCGGTGGCGGTTCGGTGTGCGCGAGCAGCGCGTCGCGCAGAACGCGGTAGAGCTCACGATGGTGACGGCCGCGTCGGCCGCGCGCAGCCTCCGCGAGCGCCGCGCGCAGCGCCGGGTGTGCATCCCGTCCGGCCGCACCCGGGTGGCGATCGACGAATTCGGAGAGCCGGTCGGGCGCGGCGAGCAGTGCGTCACGCCAGCGCTCGGCCGCGTGCATGATCGCGGTCTGCGTACGGTGGCGGGCGTCGTCGAGTTCGAGCCGGGCGCGGATCGCCTCGGCGTCGACCGAGCGCATCAAGCGGCCGATCAGCTGCATCTGCCGTCGGCGCCCTTCGTGCGCCGTGATCCTGCGGGCGAGCGCGATCGCGTCGCACAGCGGTTCGGGCAGATCCATCGATGCGAGCATCGATGGCGGCGCCTCGACCAGACGCTCGCCGAGCGCCTGCAGCGCGTGCATCTCCCGCTTGCGCTGGGACTTGCTCGGCGCCTCGTCGGGCGTATCGACGTCTGGGGGCGGAAAGGCGCGGATCATCGCCTTGCTATGATAGCCGCGCCGTCAACGATCGCCGACCCGATGTTCGACCACAGCCGTGCCCGCTTCGAGGAACTCGTCCGCTCGGTGCTCGAGCGAGCCAGCCGGCTCGGCGCGACCGCGGCCGCGACCGACGTGTCCGAGAGCAGCGGCCTGTCGGTCAACGTCCGCAAGGGCAAGGTCGAGACCATCGAGCAGACGCGCGACAAGGGGCTCGGCGTCACGGTGTACGTCGGCACGCGGCGCGGCCATGCGAGCACCAGCGACTTCGGTGAGCGCGCGGTCGCCGAGACCGTGAAGGCCGCGTTCGAGATCGCGCGCTTTACCGGCGAGGATCCCTGCGCGGGGCTGCCCGAGCCGGATAGGCTCGCGCGTGCTCCACGCGACCTGGACCTGTTCCACCCCTGGACGATCGAAGCCGACGAGGCGATCGAGCTCGCCCGGCGCATCGAGGCCGCCGCCTTCGCAGTCAGCCCGGCGATCGCGAACTCTGAGGGGGCGAGCGTATCGGCGAGTCATGGTCACTTCGTGTCCGCCAACAGCCTCGGCTTCGTCGGCGGCTATCCGTACAGTCGGCACTCGATCGCGTGCGCGCCGATCGCGCGGCGCGGTCGTTCGATGCAGCGCGACGACTGGTACTCGTCGTCGCGCCATGCCGCCCGGCTCGCTGATCCGGAGGCGCTCGGGCGCTCCGCGGCCGAGCGCGCGCTCGCACGCCTGGGCGCCACGAAACTTGCTTCGCGCAAGGTGCCGGTGCTGTTCGAGTCCCCGCTCGCCTGCGGTCTGCTCGGACACTTCGTGCAGGCGGCCAGCGGCACGTCGCTGTACCGCAAGGCGAGCTTCCTGCTCGACGCCCTTGGCAAGGACGTGTTCGCCGCACACCTGGACATCGACGAGGACCCGCTTCAACCGGGCGAGTTCGGCAGCACGCCGTTCGACGACGAGGGCGTCGCGACCGCGCCTCGCCGCGTGGTGTCCGGTGGCGTGCTCGGCGGGTGGTTCCTGTCGACCTACACCGCCCGCAAGCTCGGCATGCGCAGCACCGGCAACGCGGGCGGCGCCCACCACCTGCGGCTGTCCAGCCGCCTGACCGCGCCGGACGACGACCTGCCGGCGATGCTGCGCAAGCTTGGCACCGGGCTGTTCGTCACCGAGCTGCTCGGTCATGGCGTGAACGGCGTGACCGGCGACTACTCGCGCGGTGCGAGCGGCTACTGGGTCGAGCACGGCCGTATCGTGCATCCGGTCGAGGAGATCACGATCGCGGGCAACCTCAAGGACATGTTCCGCGCCATCGTCGCGGTCGGGGCCGACGAGGTGCTTCGCGGCACGCGTCGCTGCGGATCGGTGCTGATCGAGCGAATGGCGATTGCGGGCTGAGCCGCGCGCCGATGAACAAGGCCTTCGTTCGTGAGGACGCTGACGGGGACGACGACGATCTCGAGATGCCGCCGCCCGAGCCGGGCGCGCCACGGAACTACATCACCCCGGCGGGCCACGCCCGTCTCAAGGCGGAGCTGCTGCACCTGCTCGACGTCGAACGGCCCGAGGTGGTGCGGGTGGTCTCCTGGGCGGCCTCCAACGGCGACCGCTCCGAGAACGGTGACTACCTGTACGGCAAGAAGCGGCTGCGCGAGATCGATCGCCGCATCCGCTTCCTGACCCGTAGGCTCGACCGCGCCGAGGTGGTCGATCCGCAGCGCCAGGCGGGTAACGATCAGGTGTTCTTCGGCGCGACCGTCGCCTACCGCCAGTCCGACGGCGTGCAGCGCCGCGTGACCATCGTCGGCATCGACGAGGTCGACCCGGTCCGGGGCCGGATCAGCTGGGTCTCGCCGGTTGCCAGGGCGTTGATCAAGGCCCGCGAGGGCGATACCGTGGCGCTCGCCACGCCGGCGGGGCGCATCGAGCTGGAGATCGTCGAGGTTCGCTACGGCGCGCTGGAGTAGCGTGGGCTGCGACGCCTGCGGCGCGTTCGCGCGCGGCTGCGGCGGTGGTTCTAGAGGCGGGTGATCCGGGTGACGTCGGCCTGCTTGCGCAACCGGCGGAACATCTGCGCGAGGTGGTGTCGGCTGCGGACCTGCAGCGTGAACCGGATGGTCGCGACCGCGTCCGGCTCCTC
>JBIKMO010000041.1:0-23410 GCA_044359175.1 Burkholderiaceae bacterium | reverse complement strand
GTGCTCAAGCTCGACGTGGTCGCCTATCCCGACCTGCTGATGAACGGCGACAACCCGGTGATGCGCGGCCCGCTGCACTCGCGCGGCTATACCCACGGTTTTCGTATCGGGGGCGTGAAACTCAGCCTGGACGGCTCACCGCAGGGCAAGTCCGCCTGGCTGTCGCAACCGTACTTCAAACCGCCGCCTGGGCAGCCCGCGAGCTACGCGGGCTACCCGACGCTCACCGACGCGGAGGCTGCCGCGCAGGTGCTGCGCGCATTCCGCAACGGCTGGCAGGTGCTGGTCCACACCAACGGCGACGCGGCGATCGACCAGTTCCTGAAGGCGGTCGAGTCGGCGTCCGCGCAGGTGCCGGGTCGCGACCGCCGACCGGTCATGATCCACGGCCAGACGCTGCGCCTCGACCAGGTCGACCGCGTGAAGGCGCTGGGGATCTTCCCGTCGCTGTTTCCGATGCACACGTTCTACTGGGGCGACTGGCACCGCGACTCGGTGCTCGGCCCCGAGCGCGCGACGAACATCTCGCCCACCGGATGGCTGCTGCAGCGGGGCATGAAGTTCTCGTCGCACCATGACGCGCCGGTGGCGCTTCCGGATACGATGCGCGTGCTCTCGGCGACCGTGAACCGCACGACCCGGTCCGGTCAGGTGCTCGGGCCCGAGCACCGGGTCGAGCCGATCGTCGGTCTGAAGGCCCTGACGCTGTGGCCTGCGTACCAGCACTTCGAGGAAGCCACCAAGGGCTCGATCGAAGTCGGCAAGCTCGCCGACTTCGCCGTGCTCTCGGGCAATCCCCTCGCCGTGCCGCGCGAGACGCTCGCCGACCTGAAGGTGCTGGAGACCATCAAGCGCGGCCGCAGCGTCTGGCGTCTCGACCCGCTGCGCCCGGCTGCGGGCTGCGCGTCGGCCCCCGAGTGCCGCGACCGGCTCGCGATGCTCGAGCGGCGGCTCGCGCTGGTCGCCGCGCTGTCGCCGACCCGGACACCGCCGCTCCGGTAGGTCGACCGGGCGCGGCTCGGGGCGACGGCGCGAGAGCGGCGCGACCCGAGCGCGGGACGACGCGCGGCGGCGGCCGCGGCTACTCGGCCTTGACGTTCGCGACGCGAACCACCTCGGCCCAGCGTGCGACGTCCTCGCGCACGAACGCCGCGAAGGCCGCGCCGTCGCGCGCATTCGGCGTCATGCCGTGCCGGGTCAGCGTCTCGCGCACCGTCGGCTGCCGCATCGCCTCCAGGGTCGTCTCGCGCAGGCGGGCGAGCGCCCCCGCCGGGATGCCGGCAGGGGCGAACAGCGCGAGCCAGGCGTCGGCCTCCACGCCGGCCACCCCGGCCTGCGCAAGCGTCGGCAGTTCGGGCAGATACGGCGATCGGTTCGGCGAGGCAACCGCGATCGCGCGCAGCTTGCCCGATTGCACCTGTGCGAGCACGGTGGGCGTGGTCGCGAAGCTCAGGTTCACATGGCCGCCGAGCAGATCGGTCAACAGCGGCGCCGACCCCTTGTACGGAACGTGGGCGATGTCCGTGCCGGTGCGAACCTTGAACAGTTCCAGCGCCAGGTGTGACGCCGACCCCGGACCGGTCGAGCCCGCGGTGAGCTTGCCGGGATCCCTGCGGGCGAGCGCGACCAGGTCGGCGGCGGTGCGCACCGGCAGGTCCGGCCCGACCACCACGAGGTGCTGCAAATCCGCGAGACCGGCCACCGGCACGAAGTCCCTGATCGGGTCGTAGCCGCCGCCTTGCGGCAGCAGCGACACGTTGGTCGCGTGGGTCTGGTTGGTCCCGAACACGAGCGCGTGTCCGTCGGCGGGCGACTGCGCGACGCGGCGGGTTCCGATCGAGCCCGCACCGCCGGGCAGATTCTCGACCACCACGTTGCCGCCGAGCGTACGTGCGACCTCCACCGCCAAGGCCCGCGCGAGGATGTCGGTCGGGCCTCCGGCAGGGTAGGGTACGACCACCGTCACCGGACGCGACGGCGTCCAGGCAGGTTGCGCGGCTGCCGGCCAGGCGACGGCGGCGGCGGAGGCGGCGGTGAGCGAGAGGAATCGGCGGCGGTCGGGCATGGCGGACGGCTGAAGGCTGGAAGTCCGCAAGCTTACCGCTCGACCGTCCTCGGTGGCACGGGCGCGTCCGCCGCGGCGGACGCGCCGGTGAACGCCGGTCAGGCCCCCGGGGTGGCGGCGCCCGAGGGCGCCGCCGGACCGCGCGGCCCGCCGGGGCCGCGCGGCCCGCTGGACCGGGCCCGGTGCGCCTCGCGCATCGCCTGGATCTCGGCCGGAGACAGGCTGCCGTCGCGGTCGGTGTCGGCCGCATCGAACGCCTGCATCCGACGGGCCATCGCAGCCTGCTGCGCGGTCTCGAACTCGGCCCGGCTCACCCGACCGTCGCGGTCGGCGTCGGCGCGCTGCATCATGCGTTCACCGCGACCGGCGTGGGAACCGGCGTGGGAACCGGCGTGGGAACCGCCGTGGGGACCGGCGTGGGGACCGACGTGGGGACCCGCCAGCGGCGCACCGCTGCCCTGGGGGCGCGCGTCCGGCGACGGGGACTGGGCGAAGGCGGCGCCGACGCCGATCGCACCGGTCAGTGCGGCGACGGCGAACCAGCCGGGAACGGTCGTGCGTGTCATCGAGATCTCCGGAGGGTTGAGGGGAGACCTGATGATGGCGACGGTCCGCGCCGGGCCCCAGTCGGCTTACCCGGGGTTGCGGCTGTTACAGACGCCCGCCCCACGCCGCGCCCAGAGGTCGCGTCCGACCGGACGGTCACTCCAGCACGATATTCGCAGTGCGCGCGACCGTGCCCCAGCGGTCGATCTCGCTGCGGATGTAGGCGCGGAACTCGTCGGGCGAGTTGCCGACCGGCTCGGCGGCCTGCGTCGCGAAGCGCTCGCGCACGTCCGGCAGCTGGAGGATGCGCACCAGCTCGCGGTGCAGCTTCGCGACGATCGCCGGGGGCGTCCTCGCCGGGGCGAGCAGACCGTTCCACGAGCTGACCTCGAAGTCCGGGAACCCCGCCTCGGCCATCGTGGGCACGTTCGGAATCTGGGGCAGCCGCTGGTTCGCAGCGACCGCGATCGGCTTCAGACGACCCGCCTGCATCGACGGCAGCGCTGACAGCGCGGTCTTGAAGCCCAGGTTCACCTGCCCGCCGATCACGTCGGCGAGCGCGGGTGCGGCGCCCTTGTAGGGCACATGGACCATGTCGATGCCGGCGCGAAGCTCGAGCAGCTCGCCGGCGAGGTGCGGCGACCCGCCGGCCCCGGACGAGGCGTACGTGAGCGTGCCGGGCCGCTGCTTGGCGAGGGCGATCAGCCCCTTCAGGTCGTCGACCGGCAGCGCCGGCGAGACCACCAGCACGCTCGGCGCGGACATGAGCTGCGTGATCGGCGCGAAGTCGCGCAGCGTGTCGTACTTCAGGTTCTTGTACAGCGACATGTTGGTCGCGTTCGCGATCGTGCCGAGCAGCAGCGTGTGCCCATCGGGTTCGGCCCGTGCAGCTTGCTCGGCCGCGATGTTCGAGCCTGCGCCGGGCCGGTTCTCGACGACGACCGGCTGGCCCCACGCCGCCTGCAGCTTCTCGGCGACCGTGCGGGCGACGATGTCGGTCGCCCCGCCGGGCGCGAAACCGACCAGGATCCGGATGGGTTTGCCGGGGTAGGCAGCGGCGTCCTGGGCGAGCGCAGGGGCGCTGCCGAGCCAGGCGATCGTGCTGGCGGCCAGACCGGTGCGGCCCAGCCTGGCGAGCCATCGGCGTCGATGGAACATGGTGTCTCCTGAAGCCGTCGTCGCGGCCGGTACGCGGAGCATAGCAGCCGCCGCAGGGATACGACCGCGCCTGCAGGGCCGTATCCCCGCGGCGGGCCGTCGGGTTCGACCCCGATTGGGCGTGACCGCAGCAGGGTCGATCGACTCGCACGGGCGCCTGCGGCCGATCATCCGGCGCCGAGCCCGCGCTGCGTCGCCGTCCGGGCGCGCTGCACCCGTGCGGCACCGTGCCCAAGGACCCCGACGTGAACGAGCCCGCCCCGACCGACGACCCCGCGCCCTGGCTCACGCAGTACGGCGACCGCATTCCCCGCGAACTCGCCGTGCCCGAGCACGTGCACCTGCCGGCGATGCTCACGCAGGCAGCGCGCGCCCATGGCCCACGGATCGCCTTCACCACGTGCATGCCCAACGGAATGCACGGCTCGCTGACCTACACCCAGGTGGACCAGCAGGCCGACGCGTTCGCCGCTTACCTGCGCGAGGTGGTCGGGCTCGCTCCCGGTGCGCGGGTTGCGCTGCAGACCCCCAACGGGCTGGCCTACCCGGTGGTCGCCTTCGGCGTGCTCAAGGCGGGCTGCGTGCTGGTGAATACCAACCCGCTCTACACCGCGGCCGAAATGGAGCACCAGTTCCGCGACAGCGGCGCCGAGGTGTTGGTCGTGGTCGACCTGTTCGCCGACAAGCTCGAGGGCATCCTTGCCCGCACCGGCATCCGGCAGGTCGTGGTCTGCGAAGTGCCGCAGTTCTTCTCGACGGTGCCGCGCGCGGTGATCCGCGGCGTGATGCGCTTCTGGAACCGGGCGCTGCCGCCGATCCGGGTCCGGCACGTCCGGCTCGCGCAGGCACTCGCGCAGGGGGCCGAGGCCGCGCGCCGCGGCTCGGTCGACCCGGGCGCTTACCTGCGCGGCGTCGGTCCGACGACGCTCGCGATGCTGCAGTACACCGGTGGGACCACCGGGGTCTCGAAGGGCGCGATGCTGAGCCACGGCAACCTGCTCGCGAACCTGCAGCAGGCGTTCTCGATGGGCGCGAGCCACATCGAGCCGGGCAGGGAAGTGGTGCTCACGGCGCTTCCGCTTTATCACATCTTCGCGTTCACGTTCAACCTGCTGTGCTTCTACGCGGCCGGGGCGCGCAACGTGCTGGTGCCCAGCCCGCGTCCGATACAGAACCTGCAGCGCGCATTCGACAACTACCCGATCACCTGGGTCAGCGGCGTCAACACGCTGTTCAACGCGCTCCTCAACGAGGAATGGTTCACCGCCTTCCCGCCCGCTCACCTGAAGGCCGCGGTCGCCGGCGGCGCGGCGCTGCAGGCCGCGGTCGCGCAACGCTGGGAGCGGGTCACCGGCACGCGGATCGCCGAAGGCTACGGGCTGACCGAATCGTCCCCGGTGGTCTGCTTCAATCCGATCGGCGGGGAGCGTCGCGACGAGTCGATCGGCATCCCGGTGCCGGGGACCCAGGTGCGGCTGGTCGACGACGCAGGCGTACCGGTGCCGCTCGGCTCGCCGGGCGAACTGGTGGTGCGCGGCCCGCAGGTGATGCAGGGCTACTGGAACCGCCCTGACGAGACCGCGAAGACGCTGCGCGACGGCTGGCTGCACACCGGCGACGTGGCGGTGATGGACGCTCAGGGCTGGTTCCGGATCGTCGATCGCAAGAAGGACATGATCCTGGTCTCGGGCTTCAACGTGTACCCGAACGAGGTCGAGGATACGATCGCAAAACTGGACGCGGTGCTCGAAGTGGCGGTGATCGGCGTGCCCGACGCGAAGACCGGCGAGGCGGTGCGCGCCTACGTGGTGCGTCAGGACGACCGGCTCACCGAAGACGAGGTGAGAGCGCACTGCCGGCGCTACCTGACCGACTACAAGCTGCCTCGCTCGATCGAGTTCCGAACCGAACTGCCCAAAACGCCGATCGGCAAGATCCTGCGCAAGGACCTGCGGGCCGAGTACCTGAACACCCGCGGTGCGCCGGCCACCGCCTGAGCACGGGGAACCGACATGCTGACCGACCTGGAGACGCGGCTGCTGGGCGTGATGATGATGGCGATCATGCTGGGCATGGGCGCCTCGCTGACCTTCAAGGACTTCCGCATCGCGTTCAGGAAGCCGCAGGGCATCCTGGTGGGGCTGGTGTGCCAGTACGGGATCATGCCGTTCCTGGGCTACCTGCTCGCGGTGCTGCTCGGGCTGCCGCCGGCGCTCGCGATCGGGCTGATCCTGATGGGCTGCATGCCCGGCGGGACGACTTCGAACATCTTCACGTACTTCAGCAAGGGCGCACTCGCCCTGTCGATCATGATGACCATCTGCTCGACGCTGGTCGCGGTGGTCATGGTGCCGCTGCTGCTCGAGTTCTACTCGCAGCTGCGGGGCCTGCCCCAGGAGTACACCGTGCCGGCGGGGAACGTCGCGCAGGTGCTGGTGGTGCTGATCGTGCCGACGGTGATCGGCATGCTGCTGCGCAAGTGGAACCCGAACGTGGGCGCCACGATCGAACTGGTCGGCGGGTTGCTCGGCATCGTGGTGATCCTGTTCCTCGTGCTCACCTGGGTACCGCGCAATCACGCGCTGCTCGCGACCACGCCGTTTTCGGTGTACTTCGCGTCGATCGGACTCGGTGTGATCGGCATGCTGCTCGGCTTCGCGCTCTCGAAACTGCTGCGCCAGGACCCGCGACGGTCGCGGACCATCGCGCTGGAGACCGGCATCCAGAACGGCCCGCTCGCGGTGCTGATCGTGCTGCTGACCTTTCAGGGTGAGATGCAGCAGCAGGTGCTGCTGATCCCGGTGCTGTATTCGCTGTTCATCGTGCTGAGCTCCAGCGCGGTGACCGTGTGGTTCCGGGGGATCACGACCCGCGAGGAACTGGCGCGCGATCGGGCGAAGGTGCCGACGGGGCCCGCCGCGCAGGGCGCCTGACGGTGCGACTTGCGCCATCGAGGCGCGAGCGCCGCCGGTGCAGCCCCGGCCGACCACCCCGATGCGGTCATGGGTTAGGATCGGGCACCTGCGGCAGACTCGACACCGTCGCGCGTCCGGGCACCGGCCGCGGCGAGCCCTGGAGATCGACCGATGCCCCGCCGTCCCCCCTCGTCCGCACTGATGGTCGTGCTCGCGCTGGCGATCGCCTCGCCGGCGGCCGCGCAGTCCGCCGGCGGCCGGTGGCTCGAGCTCGAGGGACTGCGCTACGACTTCTCGCGCAACGACCTGCGCAAGCCGAACGACGCCTCCGGTGACCGGTTCTCGCTGCTGCCGTTCGCCGACCGCGCGAACACCGCGCGACTCTCGGCCGAGCTGCCGATTCCGTGGTGGGGGACCGGGCACCGCCTGCGGCTGACCTGGGCGCCGCTGTCGCTCGAAGGCGCCTCGTCGTTCACGGCACCGGTCCGGTTCCAGGGCAGCACGTTCGCCGCCGGAACGCTCACGACCGCACGCTACGACTTCGACACCTGGCGGGCGACGTACACGGTGCCGCTGTTCGGCCTGGGCGACCCCGGGGCCGGCTGGGCCCTGCGCGCGGGCGGCACCCTCGCGATCCGCGACGCCCAGATCAGGCTGACCCAGGGCGCCACCGTCCAGTCGTTCGACAACGTCGGCCTGGTGCCGTTGCTGAACCTGTCGGTCGCGCGCGCGCTCACCTCGCGGTGGACGTTCGAGGCGGAGCTCGACGGCGCCCCGGGCCCGCGCGGCAGCGGGCTGCTCGATGGCGTCGCGCGTGTGCGCTACGACCTCACTCCGGCCTGGTCGCTGGCTGCCGGGCTTCGGCACCTGCGCGGCGGCGTGGACACCGACGAGCTGTACAACAGCGTCTCCAGCACCGCGCTGTCGCTGTCGGCACGCTGGCGGTTCTGAACGGCGCGCCGACGGCCGGGGTCGGCCCGGCTCGGCCGAACGACGCGCCCCCCCGGAGAGCACGAACGCCACGATGAAGCTCGCCACGCTGAAGGACGGCAGCCGCGACGGCCAGCTGCTGGTGGTCTCCCGTGATCTGTGCACCGCACATGTCGCGCAAGGCATCGCGCCCACGCTGCAGCGCGCGCTGGACGACTGGGGCTTCGTCTCGCCGCAGCTCGAGGATCTGTACCGAACGCTGAACGACGGAAAGGCGCGCCACGCGTTCGCATTCGACCCGGCGGCGTGTGCGGCGCCGCTGCCGCGCGCCTTCCAGTGGGCCGACGGTTCGGCGTACGTCAACCATGTCGAGCTCGTTCGCCGCGCCCGCGACGCCGAGACGCCGGAGTCCTTCTGGTCCGATCCGGTGATGCTCCAGGGCGCTTCGGACGACTTCCTCGGGCCGCGGGACAGCGCCCGGTTCCTGACGGAGGACTGGGGTATCGACTTCGAGGCCGAGGTCGCCGTGGTGGTCGACGACGTGCCGATGGGAGCGACGCCGCAGGCCTGCGCGGCGCACGTCAGGCTGCTGATGCTGGTCAACGACTGGAGCCTGCGCGACCTGATCCCGGCGGAGCTGGCCAAGGGGTTCGGCCTGTTCCAGAGCAAGCCGACGACCGCGTTCGGTCCGGTCGCGGTCACGCCCGACGAGCTCGGCGAGGCGTGGCGCGACGGCCGCGTCCACCTGCCGATGCTGTGTCACTGGAACGGGCGCAAGGTGGGCGAGGCCGATGCCGGCACCGACATGGTGTTCGACTTCCCGCGGCTGATCGCTCACGTCGTGAGGACGCGCAACGCGCGCGCCGGCAGCATCGTCGGATCGGGGACGGTCTCCAACCGCGATCCGTCCCGCGGCTGGTCGTGCATCGCCGAGGCGCGTGCGAGAGAGATGATCGCCTGCGGCCGGGCGCAGACCTCGTTCATGCGGTTCGGCGATACGATCCGCATCGAGATGATCGGCCGCGACGGGCTCTCGGTGTTCGGCGCGATCGAGCAGACCGTCGCGCGGGCCGACGGGTGAGCCGCACACCGCGGGACCGCGGCGAAGCGCGGTGGCATCATCGGCCGCAGTCGCGCCCCGCGGCGCGGCGCGCCCGCTCTCTTGGACCCATGCGATGTCCGTGCTGATCCTGTCCCGCCCGATGCCGTCCGAACCGCTCGCGCGGGCGCTCGCAGCGTGCGGATTCCCGCACCCGGTGCACACCTCGCTGGACGAGGCCGACCCGGGCTCGGTGCGCTGGCTGATCGCCTGGCGGTTGCCCGCCGGCGTGCTGTCGCAACTGCCGCGGCTGGAACTGCTGTTCTGCCCTGCCGCCGGCGTCGACAAGCTCCTCGCGACTCCGGACCTGCCGTCCGATCTGCCGGTGTCCCGCGTGGCCGATCCCGCGCAGGCGCAGGAGCTCGCGCAGTACGTCGTGCACGCCGTGCTGGACCACCTGCGGCTCGGTCCGCGCTACCGCGCACAGCAAGCCGCGCGCGACTGGACCCGTCACCGTTCGCCGGTGGTCGGCACGACCGCGCTGGTGATGGGCCTGGGCCCGATCGGCATCACGATCGCGCGTACGCTCGCGGTGCTCGGGCTGCGCGTCACCGGCTGGAGCCGCACCGAACGCACGCTGCCCGACCTCGCGACCGTGCACGGCGCCCAGGGCTTGGCCGAGGCGCTGCCGAGCGCGCGGGTGCTGGTGTGCGCGCTGCCGCTCACCGCCGAGACCACCGGGCTGGTCGACGCCGCGCTGCTCGCCCGGCTGCCGGCCGGCGCCTTCTTCGTGAACATCGGACGCGGCGGCCACGTGGTCGAGGCCGACCTGCTCGCCGCGCTGCGCGACGGCCGCCTCGGCGGCGCGGCGATCGACGTGCAGGTGCGCGAGCCGCTGCCGCCGGACGATCCGCTGTGGGCCGCTCCGAACCTGACGCTCACGCCGCATGTCGCGGGCCAGCTCGAGCCGGACGCGGTGATCGCCCAGTTCGTCGACGAGGTCGCGAGGCTGCAGCGCGGCGAGCCGCTGGCCCAGCGGGTCGACCCGACGCGAGGCTACTGATCCGCGGGCAGCGCGGCGCGTTGTGGCGCGCCGCGCGCTGCTGCTATCGTTCGCCGCGGATACCCGACGCGGGAGGCGACGATGGCCGGTGAGGCACCGAAGGCGGCGTTCGACATGGGCCGCATGGCGATGGGCGGGTTCGGCCAGATGCTCGACGGCGTCGAGTTCATGAAGCGGGCGTGGTCGTCCACGCTGAACCTGCCCGGCAGCTTCGTGCCCACGGTCGACATCGACGAGCTGGACAAGCGCATCGCCGACCTCAAGGCGGTCGAGCAGTGGCTGAACATGAACCTGAGCATGCTGCGCGGTACGGTCCAGGCGCTCGAGGTGCAGCGTGGCACGCTGGCGGCAATCAAGGCCTTCGGCTCGACGCTCGGGGCCGCGCGGCGAGCCGGCGGCGACGACACCGAGGCCGCGGCGGCGCTGCGCCGCGCGATGGCCGAGATCGCGGCGAGGACCGCGGCGCAGCCCGCGCCGGCGCCGGTCGCGCGGCCCACGGCCGCATCGGCATCCGCCGAGCCGGCCGCGTCCGAGCCGGCCGCGTCGGGACGGCGTGCGGGCGCGTCGCGCGCCCGCGCGACGCCGGCGGGGACGCCGGGCGCCGCACCGGGCGACCGGAGCCCGGCCGCGCCGCCGCCCGTGCTGCCGGCGATCAACCCCGGGGCCTGGTGGAACCTGCTGCAGCAGAACTTCAACCAGGTGGCCGAGGCCGCGCTGTCCGGCGTGGGCCTGCAGGCTGCGGTGCCCTCGGCGTCGACCGCGGCGGTCGCGAAGCGGCCGGCACCGAAGACGGCCGCCGGTACCGCGTCCGAGCGCGGCCGCGCCGGCGCTCCGCCGCGGCCACGCTCGCGCAAGCGCGCGGGCTCGCGGCCGCCCGGGGGCGGTGCGTGACCGCGTTCCGGTACGGGCACGCGACGCACCCGGACTGGCGGATGGCCGCAGAACTCGCGCTCGCGCAGCTGGGCGCGCCGCCCGGCCGGCCGGGCGACCCGGCGGGCACCCGGCTGGGGCTGGTGTATCTGACCGACATCCTCGCGCCGCACGCGCGGGACCTGGTCGCGCTGCTCGCCCAGCGCACCGGCGTGGACGACTGGGTCGGCACCTGCGGCCACGCGATCCTCGCCACCGGCGTCGAGTACGTGGACGAGCCGGCGGTCGCGATCATGCTCGCGGACCTGCCGCCCGACGGTGCACGCGTCTTCTGCGGCACACGCCCGCCGCCGCCTCCGGGCGCGCGCACCGCCGGCGGCGCGATCGCCGGGCACGCGGCGCTGGTTCACGCGGACCCGGCGACACCCGACCTGGGCGAGCTGGTCGAGGAGATGGCCACGCAGATCGCGGGCGGCGTGCTGTTCGGCGGCCTGTCGAGCGGGCGGGTCGCGCCGCTGCCGCAGATCGCCCACCGGGTGCTCGCCGGCGGGCTGTCGGGCGCGGTCTTCTCCTCCGACGTGGATCTTCGGATGCGGGTGACCCAGGGCTGCGCGCCGCTCGCCGGCGAGCACGTGATCTCGGCCTGCAGCGCGAACCTGATCCGCGGCCTCGACGGACAGCCCGCCCTCGACGTGCTGCTGACCGACCTGGGCGTGCCCGACGCGCGACGCGCGAGCCGCAACGGCGCGGCGCTCCTGCAGGCGCTGCCGTCTGCCCGGCTGCGCGCAGGGCTGTTCGTGGGGCTGGCCGACGGCGGCTCGCCGACCCGCGGCGCGCGACGCGGCTTCGGCGACTACCTGGTGCGCAACGTGGTCGGCATCGACCCGCACGACCGGCTGGTCGCGGTGGGCGCGGTACCCCGTGAGGGCGACCGTGCGGTGTTCTGCACCCGCGACGCCGCCGCCGCCCGCGCCGACCTCGTGCGCGTGTGCACCGAGCTTCGCGACGAGCTGGAGACCGACGGCCTGGCGATCCGGGGCGGCGTGTACGTGTCGTGCGTGGCCCGGGGCGCCTCGCTGTTCGGCGCGCCGGGCGCCGAGGTGGGGCTGGTGCGCACGTACCTGGGCGAGTTCCCGCTGGTCGGCTTCTTCGCCAACGGCGAGATCGGCCAGCACCGCGTGTACGGCTACACCGGGGTGCTCACGCTGTTCACCGAACCTCGGGCCGGCTAGGTCAGGACAGCCGGAACGACGCGACGGTCTGCACCAGTTGCTGCGACTGCTGGCTCAGGCTCTCGGCGGCGGCGGCGCTCTCCTCCACCAGCGCGGCGTTCTGCTGCGTGGCACGGTCGAGCTGGGATACCGCCGTGCCGACCAGCACGACGCCGCGGCTCTGCTCGTCGCTCGCCGCCGAGATCTCGCCGACGATGTCGGTGACCCGCCGGATCGACTCGACGATGCCGCGCATCGACTCGCCGGCCCGGTCGACCAGCAGCGCGCCCTGGTTCACGCGCTCGACGCTCTCGCCGATCAGCGCCTTGATCTCGCGCGCGGCCGTGCCCGAGCGCTGCGCAAGGTTGCGCACCTCGCCGGCCACCACCGCGAAGCCGCGGCCCTGTTCGCCGGCGCGGGCGGCCTCGACCGCGGCGTTCAGCGCGAGGATGTTGGTCTGGAACGCGATACCGTCGATCACGCCGATGATGTCGGCGATCCGCCGCGAGCTCTCGCTGATGCCCTGCATGGTGCGCACCACCTCGCGGACGGTCTCGCCGCCGCCGCCGGCGATCTCCGAGGACGCGGTGGCGAGCTGGCTGGCCTGTCGCGCGTTGTCGGCATTGCGCCGAACGGTCGAGCCCAGCTCCTCCATCGACGAGGCGGTCTGCTGCAGCGACGCCGCCTGGGTCTCGGTGCGCCGCGACAGGTCCGAATTGCCGCTGGCGATCTGCGCGCTGGCGGTCGCCACGCCCTCGGCGTTCGCACGTACGCCGCGCACCAGCCGATCGAGGCTGTCGGTCATCGTCGCGAGCGCGGCCATCACGCTGGTCGTGTCGCCGGGCCGCAGCGCGATTCGGGTGGTGAGGTCCCCGCCCGAGACCGCGTCCGCCACCGCCTTGAGCTCGCCCGGCTCGGCGCCGAGCTGGCGCATCGCCCGTACGACGAAGCCGACGAACACCGCGAGACCCGCGGCGATCAGCACGACGCCGGCGAGCGCCAGCGTGCGGGCGAGGCCGGCCTGCGACCCGACCCTGGCGAGCTCCTCGCCGAGGTGGCCGACCTGACGCCGCTTCTCGGCCTCGAGCGGCTCGAGCAGGCGATTGCGCGCCGGGATCGTGTCGCTCACGAGATGCGCGAACGCATCGGCCTGCCGGCCCGCGACCAGCAGCGCCACGGCCGCGTCCGCGGATGCGGCGAACGCCTGCATCAGCCCGGGCAGCGGCTCGTACGCGCGCCGGCCGTCGTCGTCCGGCATCGCACGCCCCAACTCCAAGAGCGTCGACTGCAGCGACGCCTTGCGCGACTCGATCTCCTGCAACGCGGTCTGCCGCTCCTCGGGCGTGCGCGCGAGCATCGCGTGGCGCACCAGCAGCGAGGCACGCGTGACGTCCAGTTCGAGCTGCGCGACCCGAGTCATCTGCGGCACCCGGTCGTCGCCCACCCGCGCCGAGATGGAGCGGATCTGGCCGGTGGTCATCCACACGACGACCGCGAGTGCGGCCATGGCGGCGGTCAAGGCGCCGGCGAGCAGCAGCGTGCGTTGAAGCGACCCGAAGCGGCGGGCCGCGACCGGGTCCGGGGCGGGAGACGGAGTCATCAGGGCGTGCCCGTGCGCGGACGGGTCCAGGTGAGGTCCCCGCAGTGTCGGCGCACGCGCGGCGCGGCGAAGCTCCGAACAACGCCGGCGCCGCCGGTCAGTTCAGGGTTGCGATCGGTGGAGCCGCCGCTCGGCGGCGCCGCGCAGCCGCGTGTCAGCGCGGTGCGGGGTGTGCGTCGCGCCAGCGGCGGATGGCCGGTTGGATGTCGCGCAGATCCGACAGCACGAACACGTCGGCAGGCGGTCGCCGCTGCAGGATCGGGCAGTTGCCGCCGGCCCAGATCTCGGTCTCGGGAGGCAGCTTCTCGCGCAGCTCGGTCAGGCTGTCGAGCACGTGATTCGGGTTGACCACCGCCGAGAACGACAGCGCCACGACGTCCGCCCGATGGGCGCCGGCGGCGAGCACGATGTCCCAGACCGGCGTCATCACGCCGAGCGACACGCAGCGGCACCCCTCCAGCGCGAGGATCGCCTCGGCCATCAGCAGCCCCAACCCGTGCGACTCGTGCGGAATGGTGGTGAGCAGCACGCGGGGCTGGCGGGCCGGGTGCGGGATCGTCCCGATCGCACTGCGCAGCACCACCTGCAGCGACTCGGTGTACAGGTGTTCCTCGAACACCTCGACGTAGCCGCGAGCCCAGGCGTCGCCCACCATCCGCGTGAGCGGTGCGACCACTTCCATCACGAAGCGCTCCATGCCCAGGCGCAGCTGCGCTTGATGGAGCGACCGCCGCAGTTCGTCGACCTGGTGCGCCTTGACCATCTCGACGAAACGGCTCAGGTCCTCGTGTTCGGCCTGGGCCTCCGACAGCCCGCGGGGCAGCGCGTTGGAGCCCGCGCTCTCGGCGGCGAGCGCCTGCAGTTCGTCGATCGACAGGTTGATCACCTTGCCCGGCCGGTGCCCGGCGTCCATCAGCCGGCGCAGCACCCGCAGCTTGTCCACCTGATCGATCGGGTAGACCCGCTCGCCGAACGCGTCGCGGTCCGGGCGCGGAAACCCGTAGCGGCGCTCCCATACCCGAAGCGTGTCTTTCGACAACCCGGTGTCGCGCTCGACCGCCGCGATGGTCCGCGACAGCGTGGGATTGGAATTACGATCGTTCATGGCCGGCACCTGCCATCGCCGGAGCACCACGACGACGCGAGGGTGGACAGTTTCAGCTTTGTCCTGGACAACGTTTGACCTCAGTCGCCTTGGCTCGTAGTATAGGTGTGGAGAGTGGTATTGACCAGGACAACATCTTCGGGCGCAGGGTCGGGAATGCCGGCCGACGGGCGGAATGGCCCGTTCGAGATGCATCGACGTGGGACGGCGGTCCTATTGACCTGGACAAACCACTGATCGTCCACGCCGTATGGGGCGATCCGCCCGTCCGGTTCCGCGACCCGATCCCGACCGGTTCCGCCCGATCCGCCGCATCGAACCGAAGGCGGCGACCCGCGAAGCCCATCTGCACCCGCTGGTCATTCTGTGACTAAACGGTTTATTTCGGTAGGCTGTCCACCACTTCGAAGGGAATCGCCTGATGAATGCGCCTGAAAAGATCTTCCTGCCGGACGTCCAGTCGATCGCCGACGTCCGCAACCTCGCGATCCAGCGGGTGGGCGTCAAGGACATCACGCACCCGCTGGCGGTGCGTACTCCCGCGGGCACGATGCACACCGTGGCCTCGATCGACATGTACGTGGGCCTCGCCGCCGATGTGAAGGGCACGCACATGTCGCGCTTCCTGGAGGTGCTGCAGGGGTCGCACGAGCCGATCGACGCGGCGGGCATGCACGCGCTGATGGCCACGATGCTGCGACGGCTGGATGCGCAGAGCGGCTACGTCGAGATGCGCTTTCCATACTTCGTGTCCAAGCGCGCGCCGGTCTCGGGGGTCGAGAGCCTGATGGATTACCGCGTGACGCTGCGCGCGCAGACGCTCGACGGCGTCACCACGGTGACGCTGCAGGTGCTCGTGCCGGTCACCAGCCTGTGCCCCTGCTCGAAGAACATCTCCGAGTACGGCGCCCACAACCAACGCTCGCACGTGACGATCGCCGCGCGCCTGGGCGGCGACCTCGCGCCCGAGGCGCTGATCGCGGTGGCCGAGCAGGCGGCGTCCTGCGAGCTGTGGGGCCTGCTGAAGCGGCCCGACGAGAAGTACGTGACCGAGCGGGCGTACGACAATCCGAAGTTCGTCGAGGATCTGGTGCGCGACGTCGCGCTCGCGCTCGAGCGCATCGACGCGGTGACCGCCTACAGCGTCGAGTCGGAGAACTTCGAGTCGATCCACAACCACTCGGCCTACGCGCGCATCGAACGCGCGAAGGCCTGATCGGCGCTCCGTGGACCGTCCCCTGAGCATCGCGGTCGTCGGCGGCGGCATCGCCGGCCTGGGCGCCGCCCACCAGCTCGCGCGGCACCACCGCGTCACGCTGTTCGAGGCCGCGGACTACGTCGGCGGCCACACCCACACGGTCGACGTGACGCTGGGCGGGATCACCCATCCGGTGGACACCGGGTTCCTGGTGTTCAACGAGCGCACGTATCCGCATCTGATCGCTCTGTTCGAGTCGCTACGCGTTCCGGTGGCGGGCTCGGACATGTCGTTCTCGGTGTCGGTCGGGCCGCATGACTTCGAGTGGTGCGGCTCCGACCTGGGCGGGGTGTTCGCGCAGCCGTCGAACGCGCTTCGGCCGACGTTCTGGTGGATGCTCGCGGACATCCTCCGATTCAACCGCGACGCGACCCGGCTCGCGCGGGACGCGGGACGCTCGGCCGACGCGTCGGTGCCGCTGGGCGACTGGCTCGATGCGAACCGCTACGGGCGGCCGTTCCGCGACGGCTACCTGTTGCCGATGGCCGCGGCGATCTGGTCGTGCCCGGTGGCGACGATGCTGGCGTTCCCGGTGGGCAGTTTCGTTCGGTTCTGCGACAACCACGGGCTGCTTCAGGTGGCGAAGAGGCCGCGCTGGTTCACGGTGCAGGGCGGAGCGCGCCAGTACGTCGAGCGGATCCTGGCCGGGCTGCCCGACGTGCGGATCGGCACGCCGGTGCGCGCGGTGCTGCGCGAGCCGCTCGATGCAGTGCGCGGCGAGGGACGCGGCGTGGCGGTGGTCACCGATCACGGCCGCGAGCGCTTCGACCACGTGGTCCTCGCCTGTCACAGCGACCAGGCGCTCGCGATGCTCGCCGATCCGAGCGACGCGGAGCGCGCGGTGCTGGGCGCAGTGCCCTACCAACCCAACCGCGCGTACCTGCACACGGACGTCGCGCTGATGCCCCGTCGGCCTCGCGCCTGGGCCGCGTGGAACTACCTGAGCACCGGACAGGCGCAGGGTGCGGCCCGCGGCGACGGCCCTTCGGTGGCGGTCACCTACTGGCTGAACCGGCTGCAGCCGCTGCCGTTCGAGCGGCCGGTGCTGGTCACGCTCAACCCGCCGGCGCCGCCCGATCCGGCGCTCACGCTCGGCGTGTACGACTACGCGCACCCGGTGTTCGACACCGCGGCCGTCCTCGCGCAGCGACGGCTGCCCGAACTGCAGGGGGCGCGCAACACCTGGTTCGCGGGCGCGTGGACCGGCTGGGGGTTCCACGAGGACGGGCTCAAGTCCGGCCTGGCGGTCGCCGCCGCGCTGCTCGCCCGACCGGTGCCCGAAGCCCCCCGCGAGCGGCTAGCGGCCTGACCGGACATGACCGACGACGTCGCCCTGCAGCTCGCCTTCGGACCGATCCGCCACACCCGGCTGCGGCCGCTGCGGCGCGACTTCGCGTACCCGGGCGTGTTCCTCAGGGTGCGCATCGACGGCGATCACCTCGAACGCGCCGTGCAGCCGCTCGGCCGGTGGTTCGGCCTGAACCGCGCCGCCCCGATCGGCTTTCGCGGCACCGATCATGGCGACGGCCGCACCCCGCTGGACGTTTGGATCCGCGACCTGTGCGCCCGCGCCGGGGTCCCCGCCGACGGCCCGATCTGGCTGCACTGCCTGCCGCGGATGTTGGGCTACGCGTTCAAGCCGGTGAGCTTCTGGTTCTGCCACGCGGCCGACGGCTCGCTGCGCGCGGTGGTCGCCGAGGTCAACAACACCTTCGGCGAGCGGCACTGCTACCTGCTCGCCCAGCCGGACGGCGGGCCGCTGCGCGACGGCGTCGAACTGCGCGCGCGCAAGGTGTTCCACGTGTCGCCGTTCTGCACGCTCGAGGGCGGTTACACGTTCCGCTTCGTGAACCGCCCCGGACGGTCGCTCGCCCGGATCGACTACCACGACGCGCAGGGGCCACTGCTGCTCACGAGCATGAGCGGTACGCTGGAGGCCGCGACGCCGCGCACGCTGCGCCGTGCGCTGTTCGGTCAGCCGCTGTTCACCGTCGGGGTGATCGCGCGGATCCACCTGCAGGCATGGCGGCTGTGGCGCGCGCGCGTGCCTTTCCACAGCAAGCCGGCCGCCCCGGCAGCCGCCGTCACCCGAGGACACCGATGAACCGCCACGTCCCCTCGATCCGCGACCGCGCCGCGTCGCCGCTGCTCGATCCCGCGGCCTCGCTGCTCGGCCAGATCCGCTCGGCCCAGCGCATCACCCCCGCCGCAACGCGCGCCCCCGCGGTGGCCGCAGCGCCGATGCCCGCGGCGGCGCGCGCGGTGCTCGCGCTGCTCGAGCGGATGGCCCACGGTCGGCTCGCGCTGACGCTGCCCGACGGCTCGCAGCGCGCCTTCGGCGCCGGCGAACCCCGGGTCGCGGCGCGGCTGCACAATTGGAACGTGTTTCCGGCGTCGCTCGCGCGGGGCGACATCGGCTTCGCCGAGTCGTACATCGCGGGCGACTTCGACACCGATTCGCTCGCCGACCTGATGCGCCTGATGCTCGCCAACCGCGAGGTGGTGGAGCGCGCGATCTACGGCCGCTGGTGGGGGCAACTCGCCTACCGGCTGCGGCACCTGTTGAACTTCAACAGCCGCGCGGGTTCGCGCCGCAACATCCACGCGCACTACGACCTGGGCAACGCGTTCTACTCGCAGTGGCTCGACCCGAGCATGACCTACTCGAGCGCGTTGTTCGAAGGCGACGCCACCCGGTCGCTGCAGGCCGCCCAGGACGCGAAGTACCGGCGCATCCTCGATGCGCTCGCACTGCGCCCGGGCGCCCGCGTGCTGGAGATCGGCTGCGGCTGGGGCGGCTTCGCCGAGGTCGCCGCGCGCGACGGTCTGCACGTGACCGGCCTTACGCTGTCGACCGAGCAGCACGCATGGGCGCAGCGACGGCTCGAGGCGGCCGGCCTCGCGGGGCAGGCCGACCTGCGGCTGCAGGACTACCGCGACGAGCGCGGCCGCTACGACGCGGTGGTGTCGATCGAGATGTTCGAGGCGGTGGGCGAGCGCTACTGGCCGGCCTGGTTCGAAACCGTGCGGCGCTGCCTCGTGCCCGGGGGACGGGCACTGGTGCAGACGATCGAGATCGACGACGCACTGTTCGAACGCTACCGGCGCGGCACCGACTTCATCCAGCAGTACGTGTTCCCGGGCGGCATGCTGCCCTCGCCCACGGAGTTCACGCGGCACGCGCAGACCGCCGGCCTGGCGCTCGAGGACCGCTTCGCGTTCGGCACCGACTACGCGCGCACGCTGCGCGAGTGGCACCAGCGGTTCTCGGCCGCGCTGCCGCAGGTGCTGGCCCAGGGCTTCGACGTCACCTTCGTGCGAACCTGGTCGTTCTACCTCGCCTACTGCGAGGCGGGTTTCGCCGAGGGCAGCACCGACGTCGTGCAGTACGCGCTGCGCGCACCGGACTGACGCCGTGAACCCGACGAATCGCAGCACGCGGTCAAGACCGACCCGCCGGCGGGCGGTGCGGTCGCTGGCCGCGGCGCTTGCCCTGTCGCTCGGGCTGGCGCCCGCAACGGTCTCGGCCGCCGACACCGACGGCAAGTTCGAGGCGCCGATGCTGCCGGCGGGTGCCGCCGCCGCGGCGCTCGTGCCGAAGCCGATCGCGCAGGCGCTCGGCAGCCCGCGGCTGGCGGGCGGCGGCGACCTGCGCTGGTTCGGCATGCGCCTGTACTCGGCGCAGCTGTGGGTCGGACCGCAGGGCCTTCGCCCCAAGCGACTCGACGCCGACCCGTTCGCGCTGCAGCTCAGCTACCGACTGTCGCTCAAGGGCACGGCGATCGCCGAGCGCAGCGATGAGGAGATCGCCCGGATGGGGATCGGCGACGCACAGCGGCGCTCGCGCTGGCTCTCCGAGATGAAGCGGGTGTTCCCGGACGTGGCCTCCGGCGATCGGCTGACCGGAGTGCACCTGCCCGGCACCGGCACGCGCTTCTATCACAACGACCGGCCGGTGGGCACGATCGACGATCCCGCCTTCGGTCCGGCGTTCTTCGCGATCTGGCTCGACGACCGCACGGTGGCGCCGCAGCTCCGCGACGCGCTGCTGCGCGACCTGAACGGACGCTGAGGCACTCCGATGGCCGGGGCCACGCCCGATCTCGCCACGGCCGCGGTGCCGCGGGCTGCGCCGCGCGCCGAGGGTCGACTCGGGCTGCACGCCTACGTCGCGTACGGCTTGCTGCGAGGCCCGCTCGCGCTGCTCGAACTGCCGCTGTTCGTGCTGCTGCCCACCTTCTATGCCGACACGCTGGGCGTGGACCTGACGATCGTGGGCGCGGTGCTGTTCCTCACCCGGCTGGTGGATGCGGTCGCCGATCCGGCGATCGGCATGGCGCTCGACGCGCGGCCGGGCCGCACCACTTACCGGCGCTGGATCCTGTGGGCGCTGCCCGTGCTCGCGCTCGGCTATGCGGCGGTCTTCCTGCCGCCGGCGGGCGTGTCGCTGCCGGCTTGGCTCGCGATCGCCTCGGTGGTCACCTACCTCGCCTACTCGGTGGTGTCGATCGCCTACCAGGCCTGGGGTGCGCGACTGGGCGCCGACGCCGACGAACGGGTGCGGGTGACCGCCAGCCGCGAGGTGTTCGGCCTGATCGGCGTGGTGCTGTCGGCGAGCCTGCTACTGCCCGAGCGCGTCGTCTGGCTGGTCGCGCTCTTCCTCGCAGGCGCCGTGCTCGCGGCGCTGGCAATCGTGCGCGCGCCGCTGCCTCGCGTGGGCGCGGCCGCGCCGATGCCTGCGCCGCCGGTGGCCCCGCTGCGCGAGCGGATCGCCGGGACCTGGCGCGACGTCTCCGGCAGCCGCCCATTCCGCTGGATGCTCGGCGCGTTCGTGATCAACGGCATCGCGACCGCGATCCCCGCGACGCTCGTGCTGTTCTACGTCGCCGACGTGCTGCAGGCGAGGGAGTCGGCGCCGATGTTCCTGGTCGCGTACTTCGTCGCGGCCGCGCTCGGCATGCCGGCATGGGTGCGGATCGCACGTGCGGTCGGGCTGCGCAACGCCTGGCTGCTGGGCATGGCGCTCGCGGTGTTCGCGTTCGTCTGGGCGTTCGGGCTGGGGGCCGGCGACACGGCGGCCTTCCTGGTGGTGTGCGTGGTCACCGGCTTCGCGCTCGGCGCCGACCTCGCCGTGCCACCGGCGCTGCTTGCCACGGTGCTCGCCGCCGCCGACGCACCGCGGGAGCGCGACGGCGCCTTCTTCGGCGTCTGGAGCCTCGCGACCAAGATCAACCTCGCCGCGGCAGCCGGCCTCGCGCTGCCGCTGCTCGGCCTGCTCGGCTATCAGCCGGGTGTCCCGAGCGGCGGCACGGCCGTGCTGTCGGCGACCTACGCGCTGCTGCCGAGCGCCCTCAAGCTGGCCGCCGGCTTCGTGCTGGTGGTCGCCCCCCTGCCCCCGGACGACCGGACCGACGAGGCCCGACCATGAGTTTCCTGCCCGCCGGACCGCTGCGAACGCTGGCCGCCGCCTCGCTCGCCGCGACCCGTTCCCCTGCCCCGTCCGCCCCGGCGCGCCGCGCCGCGCTCGGCGGCCTGATCGGTGCGGCCGCACTCGCCGGCGGCTGCGCGTCGGTCGACCCGTCGCAGTACGCGGCCGAGCGCCCGCTGCTCGACCTGCGCACCTACTTCGACGGCCGCATCGACGCCTGGGGCGTGTTCCAGGACCGCTCCGGCAAGGTCGTGCGCCGGTTCACCGTGCAGATGGCCTGCGCCTGGCAGGGCGATACCGGAACCCTGGACGAGGACTTTCTGTACAGCGACGGCACGAAGGAGAAGCGGATCTGGACGATCCGCAAATGGCCCGGCGGCCGGTACACCGGCACCGCGGCGGACGTGGTCGGCGAGGCCCAGGGGCAGGCCGCGGGCAATGCGCTGAACTGGCGCTACGTGCTCGCCCTCGTGGTCGACGGCCGCACCTGGAACGTGGACTTCGACGACTGGATGTTCCTGGTGGACGATCGGGTGATGCTGAACCGGGCGGTGATGTCCAAGTTCGGCGTGCGGCTGGGCGAAGTGCTGCTGTCGTTCACGCGGCGCTGATCGCCGCACGGTGCCGGCGATGGACGCCAAGTTCCTCCCCACGGCCCAAGACCGCCGGCGCCATGGGCCGTTCGCGCCCCTGAATCCGCGGGTGGACGATTGGCAGGGCCGACGCGTGTGGGTGGTCGGCGCCTCCAGCGGCATCGGCGCCGCACTGGCTCGTGCGCTGCACGCCCGGGGCGCGCGGGTCGCGGTCTCGTCGCGGCGCGCGCAGGCGCTCGCCGCGCTGTTCACCCCGTCCGTCCCGTCGGCCGCGTCGGCTCATGCACCCGTGCTGCTGCCGCTCGACGTCAACGACGCCGCCGCGGTGGCGAGCGCCTGCGACGCGCTGCGCACGCAGTGGGGCGGCATCGACCTGGTGCTCTGGGTGGCCGGCACCTACGTGCCGATGCGCGCGCAGAACTTCTCGCTGGGCACCGCGCGCCAGATCCTCGACACCAACCTCACATCGGTGTACGGCGGCCTGTCCGCCCTGCTGCCGCTGCTGATCGCCCAGCGCGCCGGCGGCATCGCGCTGGTGGCGAGCGTGGCCGGCTACAGCGGGCTGCCGCACGCGCTCGCCTACGGGCCGACCAAGGCGGCGCTGATCAACCTGGCCGAGTCGCTGTACCTGGACCTGCATCCGCTCGGGATCGGGGTCTACCTGGTGAATCCTGGGTACGTCGACACGCCCGCCACCGCGGTCAACACCTACCGGATGCCGGCGCTGATCACGGCCGATGCGGCGGCCGAGGCGACGCTCGCCGGGATCGGCGCCGGCCGGTTCGAGGTGCACTACCCGCGACGGTTCACCACGTGGCTGAAGCTCGCCCGGATGCTGCCGTACCGGCTGTACTTCGCGCTCGTACGGCGGGTGACCGGATCGTGAGCGCCGCGCCGCGCTCGGCCGCGCTCGCGCGGCTGATCGCCTTCTACGAGTCGATCGCCCCCGATGACCTCGACCGCATCGCCGATCTCTACGCCCCGGACGCGACCTTCAAGGATCCGTTCAACGACGTGGGCGACCTGGGGTCGATCCGCCGGATCTTCGCGCACATGTTCGAGCAGGTCGAGTCGCCGCGGTTCGAGGTGTCGCTCGCGATCGAACAGGGTCGCGACGCGATGTTGGTGTGGGAGTTCCGGTTCGCGTTCCGCCGGCCGCTGCCTGCCGGCCCCAGGTGCATCCGCGGCTGCACGCACGTGCGGTTCGACGACGCCGGCCGGGTCGCCTGGCACCGCGACTACTGGGATGCGGCCGAGGAGCTCTACGCGAAGCTCCCGGTGGTGGGCGCCGTGGTCCGGATGCTGCGCCGGCGGGGCGCGGCGCCGGCGGCTTGAGCCGCGCCGGCCGGGCCGCTGCTAGAATGCGCCGCTCCGCACCGCCCGCGGACGTCTCCCCGGACGCTGCCCCGTCACCCGACCCGGACCGGCCCGCCAGGCCGGGAACGCCGATGCTGTATCCCGAACTGTTCAAGTCGCTCGAGCGTGTCCGCTGGACGATGGACGACATCCCGTGGGATCGGTTCGACGCCTCCCGTCTGTCCGAGGAACAGGCGCGCACGGTGAAGATGAACGCGATCACCGAGTGGGCGGCGCTGCCGGCCACCGAGATGTTCCTGCGCGACAACCGGC
>JBIKMO010000225.1:0-7339 GCA_044359175.1 Burkholderiaceae bacterium | reverse complement strand
CCGCCCCCTGTTCCCGCGCGAGCCGCCCGGCCATTCCGAGCATCCGACCGAGCACGTCGGCGTGCGCGAGGTCCGCGTCGTACAGGTTCTCGAGGTGGCGCTTGGGCACGATCAGGAAGTGCACCGGCGCCGCCGGGGCGATATCGTGGAACGCGAGGATCAGGTCGTCCTCGTAGATCCGGCGGCTTGGGATCTCGCCGCGGACGATGCGGCAGAACAGGCAGTCGTGGCTCACGGTTGATCCTCCTGCGGGGTGCCGACCCCTTGCGTGGATGCGCGCTCGCGCAGCTTGCGCAGCGCCCGTTCGTCGATGCCCGAGGTGCCCTCGCGGCGTTCGAGCTCGGCCAGCACGTCGGCCGGCGACAGCCCGTAGTGGGCGAGCATCACCATCGTGTGGAACCACAGGTCCGCACATTCGGCGACGATGCGCGCGGGCTCGCCGTCCTTGGCCGCCATCACGGTTTCGGTCGCCTCCTCGCCGACCTTCTTGAGGATCGCGTCCTCGCCCCGGGCGAGCAGCCGCGCGACATACGAGCGGTCGGGATCGCCCCCCCGGCGAGCCGCGATCGTCGCGTGCAGCCGGGCCAGCGTGTCGGCGGAGGTCGGGGTCATCGGGTCGGCGCTCACCGGTAGATGAGTTCGGGGTCCTTCAGCACCGGGTCGACCACGACCCAGCGGCCATCCTGCAAGCGGCTGAAGAAGCAGGACGGTCGGCCGGTGTGGCACGCGATGCCGCCGTCCTGCTCGACGCGCATCAGCACCGCGTCGCCGTCGCAGTCGAGGCGCAGTTCGTGCACGCGCTGCGCGTGCCCGGACGCCTCGCCCTTGCGCCACAGCCGCTGACGCGAGCGCGACCAGTACACCGCCCGGCCGGTGCGCGCGGTCTCGGCGAGGGCGTCGCGGTTCATCCAGGCGACCATCAGGATCCGGTCGCTTCCGGCGTCCTGGGCGATCGCGGTGACCAGCCCGTTCGCATCCCAGCGGACCGCGTCGAGCCAGGCGTCGGGGGTGTCCATCGCGGCAGTGTAGCGGGTCGGCGCGAGCGCCGCCGCCGCGGCGATTCAGTCGAGCCGGACCGGGATCCCGCGCGCGGCGAGGTACCGCTTGGCCTCACCGATCGTATGCTCGCCGAAGTGGAAGATGCTCGCGGCCAGCACCGCGTCGGCCCGGCCCAGCAGCACGCCATCGGCCAGGTGCTGCAGGTCGCCGACCCCTCCGGAGGCGATCACCGGGATGCCGACCGCGTCGGAGACCGCGCGCGTGAGCCCCAGGTCGAAGCCCTGGCGAGTGCCGTCGCGGTCCATGCTGGTGAGGAGGATCTCACCCGCGCCCAGCGACTCGGCCTCCCGCGCCCAGGCCACCGCATCGCGTCCGGTCGGGCGGCGACCGCCATGGGTGAACACCTCCCAGCGGTCCGGCGCGACCGCCTTCGCGTCGATCGCGCACACGATCGCCTGCGACCCGAAGCGGTGAGCCGCCTCGGCGATCAGCGCGGGCTGTTGAAGCCCGGCGGTGTTGATCGACACCTTGTCGGCGCCGCTGCTGAGCAGCCGGCGTACGTCGGCGACGCTGCGCACGCCGCCGCCGACCGTGAGCGGGATGAACACCTCGGCGGCGACCGCCTCGATCACGTGCAGGATGATGTCGCGCTCGTCGCTGGAGGCGGTGATGTCGAGGAAGGTGAGCTCGTCGGCGCCCTCGCGATCGTAGCGACGCGCGATCTCGACCGGATCTCCGGCGTCGCGCAGCTCGACGAAGTTGACGCCCTTGACTACCCGCCCGGCGGTCACGTCCAGGCAGGGAATGATCCGCTTGGTCAGCACCGGGCCCCCGGTCCGCCGGACGCCTCGCGGGCGTGCGGGCGGCCGGCCCACGCGGGCGCGGCGCGACTCAACGCATGCCGCCGAGTTCGTCGGCGCGCGCCTGCGCCGCGGTGAAGTCGAGCGTGCCCTCGTAGATCGCGCGGCCGACGATCGCGGCGTCGATGCCCTCGTGCTCGACCGCACACAGCGCGTCGACGTCGGCGAGCGCTGCGACGCCGCCCGAGGCGATCACCGGGATGTCCAGGCCGCGGGCGAGCCGCACGGTCGCCTCGACGTTCACGCCGGTGAGCATGCCGTCGCGGCCGATGTCGGTGTAGATCACCGCCTCGACGCCGTAGCCCTGGAACTTTCGCGCCAGATCGAGCACGTCGTGGCCGGTGAGCTTGCTCCAGCCGTCGGTGGCGACCTTGCCGTCCTTGGCGTCGAGGCCGACGATGACCTGGCCGGGGAAGGCGCCGCACGCGTCGTGCAGGAAGCCCGGGTTCTTGACCGCCGCGGTGCCGATGATCACGTAGGCGATACCGCCGTCCAGATACCGCTCGATCGTATCGAGGTCTCGGATGCCGCCGCCGATCTGCACCGGCACCTCGTGCCCCACCTCGGCGAGGATCGCCCGGATCGCCGCCTCGTTGCGGGGCTTGCCGGCGAACGCGCCGTTCAGGTCGACCAGGTGCAGGCGCCGCGCGCCCAAGTCGACCCACTGCCGCGCGGTGGCGGCTGGATCGTCGGAGAACACCGTGGCCCGATCCATGTCGCCCTGCCGGAGTCGGACGCAGCGGCCATCCTTGAGGTCGATGGCGGGGATCAGCAGCATGGGTGGGGAGTGAGGGCGGTGACGCGGCGGCGCGGCCGGATCAGGGCCGCCAGTCGATGAAGTTCGCGTAGAGCCGCAGGCCGTTGGCGGCGCTCTTCTCGGGGTGGAACTGCGTGGCAAAAATGTTATCCCGCGCCACGACGCAGGTAAAGCGACCGCCGTAGTCCGCCGAGCCCGCCGACAGCGACCGGTCGCCGGGTTCGGCGAAGTAACTGTGCACGAAGTAGAAGAACGCGTCGTCCGGCACGCCGGCCCACAGCGGGTGCGGGCGGTCCTGCGCGACCCGGTTCCAGCCCATGTGCGGCACCTTCAGCCGCAGCCCGGCGGCGTCGTGCCGGTCCGCGCGGAATCGCACGACGCGCCCGGGCAGCACGCCCAGGCCGGGGGTGCCGCCCTCGTCGCTCGACTCGAACAGCATCTGCTCGCCGATGCACACGCCGAACAGCGGCTTGCTGCGCGCCGCCTCGAGCACCGCGTCGCGCAGCCCGGACTGCTCGAGGTGGCGCATGCAGTCGGGCATCGCGCCCTGGCCCGGGAACACCACCCGATCGGCGGCGCGCACCTCGGCGGCATCGCCGCTCACCCGCACGCGCGCGCGCGGGGCGACATGCTCGAGCGCCTTCGCGACCGAGCGCAGGTTCCCCATACCGTAGTCGACGACGACGATCGTGGTCATCGCGTCGCCGTCCGGCCGCGTGCGGTCACCGGGTCAGCCCTGCAGCGTGCCCTTGGTCGAGGGCACCGCGCCGAGCGCACGCGGATCCGGCGTCAGCGCCATCCGCAGCGCCCGGGCGAACGCCTTGAAGACCGTCTCGCACTGGTGGTGCGCGTTGTCCCCGCGCAGCGTGTCGACATGCAGCGTGACCTGCGCGTGGTTGACGAACCCCTGGAAGAACTCGTGCACCAGGTCGACGTCGAAGGTGCCGATCATCGCGCGCGTGAACGGCACGTTCCAGACCAGCCCAGGGCGTCCGGAGAAGTCGACCACCACCCGCGACAGCGCCTCGTCCAGCGGCACGTACGCGTGACCGTAGCGCAGGATCCCACGCTTGTCGCCGACCGCACGCGCCACCGCCTGCCCCAAGGTGATGCCGATATCCTCGACCGTGTGATGCGCATCGACCTGGAGATCGCCCTGGGCGTCGACCTCCAGGTCGATCAGCCCGTGGCGGGCGATCTGGTCGAGCATGTGGTCGAGGAACGGGATGCCGCTGGCGAGCGACTGCCGGCCGGTGCCGTCCAGGTTCACCGCGACGCGGATGCGGGTCTCGGCAGTGTCGCGGCGGACGTCGGCGGTGCGCATGGCGGGGACCGGGGCGGTGGGTTCAGTCGGAGAGCGCGGTCGCGAGCGCACTCAGCAGCGCGTCGTTCTCGTCGGGCGTGCCCACGGTGAGACGCAGACAGTTCGCGAGCAGCGGCGACATTCTACCGACGTCCTTGATCAGCACCCCGCGGGCGCGCATCGCCGCCGCGATCGCCGGTCCGTCGGGCACGCGCACCAGCACGAAGTTCGCCCGGGAAGCGAAGGCCTCGACCCCGGGCAACCGCGCGAGCGCGGCCGCGAGCGCCGCACGGTCCTCGCGCAGCCGGGCACATTGCCCCAGCAGCACGTCCAGGTGCTCGAGCGCGAATTCGGCGGCGGCCTCATCGAGCACGCTGACGTTGTACGGCGGACGCACCTTGTCGAACTCGGCGACCCAGCGCGGCGAGGCGGCGAGGTAACCCAGACGGATGCCGGCCAGGCCGAGCTTCGACACCGTGCGCATCACCACCAGCCGGTCGCGGCCGGGCAGTGCGTCCATCCAGGTGTCGAGCGCGAACGGCTGGTAGGCCTCGTCGAGCACGACCAGCCCGGGGGCGGCCTCGAGCACCGACTGCACGTCGGCGCGCGCGAAGCAGTTGCCGGTGGGATTGTTCGGGTAAGCGAGCCAGACGATCGCCGGCCGCTCGCGCTCGATCGCGGCAAGCAACGCCGGCAGGTCGAGCGCGAAGTCCGGGCGCAGCGGCACCGGCACGAAACGGCCACCGGCCAGCCGCGTCGCGACGTCGTACATCACGAACGACGGCCACGGCGCGATCACCGCGGTGCCCGCGGCGACGGTCGCGACCGTCATCATCGTGATCAGCTCGTCCGAGCCGTTGCCCAACAGCACGTCGGCACCGTCGGGCACGCCGAAGCGCTCGCGCACCAGCGCCTTCAGGCGCGCGTAGCTCGGTACCGGGTAGCGGTTGAGCGCGACCGCCGCGAGCCGCTCGCCGAGCGCGCGCGCCAGCTCCGGCGGCAGCCGGTACGGGTTCTCCATCGCGTCGAGCTTGACCAGCCCGGCGGCGTTCGGCACCACGTAGCTCGACATCGCGCGCACCTCCGCGCGAACCAGGTCGGCGGGTGCGGCGCTCATCGTCCCCGCCCGGCGCGCAGCTCGGCGCTGCGTGCATGCGCCTGAAGGCCCTCGCCGTGCGCGAGCTCGGCGGCCACCGACCCGAGCGTGCGCGCGCCGGACTCGGACACCTCGATCACGCTCGTGCGCTTCTGGAAGTCGTACACACCCAGAGGCGAGGAGAACCGCGCGGTGCGCATCGTCGGCAGCACGTGGTTCGGGCCGGCGCAGTAGTCGCCGAGCGACTCGGAGGACCACGGCCCGAGGAACATCGCTCCCGCGTGCCGGATTCTCGCCGCCCAGCGCTGCGGGTCGGCGGTGGAGATCTCCAGGTGCTCGGGCGCGATGCGGTTGGCGATCTCGCAGGCCTCCTCCAGGCTGGCGACCTGCACCAACGCGCCCCGCCCGGCGAGCGAGGCCGCGATCACGTCGCGACGCGGCAGCGTCGGCAGCAGCCGACCGATCGACGCATGCACCGCGTCGAGGAAGGACGCCTGCGGGCAGAGCAGGATCGCTTGCGCGAGCTCGTCGTGCTCGGCCTGCGAGAACAGGTCCATCGCGATCCAGTCGGGATCGGTGCCGCCGTCGCAGATCACCAGGATCTCGGACGGGCCGGCGATCATGTCGATGCCCACGGTGCCGAACACCCGCCGCTTGGCCTCGGCGACGTACGCGTTGCCGGGCCCGACGATCTTGTCGACCGCCGGCAGGGTCGCAGTGCCGTAGGCGAGCGCGCCGATCGCCTGGGCGCCGCCGACCGCGAACACCCGGTCGACGCCGGCGATCGCGGCTGCGGCGAGCACCAGCGGATTGCGCGCGCCGTCGGGCGTGGGCGTCACCATCACCAGCTCGGGCACGCCCGCGACCTTGGCCGGCACCGCGTTCATCAGCACCGAAGACGGGTACGCGGCCTTGCCCCCCGGAACGTAGAGCCCAACCCGGTCGATCGGGCCGACCTGCTGACCGAGCCGGGTGCCGTCGGCCTCGACGTACGACCACGAGACCGCGCGCTGGCGCTCGTGGTAGGCGCGTACGCGCGCGGCGGCGGCGTGCAGCGCGTCGCGCCGGGGCTGCGGCAGCGCGGCGAGCGCCTCGGCGAGCGCCTCGCGCGGCACCTCGAGCGCGGCCGCGTCCGCCGGTCGCCACCGGTCCAGGCGGGCGGTATGCTCGAGCAGCGCGTCGTCGCCGCGGGCCCGGACGTCGCGCACGATCCCGGCGACCGCGCGCTCGATCGCCTCGTCGTGCTCCGGCTCCCACGCGAGGAGCGCACGCAGCCGCGGCTCGAAGTCGGGCTGCGCCGTGCTCAGCCGGTGCACGTCGGGCCGCGGCGCGTTCACGCGGCGACCCGAACCGCGCCGGCCGCGCGCTCCAGCGCCGCGAGCAGCGGCGCGAGCTCGGCGTGGCGGGTCTTCAGCGACGCGCGATTGACCACCAGCCGCGATGAGATCGGC
Source organism: Burkholderiaceae bacterium (assembly GCA_044359175.1). Taxonomy (GTDB): domain Bacteria; phylum Pseudomonadota; class Gammaproteobacteria; order Burkholderiales; family Burkholderiaceae_E; genus UBA4615. Next base: position 873 of record JBIKMO010000225.1, on the reverse strand, counting down.
AGGATCTCCTCGACCTCGACCAGATCGTTGGCACGCAGCGTGCCGCCGGTGGAGACCAGGTCGACGATCGCGTCGGCGAGCCCGACCAGCGGCGCAAGCTCCATCGACCCGTACAGCTTGATCGGATCGACGTGCACGCCCTTGGCCGCGAAGTGCTCGCGTGCCACCGCCCCGTACTTGGTCGCGACCCGCAGCCGCCCGCCGCGGCGCACCGCGGCCGGATAGTCGAAATCGCGCCGTACCGCGACGCACATCCGGCAGCGGCCGATGCCCAGGTCCAGCGGCTGGTACAGCCCGTCGCCGCCGTGCTCGAGCAGCACGTCGCGCCCGGCCACGCCGAGGTCGGCCGCGCCGTACTGCACGTAGGTCGGCACGTCGCTCGCCCGCACGACGATCAGCCGCAGTCCGGCCCGCGAGGTTGGCAGGATCAGCTTGCGCGACGACAGGCTCGCCGGGTCGACGCTTACGCCGGCGGCCTCGAGCAGCGGCATCGCCTCGTCGAGGATCCGGCCCTTGGAGAGCGCGAGCGTGATCACGCCTCGACCACCGTGCGCACGCGCTCGATGTCCGCGCCGCAGGCGGCGAGCTTGCGCTCCATCCGCTCGTAACCGCGGTCCAGGTGATAGATGCGGTCGATCAGCGTGCGGCCCTCGGCGACCAGGCCGGCGATCACGAGGCTCGCCGACGCGCGCAAATCGGTCGCCATCACGATCGCGCCGGACAGCGCGGGCCGGCCGCGCACGATCACCGTGTTGCCCTCGGTGTCGAGCGAGGCGCCGAGCCGCTGCAGTTCGTGCACGTGCATGAACCGGTTCTCGAAGATCGTCTCGGTGATCACTCCGGTGCCGTCGGCCACGCAGTTGACCGCCATCA
>JBIKMO010000040.1:0-23623 GCA_044359175.1 Burkholderiaceae bacterium | reverse complement strand
GCAGCGGCACACAGGCGGGACGCGCGATGCGGCGCAGCCGCACGCACAGCTCGATGTCCTCCATCAGACGGATCGGCGCGTAGCCGCCGACGGACCCGAAGAGTCCGCGCTCGATGAAGATCGCCTGATCGCCGGTGGCGATCGCCGTGGCCCGCGATCGCAGGTTCATCATCGTGCCGACGACCGCCAGGCTGGGGCGAGACGAGACCAGCCGAACGTCGAACCGACCCCACCGCCGGCCCGCGGCCGATGCGGCGGCGATCGCACCGGCCGCCCCCTCCGGCAGACGGCAGTCCGCATGCAGGAACAGCAGCCAGTCGGTGTCGGCCACCGCCGCGCCCGCGTTCATCTGCGACGCACGCCCTCGAGGCGCGGTCACGACGAGCGCGCCGGCGTCGGCCGCGAGCGTCGGGGTCGCGTCGCGGCTGCCACCGTCGACCACGATCACGCGGCGCGCGTGCGCGGCAGCGGCGCGAACCGCGGCGCCGATGCCAGCGGCCTCGTCCAGCGCGGGAATCACCACGGTGATCCGGTCGGCGGCGTTCACGCGCAGCGTACCCCCAGGGGTCGAGTGGGCGTATCACGCATCGCGCACGGGGCGGGTGTCGGATCGTCCACGTACGAGCCTCGCGGCGCGTTCAGCCCAGCTGCCGGAGGTGGTAGCGCCGAAGCCAGGCCAGCACCCGTTGCGGCGCGTGCGCGCGCCGCCAGGCCCCGGCTGCGTACTTGTTCGCCTCGGCGAGCGTCGGATACGCATGGATCGTGCCGAGGATCCGGTTCAGCCCCAGGCCGTGCTTCATCGCGACGACGAACTCGGCGATCAGATCGCCCGCGTGCTCGCCGACGATGGTCACGCCCAGGATTCGGTCGGTGCCCGGTCGCGTCAGCACCTTGACGAAGCCGTGTGCAACCTCGTCGGCGATCGCCCGGTCGAGGTCGTCGATCCCGTACCGGGTCACCTCATAGGCAACACCCTGCTGCGCCGCCTCCTGCTCGTTCAGCCCGACGCATGCGATCTCGGGGTCGACGAAGGTGCACCGCGGCACGACCCGCCAGTCAACCCGGAAGCGCCTGAAGCGACCGAACAGCGCGTTCACCGTCGCGAACCAGGCCATGTGTGCCGCGGTGTGCGTGAACTGGTACGGCCCGGCGACGTCGCCGACCGCATAGATGTTCGGATAGCGGGTGCGCAGATGCGCGTCGACCTCGATCGTGCCCGAGGCAGTGAGCGGAATCCCGAGGGTCTCGAGCCCGTAGCCGGCCGTGTTCGCCACACGGCCAAGCGCACAGAGCACCTGGTCGAACACGATCCGAACCTCGCCGCCGGCATGATCGGCGACCAGCACCGTGTCGTCGCCATCGCGTTCGAAGCGCACGGCCCGGGTCGCGAGCCGCAGGTCGATGCCCTCGTCGGCGAAGCTCCGATGCACGTGCTCCGAGACATCGAGGTCCTCGCGGGCGAGCAGTCGCGGCCCCATCTCGACCTGGGTCACCCGTGCACCGAGCCGGGCGAACGCGAGCGCCATCTCGCACCCGATCGGGCCGCCCCCGAGCACGAGCAGCCGCCGCGGCAGCGTGCGCAGCCCCCAGACCGTCTCGGAGGTCAGCGGCGCGACGTCCGCCAGTCCGGGGATCGGCGGCAACAGCGGACGCGCGCCCGCGGCGATCACGATCGAGCGGGTGGTCAGCGTACGGGTAGCGCCGTCGGGGGCGTTGACCTGCACGGCCCAAGGCGACACGATCGTCGCCTCGCCGAGCGCGACCTCCACGCCGAGTCCGGTGTAGCGATCGACCGAGTCGTGGGGTTCGACCGCGCGCACCACGCGCTGCACGCGCGCCATCACGTCGGCGAAGTCGAACTCCGCCTGCATACCGCGGATGCCGTAGTCGGCCGAGCGCCGCGCCTGCGCGAGCAGCTTCGCAGACCGCAGCAGCGCCTTGGACGGCACGCAGCCGGTGTTCAGACAGTCGCCCCCCATCCGGTGACGCTCCACCAGCGTCACCCGCGCCTTCACCGCAGCGGCGATGTATGCGCTGACCAGACCGCCGCTGCCGGCGCCGATCACCACCAGGTTGCGGTCGAAGCGTGCCGGGCGACGCCAGCCGCGGTAGACGCGCCGCGCATCGAGCGCCGCGACGAGTCGACGCGCCATCAGCGGCAACATGCCGAGCAGCGCGAAGGACGCGAGCAGCGCCGGAGACAGCAGGCCACGGAGCGACTCGACCCGGGCGAGCTCAGTCCCCGCGTTCACGTAGACCACCGTGGCCGCGAGCATGCCCACCTGGCTCACCCCATAGAACGTACGGGTGGCGATCGGGGTCAGGCCCATCACGAGGTTGACGAGAAAGAACGGAAAGACCGGGATCAGCCGCAGCGTGAAAAGATAGAACGCACCATCGCGGCGGATGCCCTCGTCGATCGCGGTCAGGCGGTCGCCGAATCGCCGTCGCACCGCGTCGCGCAGCAGGTAGCGCGACGCGAGGAACGCGAGCGTGGCGCCCAGCGTGGAGGCGAACGACACGAGCACCGTCCCCCACAGTACGCCGAACAGTGCGCCGCCCAGGAGCGTGAGCACCAGTGCGCCCGGCAGGGACAGCGCGGCCGCGACGACGTACGCCGCAAAGTACGCGAGTGCCGCAGTCGCCGGCCGCTCGGCGACCCAGCCGGCGAGCTCGGCCTGGCGCACCTTGATCGCATCCAGCGCCAGTGACCGGTGCAGGTCGAAGGCGAACGCGCCCGCGATCAGCACGACGATCATGGCGAAAACGAGAGCCTTGCGTGGATTCATCGCCGGCCGCCCTCCCGGTGGCGGCGTTCGCCGCGGGCCGGGCCGGCGTGCCCATCGGCTGCGCGCCGGCACGTCGCCGACGCACGCGCCGACGCCGCGACCGGCGGCGCGTTACGTTACACCGCGGCGGGGGCAGCGGGCGATCGAAACCGATCGACGAAACCCCGGTCGATCCGATCCTTCCAGTGCCACAGCGGCGCACCGGCCGCGGCGAACGGGCCCCAGGATCCGATCGCGGTGCCGTCGCAGCGGTTCAGCAGCGCAAGGGCGAGCCGCTGGGGCTGGTACTCGGCCGGTCCCGCGAGCGCGAGGGCGGGCGTCGCCGGCTCGAGTTCGGCGAGCCGGCGGGCGATCGACGCGGCGAGCGCGGGGCCCTGCCGAAGCGCGTGGACGCCGGCTTTCGGCACTCGGCGATCGACGAAACCCGCGCAGTCGCCGCTCGCGAACACGCGGTCGTCGCACACCGCCCGCAGGTCGCCGCGAACCGCCAGACCGCCGTCGTGGGCCACGGTCAGTCCGTGGGCCCGAGCCGCCCGCCCCAGCCAAGCCGGCGGCCGCGCGCCGGTGGCCACGATCACGAGGTCGGCGTCGATCCGCAGCGCGGTGCCGGCCGGCCCGTCTTGCGCCAGCAGCACACCGTCGCGATCGGCACCGAGATGACGCGTGCGGAGTCGAAGACCGACGCCGCGGTCGCGCAACGAGCGCGCGGCCAGCCCCGCCGCAATCGCCGAGTGCCCCGGCAGCACGCGATGGCCCGCGGCCGCGAGTTCGACGCGTCCGCCCTCGAGCGCGCCGCCGGTCGAGCACAGTGCGGCCAGCGCGCAGGCGATTTCGACCCCGGCGGGGCCGCCGCCAGCGACCAGGCAGTACGGGGCGCGGGGTGCGCGGGCGAGCCAGCGGCGCCAGCCGGCGACGAAGCCTGCGAACGGCTTGGCGCCGAGCACGCAGGCGCGCACATCGGATGTCAGGTCGCCCCTCAGGTTCTCCGACCCGACGTTCAGGGACAGCAGGTCGTAGGGATGACGGCGCCCGTCGGCGCCCACCACCTCGCGCGCGCCGAAATCGACGTCGACCAGGGTGCCCTGGACCCACTCGATCCCAGCTGCCGCCGCGACCCGGGCGAGGTCGATCGAACATTCGTCGAACGCGTACTGGCCGGCGATCCAGCCCGGCATCATCCCCGAGTAGAGCAGGTGCGGCTCCGGCGCGAGCAGCATCACCCGGACCTGGCCGGCCGCCCGTGCCGCCAGCAGCGGCCCGGCGATCAGGTGGGTGTGGCCGCCCCCGGCCAACAGCACGCGCGTCATATGCGCCGATGGTACGGGCTGTGGCGCGTAACCGACAGCCCGTCGCCGTTCGGCGCCTCCTGCGGCAGTCCGCCCGGCGGCGGCCCGGCGCACACGAGGCGCCGCGCAGACTGGCGCTGCCCCTTGCCACGACGTGCTGGACACGGACCATGCTGTCGAATCTCGAACTCGAGCGTCTCACGGAGGCCGATGTCGGTCGCCGACTCGCGGATTCACCCGGATTGACCGGGTGCGTCCGCATCGAACCGCGCCCGGTCCGCCGGGTCGTGGTCGACTTCATGCTCGGCGTCGGCGAGACCGGCCTGCCGCGGGAGGTGAAGGTCGGCACGTGGCCGGACCGTACCCTCGCGGAGATCCGGCTGGTCGCTGAGCGCGCACGTCGCGCCGACCAGAGCGACCCGGCGGGGGTGCCGGCACTCGCCACGACCGCCCGCGCGCTGGACAAGGGGCCGGCCCCGTCGGTGACCTCCGTGCCCCCGAGGTCGGGCGGTGCGCCGTCGCCCGGCTGGTCGGCCCGCGCCACGGTCGAGGCCGAGGCGCGCCCCGTCATCGGTCCCGGCCCCCTGTTCGAGGCGTCGTCGCCGCCCCGAGCCGCGATCGACCCGTCGGTCGCCGACGTGTTCGAGCGCTGGCGCGCGGGCGCGCTTGCCTCCCGAAAGGACGGTGGTGAATCGGTTCGCCGCAGCATGCACAAGGACGTTCTGCCCTCGCTCGGCGAGCTCCCTGCGCACGCGGTGCGGCGCGGGCAGGTGGTCGCGGTGCTGGAGCGGATCGTCGAACGCGGCTCGGCCCGCCAGGCGGGCTGCGTACTCGCCGACCTGCGTCAGATGTTTCGATGGGCGGCCCAGTCCGGCTGGGTCGACGCCGATCCGACCGCGACGCTGCGCAAGTCCGACTTCGGCGGCTCCCCCCAGGCCCGCCGCCGGCGGTTGAGCGAGGTCGAAGTCGCCGAGTTGGCCTCCAAGCTGCGCGCCGCCCGCCTTGCGCGACACATCCGCCACGCGATCTGGCTGATGCTCGCCACCGGCGTGCGGATCGGTGAGATCGCGAACGCGCGGTGGCAGGACATCGACGCGTCGACGCGGACCTGGACCGTGCCGGCGAGCTTCAGCCACAGCGGCCGCGACCATGTCGTTCCCTTGTCGGCGTTCGCGCTGCGGCACCTGATGCCGGATGGCGAACCCCGACGTTCGGACCAGTGGGTGTTCCCCGGCCGGTACGCATCCGAGCCGCTGTCGCCCAAGGCGCTCGGCAAACAGATCCGCGATCGGCAGCGCGGCAGCCACATCCGCGGCCGCGCGAGCGGCACGACCACGCTGCTGCTCGCCAACGGGGCCTGGACGCCTCTCGATCTGCGCCGCACGGCCGCCGCGCTGATGGCCGAACAGGGCACGCGTTCGGACGTGATCGCCGCCTGCCTGGACCACGCGGTGCGCAGCGACGCGCAGCGCGCGTACCACCGGCTGCCCACCCTCGAGGAGCGCCGGGAGGCGCTCGAGCGGCTCGGCGCGTGGCTGGACGGCGTCGAGCGGGCCCCTTCGGACGCCGGCCAGCGCGCCGCCTGAGCGTTCGCGCGGCGGCGGTCGCGCGGTCGTTCCAGCGGCGCTCGCCGACGCGCGCGCGCCCTCCCCGGCGGGCGCGTGTGGCTTGCGCACGGCTCCCGGCGCCGGCTACGCTCCCGGTCCGCGTGCGCCTACCGCAGCCGCGCCGACGGCGGTTCGGGTCCGAGGTGCCGCTCGTCGGAGAGCCGCCTTGCCGCTGTCGCTCGATCACCTGAACACCGTGTCCGAGGCTCGATTCGTCGAGCTGCTCGCCGGGATCTACGAGCATTCCCCCTGGATCGTCGCCCATGCGGCGGCCCGGCGTCCGTTCGTCAGCCTCGCCCACCTCAAGCAGACGCTCGTTCGCATCCTCGACGAGGCCGACCCGGAGGCGAGGCTTGCGCTGGTTCGCGCACATCCCGAGCTCGCCGGGCGCGCGATGGTTGCGGGGGCGCTCACCGCGGAATCGACCCGCGAGCAGGATGCCGCCGGGCTGACCGCGTGCACCCCCGCGGAGTTCGATCGTCTGCGGCAGCTGAACGCGCGGTACGTCGGGCGCTTCGGCTTTCCGTTCGTGCTGGCGGTGCGCGGTCCGCGGGGTCGCGGTCTGTCCCGCGCCGAGATCATCGCGACCCTCGAGCGCCGGCTCGAGCACCCGCCCGACGTCGAGCTCGCGGAGTGCGTACGCAACGTCCATCGGATCGCCGAGCTGCGCCTGGGCGACGCCTTCGATGCGCCACCGCTGCTCGGTGACCAGGTGCTCGACTGGGCCGATGCGCTCGCGGTGCACTCGGATCCGGGGTTTCGCGAACGCGGTCAGCTGACGGTCACGTACCTGACCGACGCGCACCGCGCATGCGCAGCTCAGCTGATCGCCTGGATGCGTGAGTGCGGGTTCGACGAGACCGAGCTGGACGCGGTGGGCAATGTGGTCGGTCGCTATCGCGGTGCGATACCGGGCGCACGCCGGCTGCTGACCGGCAGCCACTACGACACCGTCCGCAACGGCGGACGCTACGACGGCCGGCTCGGGATCCTGGTGCCGATGCTGGTGGTCCGGGAACTGCACCGCCGTGGTCGCAGACTGCCATTCGGCATCGAGGTCGTGGGCTTCGCCGAGGAAGAGGGGCAGCGCTACAAGGCGACCTTCCTCGGGTCCGGGGCACTGCTCGGCGCGTTCGACCCCGCGTGGCTCGAGCAGCGTGACGCCGCCGGTATCCCCATGCGCGAGGCGATGGCTGCCGCGGGCCTGCACCCGTCCGGCATCCCGGCAATCCGTCGTGATCCCGCCGACTACCTGGGCTTCGTCGAAGTCCACATCGAGCAGGGCCCGGTGCTCGCCGAGCTCGGTCTGCCGCTCGGCGTGGTGACCTCGATCAACGGCAGCGTGCGTCACCTGGTCGAGATCCGAGGCACCGCGTGCCATGCCGGCACGACGCCGATGGACCGTCGGCGCGACGCCGCGTGCGCGGCCGCCGAACTGGTGCTCCAGGTCGAGCGGCGCGCGGCGGCCACGCCTGGCGGAGTGGGAACGGTGGGCCAGCTGCACGTACCGGACGGATCGATCAACGTGGTGCCCGGCCGCTGTCTACTGAGCATCGACATCCGCGCGACCGACGACGCGAGCCGCGATGCCTGCCTCGGCGACGTGCTCGCCGAACTCGACCGGATCTGCGCTCGCCGCGGCGTGTCGGTAAGCATCGAGCGCACGCTGCAGGTGCCCGCAGCGCCCAGCAGTCCGGCGTGGCAGGCCCGATGGGAGGCTGCGGTCGCCTCGCTCGGGCTGCCGGTGCACCGGATGCCGAGCGGGGCCGGTCACGATGCGATGAAGCTGCACGAGCTGATGCCCCAGGCGATGCTGTTCATGCGGGGCCTGAACTTGGGAATCAGCCACAACCCGCTCGAGGCGATCACCAGTGACGACGCCGATCTGGTCGTGCGGGCCTTCCAGGCGCTGGTCGAGGGCCTGGCGGCAGACCTCGGTTGACGCGGGTCCGTCCGGCAGCGCAGGGCGGGCGGGATCGACCGCGCGACCCGTCCGATCGCGCACCCCTCGGGCGTGGAGGCGTGCGCGGACGGGCACGGTCCGCACTCGGCCCGCATCGATCGGCCTCAGGGCGGCACGCGGAACGGCGTCGTCGAGCCGCAACGGCCGCCCGTGGTTCCGGCGGATCGGCGATCATCCGCACTCGATGCCCGTTCCGACCGTCCTCCCTCGTCGTGCCCAGCGGGTCGGGCCGAGCGCCAAGCGCCCGGGGCGTGTGGCGGCGATCGCGGCCCTACTCTCGCTGACGCTCTGGGCATCGCCGGCGCTCGCCGAGCGCGTGCTCACCGAGTTCTGGCCGGAACTGGACGTGTTCGTGAAGCTCGACGACCACTCCAGGCTGTTCCTGCTGGGTGCGCTGACACGGGCGGCCGAAACCGGGACCTCGACCGAAAGCACGCTGGGAGCCCACTACGACTGGTTCCCGTCGGGGCTGCCGGCGCCGCTGCTCGCAGTGGCGCCGGGGATGAAGGGGCAGTGGTCGATCTGGACGCGGGTCGGTTACCAACACATCGCAGCGTGGAACACGACCCGCCCGGCCGAGAATCGAGTGCTGTTCGAGGCGACGCTGCGCAGCGAGCCGATGTGGCAGGCGGTCCGCATCGCCAACCGTGCGCGCGTGGACCTGCGTTCGGTCGACGGGACGGGGTCCTGGCGGTTCCGCAACCGGACGCGCATCGAGCGGACCTGGTCGCTGCGCGACGAAGGCGCCGCGAGCGCATCGATGCTGTCGATGCTGCCGCCAGGGACCCTGTCCGCGGTGACGCCCTACGCCATGCTCGAGTTCTTCTGGGACCGCCGCGAAGCCGCATGGTCGCGACGCTTCCTCCAGATCGGCGCCGAGTTCGAGATGGCCGGCAACCGGTCGCTCGACCTGTACTTCGCGCGGCAGGACGACCTGCGGCAGACCGGCTCGACGCTGTGGATCAGCGGCGTCGCGCTGACCTTGCGATACTGACCGGCCCGACCCCGGGGCAACCCGGGCAGGACGCGCACCGGAGCGCGACGCGAGGGACGTGCCGCTAGGGTCCCTCCCAGCTATCCGCGGCAACGCTGCGCATGCCAATCTGCACGCATGCACAGCGTCCGCTTCGAGCCGCTGCGCTCCAACCTGCACGAGGAGTCATGCATGGCGATCAGTCCCATCGGTTCGGGAACGGGGTACCTTTCGGCAGCACTTCGGGCCCCAGGTGATCCACCGAACTCGCCGCAAGGCGCATCGTCGTCTCAAGACAAGACGCGTCCGACTCAAACGTTGGTGGCGCAACGGGCGCCGACGATGCTTGACCCACTGAGCATCATGGACCGGCTCACGACCGCCCCCCCGAGCTGGCCCTTCAAGAACGCGCCCGACTTCTTCGGCGTCCCGCCCAAGCCCATGTCGCCACGGGAGATTGAACGCAGCATCCTGCAAGGGCTGACGAATCCAAACGCCCCGCCGCGCTCCGGTCAACTCGGGCCTAACACGGACCCCTCCACAGGCATTCACAGCGGGTTGTGTAAGATCAGCGGACGGATCGCCCGGGACGGTCTAGAACCGGGCCCGCTTGGGGATCCCGTACTGTCTCCGTGCAATGTAGTCCCTAGGAGGCGATAGAGCCGTGACCGGGCGCACGCCCACATCACTCGTCGATCGTGGATCGCGTCGCGAGCACCGAATGGCCGCTGTGACCTGAGGCCTCGGCGTTCACACCGCAAGTTCGCGAGAACGCTGGGCCGCAACATGCTCCTGATCGGGCGCCCTCGCACGGCACCTGAGCAGGCTCGCCAAAAAGTGGTCGGGACGGCGGGATTTGAACTCGCGACCCCCTGCACCCCATGCAGGTGCGCTACCAGGCTGCGCTACGCCCCGAATTTGCGGAGTATACCAGCGCGGCGGTGCCGTTCCTCAGGGGCCTCGATCGCCGGGTGCGGACAGCAGCTCGAGGGCGGCGAGCAGCTCGGTGCGGACGCCCGCAAGCGGGTCGGTACCGCTGCCCGAGACGATCGGCATCTCACCGGCCTCGTCCTGAACGACCGGAGTCGCCTGCGGAACCGCCGCGGGTGCGACGGCGGGCACCGCAGGTTCCTTGCGCCGGGCATGCTGCATCTGCTCACCGAGCCGGTTGCGGGCGCCGCTGATCGTGAACCCCTGCTCGTAGAGCAGCTCGCGAATCCGGCGCACGAGCAGCACCTCGTGGTGCTGGTAGTAACGGCGATTGCCCCGACGCTTCATCGGCCGCAGCTGGGTGAACTCCTGCTCCCAGTACCGCAGCACGTGAGGCTTCACGCCACACAGTTCGCTGACCTCGCCGATCGTGAAGTAGCGCTTGGCTGGGATCGGGGGCAGCGGCGCCCGCGTGTCGTGCTTGCCGGGGCCGGTGGCGCTCATCGTGGGCGACAGGGCGGGTCCGCGGGGACCGCGCTCAGGCGGACGGCAGGCGCTCGATCAGCGCCTTGAGCTTCTGGCTCGCGTGGAAGGTCACGACGCGGCGGGCCGAGATCGGGATCTCTTCGCCGGTCTTGGGATTGCGGCCCGGACGCTGCGGCTTGTCGCGCAGCTGGAAGTTCCCGAAGCCGGAGAGCTTGACGCTTTCGCCGCGTTCCAGGGCGTCGCGGATCTCCTCGAAGAAGGTCTCGACCATGTCCTTGGCCTCACGCTTGTTGAGGCCGACCTTCTCGAACAACATCTCAGCCAACTCTGCCTTGGTCAGCGTGAACCCCTCGTCCGCAACCGGCGTCGCACCGATCGACGCCGCCAGAGCGCGCTCGCGGGATTCCAGCGTCGAGTCGGGACCGGCGTCGGTCAGCGAGGGTGGGTTCATGGCGGGACATCAGGACGATCTCAGCCGGGCACCGTGAGATCGGGCCAGCCGTTCCACCACGGCCTTCATGGCCGCATCGACCTCGGCATCCTCGAGGGTGCGTCGAGTATCTTGCAACCAGAACCGGAAGGCAAGGCTTTTCTCTTTATTTTCCAACACCTTACCTCGGTATTCATCGAACAGCCTCACGTTCTGCAACGGCGCAAGCGCCGGTTCGTCGCGCGCGAGGGCATCGATCTCGTCATACAGCGACTGAGCGGGGACTGACGCGTCGACCACGAATGCGAGGTCGCGGACCGCGGGCGGGAATCGCGAGAACTCGCGGTACGACGGCACGGCCCGGGCGAGCATCGCCTCGAGAGACACCTCGAAGAGCACCGGCGCATGCGCGAGGTCCAGCGGCTGCAGCAGGCGCGGATGGAGCACGCCGAGCCAACCGACCGCCGCACCGCCCGCGTCCAGCACCCTCGCGGTCCGTCCCGGGTGGAGCACCGGATGCACGCCTGGCTCGAAGCGCAGGCGTCCGGACGCGCACGCCTCCAGATCGCCCTTCACGTCGTGGAAATCGACCAGCCGCTCGGCCACGCCCCACTGCTCGTCGAACGCCGGGCCGTAGGCGAGGCCCGCAATCCGCGCGGGCTGATCGATGCCCCCGACCGTGATCGGTCCGGGTGCGATACCCGGGTCGCGCAGGAACACGCTCCCGACCTCGAACACGCGCACCCGCGACGCCTTGCGGTTCAGGTTGTGCCGCAGGGTGCCGACCAGCCCACCCCACAGCGTCGTGCGCATCACGTTCATGGTCTCGGCGATCGGGTTGCGCAGCGCGATCGGGGCGCGACCGTCACCGAGCAGCGTCTCGCTGAGGTCGGAGACGAACGTGTAGTTGATCACCTCCTGCCAGTCACGGTCGGCCCAGCGACGCTTGAGCGCCCCCGGCGACAGCCGGGCCTCGGGCACCGCACGCATCGTCGCGGGGGCGCTGGGTGGCCGCGACGGCAGCCGGTCGAAGCCCCAGATCCGCACCACCTCCTCGATCAGATCCTCCTCGATCTCGAGGTCGAAGCGGGACGCGGGCGGGGTGACCGCGATGACTGCATCGCCGCCGTCCTCACGGACGCCGCGTTCGATCTGGTGGCGCAGTCCCAGCCGGTCGAAGGCGTCGACGCAGTCGGCCAGGCCGATGTCCGCTCCGATCACCTTGCGGGCGCGCGCAACGCGCAGCCGCACCGGCGTGCGCTGCGGCAACGCGGTGATCTGGTCGTCGATCGGACCGGCGCGCCCGCCGCATACCTCGAGGATGAGCCGGGTCAGGTAATCGATGTGCTCGACCGTGGTCGACGGATCCACGCCGCGCTCGAAGCGCTGCGCGGCGTCGGTGCTGAACGCATAGCGGCGCGCGCGACCGGCAACCGCGCGCGGCCACCAGAACGCCGCCTCGACGTACACGTCGGTGGTGTCGAGTCCGACCGCGGTCGCGTTGCCGCCCATGATGCCGGCCAGGCTCTCGACCTGCCGGTCGTCGGCGATCACGCCGACCGGCAGCCCACGCTCGTCGGGACCGACGTCGATCGTCTGCCCGTTCAGCAGTTCGAGCCGCTCGCCGGCGCGACCCCATCGCACCCGCAGCGAACCGTGGATCTTCGCGAGGTCGAACACGTGCGTGGGGCGACCCAGCTCGAGCATCACGTAATTGGAGAGATCGACCAGCGCGGAGATCGAGCGTTGGCCCGATCGCTCGAGCCGCTGACGCATCCACGCGGGAGTGGGGGCGCGCGCGTCCACCCCACGGATCACCCGGCCGCTGAACCGGCCGCACAGCTCCGCGGCCTCGATCGTGACCGGCAGCCGGTCGTCGATCCGGGGCTCGACCGGGACGATGGTCGGCAGCCGGAGCGGTGCGTGCGTGACTGCGGCGACCTCGCGTGCGACGCCGGTGACCGACATGCAGTGCGCCAGGTTCGGGGTGAGCTTGAGCAGCCACAGCCGGTCGTCCAGTTCGAGCGCCTCGCGCAGCGGGGCGCCCGCGGGCAGCGCATCGGGCAGCACCATCAGGCCGGAGTGATCGTCGGACAGCCCCAGCTCTCGCGCGGAGCACAGCATGCCCCGGCTCTCGACGCCGCGCATCGACGCGACGCCGATCCGCGCACCGCCCGGCAGCTGCGCGCCGGGCAGCGCGCAGGGTACGGTCTGCCCGGCGGCCACGTTCGGCGCGCCGCACACGATCTGCAGCGACTCGCCCGAGCCCGCGTCGACGCGGCATACCGAGAGGCGGTCCGCGTTCGGATGCCGGACGACCTCGAGCACCTTCGCCGCGACCACGCCGACGAACGGCGGCGCGACCGGTGAGCGCTCCTCGACCTCCAGCCCGGCCATCGTCAGCGCGTGCGCGAGTTCGTCGCTCGACATCGACGGATCGGCGTACGCCCGCAACCACCGCTCGGGGAATCGCATGATCGTCAGTCCCTGAACTGCGCGAGGAAACGCAGGTCGTTCTCGTAGAACATCCGCAGGTCGCCCACGCCGTAGCGCAGCATCGCGAGCCGCTCGATGCCCGAGCCGAACGCGAACCCGATGCAGTCCTCCGGATCCAGCCCGATGTTGCGGACCACGTTCGGATGTACCTGCCCGGCGCCCGACACCTCGAGCCACCGGCCCGCGAGCGGACCGTCGGCGAAGCGCATGTCGATCTCTGCCGACGGTTCGGTGAACGGGAAATACGACGGGCGGAAGCGCACATCGAGATCGTCGCGCTCGAAGAAGCTGCGCAGGAAGTCGGTGTAGACGTTCTTGAGGTCGGCGAACGACACCTCGTGGTCGATCCACAGTCCCTCGAACTGATGGAACATCGGCGAGTGGGTCGCGTCCGAGTCGACCCGGTAGGTGCGTCCGGGGGCGATCACGCGGATCGGCGGCCGGTGCTGCCGGGCGTAGCGGATCTGCATCGGGCTGGTGTGGGTGCGCAGCAGCAGACCGTGACCGCGAACGTCGGCGGCCTCGACGTAGAACGTGTCGTGCATCGAGCGCGCCGGGTGATTCTCCGGCATGTTCAGCGCCTCGAAATTGTAGAAGTCCTCTTCGATCTCTGGGCCGTCGGCGACGTCGAATCCGATCGAACGGAAGATCGCCTCGACCCGTTCGATCGTCCGGGTGACCGGGTGCAGTCCGCCGCGGCCGCCGCCGCGGCCCGGTAGGGTGACGTCGATCGCCTCCTGGGCGAGACGCGCGTCGAGCTCGGCGCGCGCGATCGCCTGCTGCCGCTCACCGACCAGTGCCTCGATCGCCTGCTTGGCGACGTTCAGCTGTTTGCCCGCGGCCGCACGCTGCTCGGGCGCGAGCGAGCCCAGCGACTTCATCCGCAGGGTGAGCAGCCCGTCTCGACCGAGGTAGCGCGCCTTCGCGTTGGCGAGCGACTGCGCCTCCTGCGCGCCGGACAGTATCCGGCGCGCGTCATCGATCAGGGCCTGCAGCGAATCGTCCATCGACTCCATCCGTGCGCCTCGTGCGGCCCGCCGACCGCCTCAGTCCGCCCCCGAACTCGGGTCGACCGCCGGGTCGCGGGTCCTACAAGCGAACGGGGCCCGCTGGGGCCCCGTCCGAACCATCCAACCGTCCCGGTGCTTCGCCGCGCGTGCGGCGCACACCGGTGCGGCAGCCGATCACGCGCCGATCGAGGCCTTCACGCGCGCCACGATCGCGGCGAATGCCGGCTTGTCGTTGACCGCCAGCTCGGCCAGCACCTTGCGGTCCAGACCGATGTCGGAGCGGCCGAGCCCAGCGATGAAGCGGCTGTAGCTGATGCCGTGCTCGCGGGCTGCGGCGTTGATGCGGGCGATCCAGAGCGACCGGAAGACGCGCTTACGTGTGCGACGGTCGCGGTACGCATACTGCCCCGCCCGCATGACCGCCTGCTTGGCGATCCGGTACACGTTGTTGCGCCGGCCGCGGTAGCCCTTGGCGAGCGCAATGATCTTCTTGTGACGGGCACGGGCCGTGACGCCGCGCTTGACTCGAGGCATGTCGGTCTCCGGTTATGCGTACGGCATCATGGCCCGGACGCTCACCACGTCCGAGGCGTTGACGTCGACCGCGCCGCGCAGCTGGCGCTTGTTCTTCGTCGACTTCTTCGTGAGGATGTGGCGCTTGAACGCCTGACCCCGCTTGATCGAGCCGCTGGCGCGAACCCGGAAGCGCTTCGCAGCGCTCTTCTTCGTCTTCATCTTGGGCATGGCCGCTCCGTACCTGGCCGCTGCGAGGTGGCTGGGCGCGAGCTGCGCTGACAGCACTTCGAAGACCCGAGCGGCGCACCCCAGGCCAACGTCTGCCCGGGGAACCCTCAATCATAGCAGAACCCTACTTCTTCTTCTTCGGCGCGATGATCATGATCATCTGGCGGCCTTCCAGCTTCGGCATCGACTCGACCTGGCCGACTGCGTCCAGATCGGTTCGGATCCGTTCGAGCAGACGCACGCCGAATTCCTGGTGCGCCATTTCGCGACCGCGGAAGCGCAACGTGATCTTCGCCTTGTCGCCCTCTTCCAGGAACCGATTCAGGTTGCGCAACTTGACGTTGTAGTCGTTGTCGTCGGTACCCGGGCGGAACTTGACCTCCTTGACCTGGATGATCTTCTGCTTGGCCCGGGCCTCGGCGGCGCGCTTCTGTTCCTGGTACTTGAACTTGCCATAGTCCATGAGCCGCGCGACCGGCGGCTGGGCGGTGGGGGCGATCTCCACGAGGTCGACGTCGGCTTCCTCGGCCAACCTCAGCGCCTCACGCGTGGGCACGATGCCCAGCGGCTGGTTGTCCACGCCCATCAGGCGCAGTTCGGGTACGTTGATCTCGCCGTTGATGCGGTGCGGGCGATCGCGCTCTTGAGCAGTAGCGATGCTGGTTTCTCCGGGTTCGTGAATCGAACGCCGGGCGTGCGCGCGAGAGCGAACGCCGCGCCGGACGCCGCCGCGCCCGGCCGGTCAGGCCTTGCGGGTGGCGACGTCCTCGGCGAGGCGTCGGCTGAATGCGTCGGTGGGCATAGGACCCAGATCGACGCCGCCGCGAGCACGAACGGCGACTTGCCCAGCCTGCCGCTCCTTGTCACCGACCACGAGCACGTAGGGCACCTTTTGCAGGCTGTGTTCGCGGATCTTATACGCGATCTTTTCGTTCCTCAAGTCGCTCTGAACCCTAAACCCTTGTTTTTTCAGCGTTTGGGCAACGTCGGCAGCGTAGGCGGCGTGGGCCTCGGTGATGCTCGCGACCACCGCCTGCACCGGTGCCAGCCACGCCGGGAAGGCTCCCGCGTGCTCTTCGATCAGGATTCCGATGAACCGCTCGAGCGAGCCGACGATCGCGCGATGCAGCATCACCGGGTGTCGCCGGGTATTGTCCTCGGCCACGTACTCGGCACCCAGGCGCTGCGGCATGAAGAAGTCCACCTGGATCGTGCCGCACTGCCAGGCGCGGCCGATCGCGTCATGCAGCGTGTACTCGATCTTGGGGCCGTAGAACGCGCCGTCGCCGGCCGCGACCTGGAATTCGCATCCGGCGCGGCGCAGCGATTCCATGAGCGCATGCTCGGCCTTGTCCCAGAGATCGTCGGCACCGACGCGCTTGGCCGGACGGGTGGCCACCTTGTAGACGATGTCGGTGAAGCCGAAGTCGCGATAGACCGTGTGCAACAGGCTGGTGTAGGCGACGCACTCGTCGAGGATCTGGTCCTCGGTACAGAAGATGTGACCGTCGTCCTGCACGAATCCGCGCACGCGCATGATGCCGTGCAGCGCGCCCGAAGGCTCGTTGCGATGGCACGAGCCGAACTCACCGTAGCGCAGCGGCAGGTCGCGGTAGCTGCGCAGCCCGGTGTTGAAGACCTGCACGTGTCCCGGACAGTTCATCGGCTTGACCGCGTAGTCGCGGTGCTCCGACGCGGTGGTGAACATGTGGTCCTTGTAGTTCTCCCAGTGGCCCGACTTCTCCCAGAGCGTGCGGTCGAGAATCTGCGGGCAGCGGATCTCCTGGTAACCGTGGTCCTGGTAGACACGCCGCATGTACTGCTCGATCTGCTGCCAGAGCGCCCAGCCTTTCGGGTGCCAGAAGACCATGCCGGGGGCATCGTCCTGCAGGTGGAACAGGTCGAGCTGGCGCCCCAGCTTGCGGTGGTCTCGCCGCTCGGCCTCTTCGAGCCGGTGCAGGTATGCGTCCTGGTCCTCCTTGCGCGCCCAGGCGGTGCCGTAGATCCGCTGCAGCATCTCGTTGCGCGCGTCCCCGCGCCAGTACGCACCGGCCAGCTTCATCAGCTTGAAGACCTTGAGCCGACCGGTGGACGGCACGTGCGGCCCGCGGCACAGGTCGACGAAGGCGCCTTCGCGGTACACGCCGATCGGCTCGCCCTGGGGGATCGACGCAACGATCTCCGCCTTGTACCTCTCCCCGATCGACTCGAAGAAGCTGACCGCGGCGTCGCGCTCCCACTCCTCGCGGGTCACCGGCTCGTCGCGGCGCGCAAGCTCGGTCATCTTTCGCTCGATCGCCTCGAGATCCTCCGGCGTGAACGGGCGCTGGTACGAGAAGTCGTAGTAGAAGCCGTCGTCGATCACTGGGCCGATGGTCACCTGCGCGTCAGGGAACAACTCCTTCACCGCGTAGGCGAGCAGGTGCGCGGTCGAGTGGCGGATCACCTCGAGCCCGTCGGGCTCCCTGTCAGTGACGATCGCGACGCGAGCATCGCCGGCGATTCGGTGGGACGTATCGACCAGGCGTCCGTCGACTCTCCCGGCGAGCGCCGCCTTCGCGAGGCCAGGACCGATCGAGGCGGCCACCTCGGCCACGGTCGGCGGCGCCGGGTAGTCACGAACCGAACCATCGGGCAGGGTGATGCGGATCACGCTCGCGTCCTCTCGGGGCCGGACGAAAAAAGAGTGCGGCCACACCGCACTTTCCCGCGCCGGCGACCCCGCCAGGCCGGGCCTCGTCCGACCGGGAGGGATGCCCGCCCGGGCCCGCCCGGTCGCATGCACCCGTGCGACCCGCTGCCGCGGGGAACTGGTAGGCGCGATTGGACTCGAACCAACGACCCCCACCATGTCAAGGTGGTGCTCTAACCAGCTGAGCTACGCGCCTGCGAACCTCAAACGATAGCACGATCGCGGCCGCAATGTCGAACCGCGGGCCGGAGTGAGCCCGGGGGAAAAGCGCCGAATCAGACACTTGCAGGGCAAAGCTCATCGTTTTTGTCATCGGCGCGTCACCACCGGCACGCAAGCTGCACGACTGTGGATGCCAGCGATCTGCCCATCGAGCCCGCCCCGACCCGCTACCGTGCGGTGTTCATCTCGGACCTGCACCTCGGCACGCCCGGGTGTAAATCGGCCTACCTGCTGGATTTCCTGCGCTCGCACGAGTCCGACTCGCTGTACCTGATCGGCGACGTGCTCGACGCCTGGCAGCTGCGC
The DNA here is from genome assembly GCA_044359175.1 of Burkholderiaceae bacterium. Taxonomy (GTDB): domain Bacteria; phylum Pseudomonadota; class Gammaproteobacteria; order Burkholderiales; family Burkholderiaceae_E; genus UBA4615. Next base: position 5,689 of record JBIKMO010000040.1, on the reverse strand, counting down.
AGCCGCTGGTACTGGCCGCAGCAACACAACGACGTCGTCCAGAAGGTGCTGCGCAAGGCCCGCAAGGGGACCCGCGTGATCTACGTCCCGGGCAACCACGACGAGTCGGTGCGCCAGTTCGGCGGCCTGTCGTTCGGCGGCATCGAGATCGCCGAGGAAGCCGAACACGTGACCCTCGACGGCAAGCGCCTGTGGCTGGTTCACGGCGACCTGTTCGACGACGTGATCCGGCACGCTCGTTGGCTTGCCTGGCTTGGCGACCATGCGTACACGATGGCGCTCTGGCTGAACCATCACCTCGCCCGAGTCCGGCACCGGATGGGGCTGGGCTACTGGTCGCTGTCGCACTACCTCAAACACCAGGTCAAGAACGTGGTCGGCTTCATCAGCGACTTCGAGCGGACGCTGGCGGCGGAGGCTCGTCGCCGCGGCTACGACGGCGTGGTCTGCGGTCACATCCACAAGGCCGAGATCCGGACGATCGACGGTATCCTGTACTGCAACGACGGCGATTGGGTGGAGAGCCTCACCGCGCTGGTCGAGACCACCGACGGCGAGCTGCGGGTGATCCACTGGGCCCCGAACGCGTTCGGGACGAGTCCGGCCGCCGAGCGCTCTCCGGTTCCCGAGCGGGCCGTCGGCTGATCCGAGGCCGCCGCCGGCGCGGCACCGGGTCCGGGAGACTCGCATGCCGACCGACAGTCCCTTCAAGAGCCGCGGCGGCCTGGGCCGCCTGCCCGGCGCGCTGCGCTACTCGATCGCCGGATTCCGCGAGGCCTGGCGCAACGAGGCCGCGTTCCGCCAGGAGGCTGCGGCGTGTGCGGTGCTGGTACCGCTGGCGCTGTGGCTGCCCGTGACGCCGCTGGAGCGGCTCGCGCTGATCGGCTCGCTGGGCCTCGTGCTGGTGGTCGAGCTGCTGAACTCGGCGATCGAGGCGGCGGTCGACCGGGTGGGCGTCGAGCGCCACGCGCTGTCGGGCCGCGCCAAAGACCTGGGCAGTGCGGCGGTGATGCTGTCGCTGCTGCTCGCCGTGGGCTCCTGGGCGACGGTGGTCTGGCCGCTGCTCGGGTCGCTGCCCTGGCGCGGCGGCAGCTGACGCGCCGCAGCGCTTACCCGCGCCGGAAGCTGCGGGCCAGCACGCTCACCGGCAGCAGGCCCACCACGACGATCAGAAGCGACGGCACGGCGGCCTCGGCCAGCCGCTCGTCGCTCGCGAACTGGTAGGCGACCACGGCCAGCGTATCGAAGTCAAACGGCCTGAGCACCAGGGTCGCGGGCAGCTCCTTCAGACAATCGACGAACACCAGCAGCGCCGCGGTCGCGACGCTGGGCCTGAGCAGCGGCCAGTGCACGCGGCGCAGCACCTCGAACGGGCCCGCGCCGAGGGTTCGCGCACTCGCGTCCATCGACGGCGCGATCCGCTTGAGCGATGCGTCCAGGCCGTGCAGCGCGACCGCGAAGAAGCGCACGCAGTACGCGTACACGACCGCGACCGCCGTCCCGCCGAGAAGCAACCCGGCCCCGGGCACGACCGCCGCAGCCCGGTCGAAGGCACCGACCACCGCGAGCAGACCGACCCCGAGCACGATGCCTGGAACCGCATAGCCGCACGCGGCCACCGCCGCGAGCGGCCCGATCCAGCGCGCCTGGACGACGCGGATCGCATAGGCGAGCGCAGCCGCGAGCGGCACCACGATCATGACCGCGACCGCCGACAGCACCGCGGTGTTCGCCGCCCACGACAGCACGCGCGGGTCCAGGCCGCCGCCCTGGACCCACCAGGCACGCACGAGGAGCACCGACGGCAGCACGAATCCCGCGAGCACCGGCACCGAGCAGGCCACGGATGCGAGCCAGCCCCGCGGGCCGCGCAGACGACGCACCCGCGCCGGCCTCGCGCCCCGGGCGTGGAACGCCATCCGACCCCGCATCCGACGTTCCGCCCAGATCAACAGCAGAACCGCCGCGAGCAGCACCAGCGACAGTCGCGCAGCCGCCGTGCGGTCCCCCAGCCCCTGCCAGGCGCGATAGATGCCCGCCGAGAAGGTGTCGACCGCGAAGAAGCTGACGGTCCCGAAGTCGGCCAGCGTCTCCATCATCACCAGCGCGAGCCCCGCGGCAACCGCAGGCCGCGCGACCGGCCAGGTGACGCGCCACCAGACCCACGGGGCTGGCGTGCCGAGCGAACGGGCCGCTTCGGCGAGCGACTCGTTGCGCTCGGCGAATGCGTTGCGCGCGAGCATGTACACGTACGGGTACAGGGCGAGCGCGAGGAACAGCGCGGCGCCGGTCAGCGACCGGACCTCGGGGAACCAGTAGCCGCCGATCGCCCAACCGGTGACCGAACGCAACCAGGTCTGCAGCGGCCCGCTCACGTCCAGGAAGTCGGTGTATGCGTAGGCGAGTACGAAAGCGGGCATGGCCAACGGCAGGATCATCGCGACCTCCAAGCCACGGCGGCCAGGGAAGTCGAAGGCCGCCACCAGCCAGCCCGCGCCCACGCCCAGCAGCAGCACGAAGACCGAGACCTGGGCGAGCAGCAGGACCGAGGTCAGCGTGTAGCGGGGCAGTACGGTCGAGGCCAGGTGCTGCAGCGCCTCGGCACCCGTAGGCTGCACCGCGATCAGCACCAGCGCGGCGATCGGCGCGAGCACCAGCAGCGCCGCCGCGGTCGCGACCCAGCCGAGCGGCGAGCGCGTCATCGGCATTCGAACGGCGTGCGGACCGCGCCGGGCCTCGGGCTACAATCGTCCATGCGAATGAGAATTATAGGCATCAACTCGTGAACTCGGTTCCGCCGTCGGGCCCGCACGAGCCGCAGCCGTCCGGGGCGGTCGCGGCAGGGCGTCCAGCCGACGCGAGCGCAACCGCCGTGTCGCGCTCGCTGCAGGTCGACGGCCTCGTGGTCGGCTTCGACGGCGAAGGCGGCCGCCGTCAGGTGCTCGACCGGCTGACCTTCGCACTCGCCGGCGGGGAGATCGGCTGCCTGCTCGGCAGTTCCGGCTGCGGCAAGACCACCGCGTTGCGTGCGGTCGCGGGCTTCGTGCGCCCAGACGCTGGCACGATCCGGATCGGAAGCGACGTGGTCACGACGCCGACCGCGATGCTGCCGCCCGAGCGCCGCGGCGTCGGCGTAGTCTTCCAGGACTACGCCCTCTTCCCGCACCTGAGCGTCGCCGACAACGTCGGCTTCGGATTGCGGCGCACCCGCGGTGCGCAGCGCCGCCGACGGGTAGACGACATGCTGGCCCTGGTCGGGCTGCCCGATGCGCGTCACCGGTTCCCGCACGAATTGTCGGGCGGCCAGCAGCAGCGCGTAGCCCTCGCGCGCGCGCTCGCCCCGACCCCGGCGCTGCTGCTGCTGGACGAACCGTTCTCCAACCTCGATCCCGACCTGCGAGAGACGCTGGCCGCGGAGCTGCGCGACATCCTCAAGGGTCACGGAACGACCACGCTGATGGTCACGCACGACCAGTACGAGGCGTTCGCCCTAGCCGACACGGTGGGGGTCATGGAGGGAGGGCGGATCGCGCAGTGGGATGATGCGTATCGCCTCTACCACCATCCGAGGAGTCGCTCGGTCGCGGACTTCGTCGGCATGGGCGTGTTCCTGCGCGGCTGGATCGTCGACGACGGCGGCCCCCCGCGGATCGAAGTCGAACTCGGCGCGCTGCCGATCGTGCAGCGCGAAGACCGCGTCCGGGCCGAAGCGAGCGCCGGACCGGGGGGCGAACTGCTGGTGCTGCTGCGGCCGGACGACGTGGTGCACGACGACGCCAGCCCGATCCAGGCAACCGTGCTGCGCAAGGCGTTCCGCGGGGCGCAGTTCCTCTACACGCTGCAGCTGCCCAGCGGCCAGCGACTGCTCGCGCTGGTCCCCAGCCATCACGATCACCGGATCGGCGAGGCGATCGGGATCCGGTTCGCGGCCGACCACATCGTCACGTTTCCCGCGCGCTGACTTCGAGCGACCGCGGGCGCGCGCCTCAGACGATCAGCAAGGCCCGCCGCTGCGCGAAGCGCTGGTGCAGCTCCGCGGTGCGCAGCGACAGCGTGCGGCGGTCGGGCCGCCGCACCAGCAGCACGACCGTGCGCCTCGCGTTGATCCACGCCACCTTGACCTCCTGCGGCAGGCCGTCGCGCCCGACCAGCTCCAGCCAGTCGCCACGACGCAGCCGGGCGATCGCCTCGTCCGGATCGAGCCTCAGACGCTCCGGCGTGGCCGGGAAGTCGTTCAGGTCCACGGTGCTCAGCACGGTGAGCAGCCGCTGTTCGCCCGTGCCCCCACCGTCGTCGCCGGCGAAACCGCGGGGTTCGGGTGCGGCCTGAGCGTCACGCTCGGCGGGCGGCGGCTGCGGTGCGGGCGGCGGCTCGGCGATCCGCTCCTGCAGCACGGGAGGCTCGGTCGCGGGGTCATCCGGCGACCCGCCGTCGTCGGCCCTGCGCGGCCGGGTCGACTCAGCCGCCTCGGACGCGGCGTCGCGCGGGTCTCGCTGCATCCGGCGCAGGTGGATCACGAACAGCTCGTCCAGGAACGCGCGGTAGTCATCCGGGCGCGCCCCGATGTCGCGGATGCCTTGCGTCAGCAGCTTGAGCAGCGGCGGAATCCGGACCGCGAGCTGGCGGCGACTCGCGCGGCGCCCCCCGCCGTCCAGGGTCCACAGAAGGTCGTCGACCACCTGCATCGCGACGCGGTAGGCGGGGCTGTCCTCGCCATCCCGCAGGACCGCGGTACGCAGCTGGCGGAGCCACGCCCCGTGCAGGAAGTCCCGTACCGACTCGGGCACGTCACGGCCCCGCAGCCGTTCGTCGAGCCGGGCATGCAGCCGCTGAGTGACGTCCTGCTCGCGCGCGGTCGAGGGCCGTCGCGTGAAGTCCCGCCGGTTGCGGCGAGCGGGCGTCGCCTCGAGCGCTCGACGGTCCTTCTCGACGCGCGAGACCAGCTGCGCGACGCCTTGCTGCGCCCGGTCGTACTCGCGCCGGACCTGCTCGCCCAGCACCGACGAGCGAGACTGGAACGCGTGCGAGACCACCTCGACCGCCCGCACCACCGTGTCCAGGCGACGGTGCAGTTCGCTGCCCGGCACGACGTCGTCCGCATACGCGAGCGAGATCGCGGCGACGTGCTCGACCAGACGCCGCAGTGAGCGCCGGTCGTCCCCGAGGAACCCTGCATCCAGTGCGACCAGCGTCACGGCCGGGTGCTGCAGCCGCCACAGCAGCGGCTTGGCGGCCTCCGGCATCCTCGCGTCGTCGATCGTGTAGTCGAACATCGCGCCGACCAGGTCGAGCGTCGCCAGCTGCGCGGGGTTCGCGTTCGCCTCGAGCATCCGGAATCGCAACGCGGCAAAGAACTGCCGACGTGCCTCGCGGGTGTACGGCGCCACGCCCACGTGGTGGGCGAACGCGACCGCGTCGCGTTCCAGCGCGCTCGGACGGGCGAGCGCACCCGCGTGGCGGTGAGCGGACTCGGGTGGCGCGCGCGCAGCCATCGGATGGCGCCCGAGCAGATCCGCGAGCTCGGTGTCATGCACCAGCGCCTCGGCCGCGCGGGTCATCGCAGCGTCCGCTCCGGCCGCGCTGGCGCCCGATCCGGTGTCGGCGGTGGCGCTCGCCGTACCGCTCAGCGGCGCGGCAGAGGGCGGCGCCCCCGCGGGTGCGCCCCCCGGGGCCGCACCGGGCGGCCCCG
>JBIKMO010000224.1:0-7411 GCA_044359175.1 Burkholderiaceae bacterium | reverse complement strand
GCCCCCGGGTCGGTCGCGCAGGTCCGCGACTGCGCCGCACAGCTGACGCGCCTGGCCAAGCAGACCGGAGTGGCGATGGTGATGATCGGGCATGTGACCAAGGAGGGCACCCTCGCGGGTCCGCGGGTGCTCGAGCACATGGTCGACACGGTGCTGTACTTCGAGGGCGACGCCCACTCGTCGTTTCGACTCGTGCGCGCGGTCAAGAACCGGTTCGGTGCGGTCAACGAGCTGGGGGTGTTCGCGATGACCGACCGGGGTCTGCGCGGCGTAGCCAATCCGTCGGCGCTGTTCCTGTCGCAGCACGACCGCCAGGTCGCCGGCTCGTGCGTGCTGATCACCCAGGAGGGCACACGACCGCTGCTGGTCGAGGTGCAGGCGCTGGTCGACACCGCTCACGTGCCCAATCCGCGGCGCCTCACGGTGGGCCTGGAACCGGCCCGGCTGGCGATGCTGCTCGCGGTACTGCACCGGCACGCCGGCATCGCGTGCTACGACCAGGACGTGTTCGTGAACGCCGTGGGCGGCGTCAAGGTCGGCGAACCGGCGGCCGACCTGGCGGTGCTGTTCGCGATCGTCTCGTCGCTCAAGGACCGGCCGCTGCCACGCGGGCTGGCGGTGTTCGGCGAAGTGGGTCTCGCGGGCGAGATCCGCCCTTCGCCGCGGGGCCAGGAGCGGTTGCGCGAGGCGGCGAAGCTCGGGTTCGCCCGGGTGATCGCGCCTGCCGCGAACGTGCCCCGGAAAGCCATCGAGGGGCTCGAGGTCGTGGGCGTGGACCGCATCGACCAGGCGCTGGTTGCGGCCTGGTGAGTCGCGCCGCGCCGAACGCTCAAGCTTTCGTCAGACGCCCGGTCGTCAGCCATCGGGCTGCCGCATCCCCGCTTCGCACCGCAGATTCGAGCGTTGCCGGATACGCGGGCCAGCACCAGTCTCCGGCCAGGGCGATCCCGCGCAGGGTCTTGGCGAGGGTGTGCGGCTCGAAGCGCGGCCGCGCCGGATCGCAGCGGATGGTGGCTTGCCGCTCGACGATCGCCCGCGCGTGATCGGGCGGCGGGCAGCCGGTCTGCGCGGTCACCTGGCGGGCCACCGCCCGCGCGAGTCGCTCGGGCTGCACCTCGCCGCGGCCAGCGGCACTCACGACGACCCCGGCCAGCGAACGCGGACCGTCCGGCGCGTGCCGTTCGCGGCGGAACAGCCACTGCCCGAAACCGCCGGAGGCGACGTCCTCCTCGAGCATCGTCACCTCGGGCAGCACGACCGGCGCATCCCAGGCGAGCCACACGGTGGCGATCGACTCGTGGGCGAACGCGTCGAGTCGGGCCCGGGTGGCGTGATCCAGGTGCTCGCCGAGCAGCCGACCCACGTGCCTGGGCGGCGTGGCGAGCACCACCCGGTCGGCCGCCAGCGGTCCGTCGTCGGTCCGTGCGATCCAGCCGTCCCGATCGGTCGGTTCGAGCGCCCGGCACGGCGTGCGCAGCCGGACCCGCGCGCCATGGGCGGTCAGCCATCCGACCGTCGGATCGGGCAGCACCTCGGAGAGCGTCGCCACCGGCAGCAGGAAATCGCTGTCGCTCGCCCTCGCGAGCAGCGCGTCGCACAGCACGCGGGCGAAGGTGCGTGCACAGGCGCGCTCCGGCGGCGTGTTCAGCGCCCCGATGCACAGCGGCTCCCAGATCCGCCTCCGCAGCGACTGCGGCTGGCGCCGTGCGGCGAGCCATCCGTCGACCGTGGCGCCGTCGGGGACCGCCTGCGGTCCGCTCAGGCGCAGCGCCGCGACCAGCGAGACCATCGCGCGCCGTTCGGCCCAGGACAGGCCGCGTGCACGCAGCACCGCCCACGCCAGGTTCAGCGGCGCGGGCAGGGGAGCCGCCCGGAGATCGAGTCCGCCCGGGCCGCGCAGGCGCAGCGGGGTCCGCGACAGCACGCTGCTGGCGTCGACCCCGACCCGAGCCAGCAGCGCCAGCGTGTCCCGATACGCGCCGATCAGCAGGTGCTGGCCGTTGTCGACCGCCACCCGCGCCGCGCCGAAGCGCACCTCGACCGCGCGCGCCCGTCCTCCGGCCCGAGGCGCTGCGTCGAGCAGATCGACCTGCCAACCGGTTGCGGTCAGACCGACCGCAGCCGTCAGTCCGGCCCAGCCGGCGCCGACGACCAGCGCGGTGGGCCGGACCTTGCCTGCGGCAAGCGGTCGGCCCGCAGGGCCGGTGTGCGCAGCATCGCTGAGCGGTGGACGGGTCATCGGTGGGCGTCGTCGTGGGCGGATGCTACCCGACGCGCGGGCCGGCACGATCCGGCCGCTGGGCGGGTGGGCGTTGACGCTCGCCGCCCTGCACGCAAGCGTGACGGATGTGACGGCGCGGGTGGATCGACGGTCGTAGACTCGAACGAGCTGCGGAAGTCTCCGCGCGTCAAAGCCGCTTCGCCTCCACCACCACGATGACACCGAATCAGTTGCTGCGCATCCTGTGGGCCCGACGCGCGGTCGTGCTCGCCGGCATGCTCGTGGTCGCCGCGCTGGCGGCGATCGCGAGCCTGGCGCTGCCTAAGCGGTACGCCGCGACCGCCGAGGTCATCGTCGACCTGAAGGCACCGGATCCGGTGATGGGTACCGCGCTGCCCCAACAGGCCCTGGCCGGCTACATGGCCACCCAGGTGGAGATCGTCGAGAGCGAACGGGTCGCCCGCGCGGTGGTCGATGCGCTCGGTCTGACCGATTCCACGCTGTGGCAGCAGCGCTGGGACGACGAGACCGGAGGGCGCAAGGACTTTGCGAGCTGGCTACCCAAGCGGCTTCAGAAGGACCTCGACGTGCGCAGCTCCCGCGAGGGCAACATCATCCGGATCTCGATGCGCTCCAGCGATCCGCGGGAGGCCGCCCGGCTGGCCAATGCGTTCGCGAGCGCGTATCTGCAGACGTCGATCGTGCTGCGGGTCGAACCCGCACAGCAGAACGCCGCGTTCTTCGAGTCCCAGCGCGCGCAGGCCAGGGAGCTGCTGGAGCGCGCGCAGGCCCGCCTGTCCGGATTCCAGCGCACCAATGCGATCTCCTCGACCGACGAGCGGCTGGACATCGAGCAGACTCGCCTGGTCGAGCTGTCGAGTCAGCTGGCGAACCTGCAGGGGCTGGTCGCCGACAGCCAGTCGCGCGGCGCAGCCGCGGCTCGGGGCGGCGCCGGCGCGCTTCCGGAGACGCTGGAGAGCCGCCTCGTCCAGAAGCTGCGCGGCGACCTCGCCGAGGCCGACGCCCGGCTGGCGCGCGCGAAGCTCCAGCTCGCCGAAGCCCACCCCGAGTACCAGCGCCTGGAGTCGGAGGTCGCGACGCTGCGCACCAAGCTCGACGCCGAGGTCGACCGCTACGCCCAAGGCGTGCGGACCTCGGGCGCGATCAACGCACGCCGACTGGCCGAGGTGCGCCGCGCACTCGAGGAGCAACGCGCCAAGGTGCTGAAGATCCGAGGGCTGCGCGACGAGCTCGCGGTGCTGCAGGACGACGTGCAAACCGCGCGCCGGAACCTGGAGACCGTTGCGCAGCGCCAGGTGACCACGACGCTGGAGAGCCAGAGTCGCCAGACCAACGTCGCGCTGCTGACCGCCGCGGTGACGCCGGTCGAGGCGGCCAGCCCGAAGCCGGTGCTGAACGTCGCCGGCGGCGTGCTCTTCGGCCTGCTGCTGGGGGCGGCCGTGGCGCTGCTGCTCGAGCAGCGATCGCGACCGGTGCGCGCCGTTGCGGACCTGATCGACGCGATCCCGGCACCGGTGCTCGTCGTGGTGCCGGGCGGCCGCGGGGTCGGCCGTGCGAGCACGCTGCCGCGGGCGAGTCGGCTCGTACCTGCGCTCGAGGCCGACGGGCCGCTGAGGAGCCTCGGACGATGAGACCCCCGACGAACGCACGGTCCGAGGGCGGTCAGGCGACTGCACCCGACGCGGCGCAGACCGACGCGCTGCAGCCCGTCGCCGGCGATCGCGACCAGCGGCGGATCGGCTCGCTGCTGGTCGACGGCGGCTACATGACGCCGGCCGACGTGACCCGGGTGCTCGATCAGCAGCGCCAGCAGGGCGGACGGTTCGGCGACGTCGCGCGTCGCCTCGGGCTGATCCGGCGCAGCGAGGTCGCGGAGTCGCTCGCACGCCAGTACGACTATCCGTTTCTGCGGGCCGGCGACCGGTCCGTGTCCTCGCGCGTGGTGGTGGCGTTCCGGCCCGCCAGCCGCATCGGCGAGGCGATGCGCGCGTTGCGCAGCCAGCTGATGCTGCGGTGGTTCACGCGGATGCCCGCACGGCCGGCGCTCGCGATCACCGGGGTCGGACGAGGCGAGGGCCGCAGCTTCATCGCATCGAACCTGGCGGTGGCGTTCGCGCAGATGGGGCAGCGGACCCTGCTGATCGACGCCGACCTCAGGCATCCGACCCAGCACGTGCTGTTTCGCATCCGTCAGCGGCGTGGACTGGCCGCGATCCTCGCGGAGCGCGCCGGAACGGAGGCGATCGCCGACGTGCCCGGGGTGCCGGGGCTGTCCGTGCTGCCGGCCGGCGTGATGCCGCCCAACCCGCAGGAGCTGCTCGCCCGCCCCAGCTTCGACGCGCTGCTCGCCGAGCTGGCGACCCGGTATTCGATCATCCTGATCGACACGTCCGCCGCTGCCGACTCCGCCGATTCCCAGTGGGTGTCGCAGCGCACCCGAGGCGCGCTGCTGGTGGCCCGCCGCGACCGTACGCCGGTCGAGCGTCTGGTCGACCTCGACGCGACGCTCAGGGAGCTGGACGTGCAGGTCGTCGGGTCGGTCTACAACGACCACTGATCCGCATGCTCGCGCTTCGAACCCCGCGTCGCGCGTGGATCGCCGGTTCTGCCGCGGTCTTCGTCGCGCGAGGCCCGTCGGCCGTGGCCCGCAGCAACGCCGCCCGGGCCACGGGGTCGACCGGGCGGCCCGAAGGCTACCGACCCGTGTTCGTCGACGAGTTCGACGACGCCGACGTCGGGCGCATCAACGAGGACGCGGACGGCGGCCGCCCGGAGGCTCCCGCATGGCGCAGCCGTTACCGCCACCCGCGCAAGGACTTCATCAACGGCGAGAAACAGGTCTACGTCGATCCGCAGGTGGCCGGCAAGGGGCGTGAGCCCCTCGGCATCCAGCCGTTCGCGATCCGCGACGGCGTGCTGTCGATCACCGCCGACCGCACGCCGCCGCAGGCGGTGGGGGCGCTCTGGGGTCAGCGCTACACGTCCGGCACGATCACGACGGAGTTCACGCACTGGCAGCGCTACGGCTGGTTCGAGATCCGCGCGAAGCTGCCTCTGGGGCGCGGGTTCTGGCCGGCGTTCTGGCTGCTGCCCAAGCGCGACGCGTGGCCGCCGGAGATCGACGTGTTCGAAGCCTCCGGCGACCGGCCGGGCGAGGCGATCTTCAGCGTCCACGAGCCCGGGCCCGGGCGCGACGGCGCGAGCAGCGGCTGGATGAGGCTGCCGCCGCCTGCGGCCGACGGGTTCCGAACCTTCGCTTGCGAATGGACCGAGCGGCGGATCTCGTTCCACGTCGAGGGTCGCCGGATGTTCGAGCACGTCGGCCACCGGATCCACGAGCCGATGTACCTGCTGGCCAACCTGGGGGTCGGCAGCAGGGATCCGGCGTGGATCCCGGACCCGGACCGGACCACGCCGTTTCCCTCGTCGTTCCTGGTCGATCGGATCGCCGCGTATGCCCGCTGACGCCGTCCACCGCACGGAGCCCCGGTGATCGATCGCGCGAACGTCGCCCGCAGTGCCGCGTGGCGGGCGGTCGAGATGGCCGGGAGCGAGGGCATCTCGTTCCTGAGCTTCCTGGTGATGGCCCGGCTGCTGGTGCCCGAGGAGTTCGGGGTCGTCGCGATCGCGGGAGCGATCGTGCAGCTCGCGGCGGTCGTGCTGCACCGCGGACTGCCGGACGCGCTGATCCAGGCCTCCAACTTGGACGACGAGCAAGTGCGCTCGGCGCTCACGCTGAGCCTCATTGGGGGCTGCGCGCTCGTGCTGGCGATCGTCGCCGTGGCATGGCCCCTGGGCTGGCTGCTCGAGCGCAGCCACTTTCCCGTGATCCTTGTGGCGCTGGCGCCGGTGCTCGTGCTGCAGGCCGCGATGCTGCCGCTGCACGCGATCCTCAGGCGCCGGTTCGAGTTTCGTGCGATCGCGATCCGGACGCTGTGCGCCACCTCGATCGGCGGCGTCGTGGCGATCGTGCTGGCGCAACGCGAGTGGGGACCGTGGGCGCTGGTCGCGCAGCAGTGGGTGGGGACGCTGATCGGCACGCTGCTGGTGTTCCGCTTCTCGCCGGTGCGGCCGTGGCCGCTTCGGTTCTCGCGCGACGCGGTCGAATCCCTGGTCGAGGTGGCGCGACCGGTACTGGTGGGCGGCTTCCTGATGCACTCGACGCGTCGCTTCGATGCGATCGCCCTCGGGCTGTTCGTGACCGACCACGAGGTCGGCGTCTACTTTCTCGTGGCTCGGTTGGTATTTTCGGTCCAGCTGCTCACGACGCATTCGATCGGCGACCTCGGGCTGGTCGTGCTCTCGCGGCTGCAGGGCGAACCCGCCAAGGTCGCGGCCGCGGTGCGGCGCGCGTTCCGGCTGACCGCCTACGCCTGCCTGCTGTGCTTCGGCGGACTGATGATGGCTGCGCCCGCGCTGGTGCCGCTGCTCTTCGGCGACGAGTGGCGCGACGCGGTGCTGCCGCTGCAGGCGATGGCGGCGCTCAGCGCGTTCGGCGCACTGGCCACCGTAGCGATTCAAGTGCTGGTGGCGATCGGTGCGGCCGGGGAGGCCGGCGGGTTGTCGGCGCGCTCCTCGCTGCTGCAGGTGGCGGCGATCTTCGGCGGCGCGGCCCTCGGCCTGATGCCCATGGTGATCGCGCTCGGCGCGGTTCAGGCGGTGATGCTCTGGCCCGCGCTCGCGCGCATCGGGCGGCGGATCCGGCTCGACCGGGGTACCGTGCTCCGAGACCTGTCCCCGATCGTTGCCGCGTGGCTGCTCGCCCTGGGCGCAGGATGGGGCGTGTCCGGCGCACACCTGTCGGGCGTCGCGCTGATGGTGCTGCCGGGGCTCGCCTTCGTCGCGGTGATGCTGAGCTGCGGGCTGATGTGGCGCCAGACGCTGTTCGGGCGGCTCGGATGAGGGTGTTGTGGCTCGCCCGGGAGCTGCCGTTCCCGATCGACTCGGGTGACCGCATCTACACGGCGTCCCTGGCCCGCGCCTTGGCCGCGACCGGCGCGCGGGTCCGCGTGCTCGGTCACGCCCCGAAGCCCGGCACCGTGGTTCCGGTCGACGACCCGGTCGAATGGCGGACCGTACCCGGGGACCGCCGCGGCCGGCTCGCAGCGCTCGCGTCGCCGCTGCCCGTGTTCGCCGCGATCCACGCGACCGCCGGCTACCGCGCGGCGC